>DASVVY010000013.1:0-61471 GCA_036386335.1 Allosphingosinicella sp. | reverse complement strand
CCGAGCACGCCGTTCGTGCCGATGGCCGAAAAGATGCTGCGATCCAGGTGGAGCGTGTCGTCTGGGACCGAGAAGTCGAGCATCCTGTCGACATTGCCCGAGCCGAGCGCGCTGTCGAAGTAGAAGCCGTCCGCTCCGGTGCCCCCGGTCAAGCTGTCACTGCCGAGGCCGCCGTAGAGCTTGTCGTTGCCGGCGTCGCCGAGCAGCCGGTTCGCGGCATTGTTGCCGGTAATGACGTTGTTGAGGGAGTTGCCCACTCCCTTCGTCGCCCCGGTCCCAGTGAGCACGAGGTCTTCGACATATTGCCCGCCGAGGCTGTAGCTTAGCGAGCTCATGACAGTGTCGTGGCCGCGATTCGCCTTCTCATAAGCCTTGTCGCCGAGATCATCCACGACATAGACATCGCTACCGCCTTGGCCGTGCATCACGTCGGCGCCCGCACCGCCATCGATCCTGTTCGCCGCCTCGTTGCCGGCGATCGTGTTGGCGAGGCCGTTGCCGGTGCCGTCTATGGCCATGTTCCCCTTCAGGGTGAGCAGTTCCACGTCGGTGCCCACCAGGCTGTAGCTGACGGTGCTGCGGGCCTCGTCCATACCCTCGCCGGAACTCTCCTCCACCAGATCCGACAGGTGATCGACGAAGTACAGGTCGTCGCCGGTGCCCCCGACCATCCTGTCTGCGCCGGCTCCGCCGTCGAGCCAGTCGTGTCCCGCGGCCCCGGCGAGCGTGTTGGCGGCGTTATTGCCGGTCAAGCGGTTGTCGAGTTCGTTTCCGGTGCCGTCGATGACGGCGGTCCCCGTCAGCACGAGGTTCTCAACATCGGCGCCCAGGGTGTAGGTGATCGAGCTGCGGACGGTGTCCCAGCCCTTGTCGGCATCTTCGACGACGGTGTCGTTCGCATCATCGACGACGTACCGGTCGTTCCCCGCGCCGCCGGCGAGCCTGTTCACGCCATCCCCGCCATCGAGATAGTCCGACCCGTTCCCGCCGGTAAGTTCGTCATCCCCGCCGAGGCCGAACATCGACATGCCGTCGTTGCTCGCCATGATCTTGTCCGAGGCCGTGGTCCCTTCGACTCGTTCGAAGCCCGTGTAGCTACTGGCGGTCAGATCGAAGGTGATGCCGGAGACGCGTGTGCCGGACGCATCGAGGAGCGAACCGTCGAGCACCAGCGTGTCGAAACCGCTTCCTCCACCGAAGGTGTTGCCCGTGAAGGTCAGCGCGCCTCCCTCGTAGGTGGAGAATCTGATTGTCAGCCTGTCGTCGCCAGCACCAAGGTTGACTTCGTTGTCCTGGAGCTTCAGCGCGGTGATCGAGGATGCGCCGTTGGGCGCGGACCTGTCCTCTCCGTTATATCCGTAGCCGGAGCCTCCTATACCTCCGCTCGCCCGCATGCCGTCGAGTTCGAAGGATATCGCCTCGGCTCCACTGCTCCCGGTTACGACATTGCTCGAGATCTCTGCACTCGCAGAACCCGCATTGCCTCCCGCCGTGGACAAATAGTAATAGTTACCAGTCACGCCCACGCCCCCGTCGCCGGCGTCGGCACTCGCATAGATGCGCAGACTATTGGCTGCGATATCGATCGTGTTTCCGGTGATCAGCGCCTCAGCGTCTCCACCGCGGGCACCGCCACTCCCCGCTCCGTCGACCGCGCCGGATGCGTGGGAGGGGCTGCCATAGCCCCCAGGAGCCCCGCCGCCGCCCGCGCCGCCCGCCGCGAAGGCGAGGACAGCATAGCCACCCGCCGGACCCGTCGTCGGAAGAGAGAGATCAGCGACCCCGTCGATGGTCGCCCAAGCACTGCCGCCGACGCCGCTGCTTCCGGCGTTACCGCCCTGAGCATACACTTCTTGATTATTCTCAATTGCGTTGCCGGCATATCCGCCGTACCCGCCGTCTCCCCCATCTCCGCCTGTGGCTTGCGTCACAAGCGAGCCAGTCCCGCCGGCGTGGCGGATTTCCGCCGTGGCGCTGCCGCCGGCACCACCTGAGCCGCCTGCGCCGCCATCTCCACCTGGATGGCCGGAGCCATCGCCCTGAGTCCCCGATCCGCCGTTGCCGCCCGAGCCACCGGTCATCTCGACGGAAAAGTAGTTCTCCAATGCATCCAGGGGGTCCGCGTAGGTGAAGGCTCTGCTCTGTCCCGCGCCGCCGGCTTGGCCGGTGCCAGGCGTGCCGTTCGTTCCTGCGGCTCCTGTTTGGTTTTCATGATACATCTGCTTGTCCTCCGAGAACGCTGCGTGGCAGGCACGGCACGTCGGCCGCACCAGAGTGCGTCACGGACGACAAAATGAGCGAATCATCCCCCGAACCCGAGACTTAGGCGGGGGAATTGCGAAACACAATCACATCCAAGGAAATACTTTTGGGTGCGCGCCGCTGGCGACGAAGAGCAAGGCGTCACGATGCCGAAGTTCCACGGTCAATTCGCGCGCTTCCGAGGCTATGTCTTTCTAGACGCGGAAGACGCCTCGCTCCTTCCTTGGAATACGACCAAGACCGGTGTCGATACTGACACAGATGTCTGGCGGAACACTTACCTCAAGATGTGACGGGGTATCTGTACCATCGTTGCGGCTATCACGGCCGTCACGTGCCGCACGGCTGGCGGGCCGCTTTCTCCACGGTCATGAACGAGCGAGCGGAGCGGCTCGGCCGCCCGGGAGACCGAGCCGTCATCGACCTGATGCTCGGCCATATTCCCGGCAACAAGGTCGAAGGCGCCTATAGTCGGGCGGCGTACATGGAGCGGCGCCGGGAGATTGCGCAGGAGTGGGCGGACCTGCTGACCGCCGGCCTGCCCGCGGCGGCGGACTTGCTCAAGGGCAAGCGGCGATAAGGCGGGCGGTTCCGAAGACCGGCGGGGCAGGCGTCGGGCAGAGAAGGCGCGGGCCTTCCTTCGTCCAGCGTCAGCCCTTCGGAGAGTCCTCACCTCGTCGTTTCGTCCTCCAGACCGGTTGCAGGGGCGATCGGCTCTTTCCTAGGAATGCGCCCGCGACCCGATGGTCCGGTGGCCTCGAGCTTCGGGTAGTCTGTGTAGCCTTCTGCGCCTCCGGCGTAAAAGAACTCCCTGCGCGGCTCGTTGAGCGGTGAGCCCGAGCGGATGCGCTCGATCAAATCCGGATTGGCGAGGGCCATCTCGCCGAAGGATTCCAGATCGGCCAGTCCCGCCGCCACGTCCCGGCCGATTCGCTCGCGGCCGCCGCCGGCACGGTTCACCATCAGCACCCCGTGCCAGGAGCTGCGCATGTCCGCCAGGAGCGGCTCGTCTCCGGCGTGCACCAGATGCAGATAGGCGAGGCCGAGGCCGTCCAGCTCGGCGAGCAGGCGGCGGTACAGCGCCGGCCCTTCCGGGCCTTCGGCGACATCTCCATACCCGGATCCGGGCGACAGGCGGAGCGCGGTGCGGTCGGCCCCGATGGCCGACGCGACCGCCCGCGTCACCTCGAGCGCAAAGCGGATCCGGTTGTCGATGCTGCCGCCGTAATCGTCCCGCCGCAGGTTGGCGTTGGGAGCGATGAACTGCTGGACCAGATAGCCATTGGCGCCATGGATCTCGACGCCGTCGGCTCCGGCCTCGATCGCGCGCTGCGCGCCTGTCGCGAAGTCACGGACGATACCCGCGATCTCGTCTGCAGTCAGAGCCCGGGGCTCCGGGATCGGCAGCAGGCCACCCGCCGTGAACATCGCCGATTTGGGGGCGACGGCGGACGGAGCGACCGGCTGGCGGTGATGCGGCGTGTTGTCGGGGTGCGACATACGGCCCACGTGGAGTAGCTGGATGAACAGGCGCCCGCCCGCGCGGTGGACCGCCGTGGTGATCCGGCGCCAGCCCTCCACATGAGCGTCCGTGTGGATGCCGGGCGTGTCGAGGTAGCCCTGCCCGTCCTCGCACGGCTGGGTACCCTCCGTGATGAGGAGACCAAGGCTCGCCCGCTGGGCATAATAGTCGGCAGCCATCGGACTGGGGCTCCCGTCGGGAAGCGCTCTGCTTCGGGTCATCGGCGCCATCGCGGTCCGGTGGGGGAGGCGCATCCGCCCGACCTGAACGGGGCTCCAGATATCCGGCACTGGCTTCCTCCTCTTCCTCCTCCTTCTTCGCGCTACGCGCCATGCCGGTTACCAGCAGAGGATGTAACCGCGCCACCCGACGCTCCGAACTGTCCTGCGCTGCAATGCGATGGCCCTCCGTCGCGGCACGGACTGCTTTCAGGAGACATCGAATGCGCTCAAATCCTCTGCCTTCGCCGCACTGGCGGGCCCTGGCGGCGACCACACTTGCCGGGGCGTTCGCGCTACTCTCGCCTTCCCCGGCGCATGCCGCGCCGGCTCCGTCGGGGCAGACGGCCGCCGCTGCGCGCGGCGGGGCTGCCGCCGTGCCGGCGGGAGCGGCAGTCCCGACGCTCGCGCTTGCGGCCACGGCTCAAGGCGAGGAGGCCGGCGGAAACGAGGCGATCCGGCCGTTCCGGTTCCACGCGTCCCAGCGTGCCATCGAGGAGCTGCGGCGGCGCATTCTCGCCACCCAATGGCCGGAAAAGGAAACCGTCGCCGATTCGTCGCAGGGCGTCCCGCTCGCCACGATGGAGAAGCTCGCCCGTTACTGGGCGACCGATTATGACTGGCGCAAGGCCGAGCGCCGGCTGAACGCCCTTCCGCAGTTCGTCACCCGCATCGACGGGCTCGACATCCACTTCATCCACGTCAGGTCCAGGCACCCGGACGCGCTGCCGCTGATCATCAACCATGGCTGGCCTGGCTCGGTCGTCGAGCAGGTGAAGCTGATCGGACCCCTCACCGACCCGACGGCCCACGGCGGACGTGCCGAGGATGCTTTCGACGTCGTCATTCCGTCCATGCCGGGCTACGGATTCTCGGGTAAGCCCACCGGCACCGGATGGGGGCCTGAGCGGATGGCCCGGGCGTGGGACACGCTAATGAAGCTCCTCGGCTACGGCCGCTACGTCGCCCAGGGTGGCGACTGGGGCGCGTTCGTCGTCGACCAGATGGCCCTCCAGGCGCCTCCCGGCCTGCTCGCCATCCACACCAACATGCCGGCGACCGTTCCTGCGGATGTGGACAAGGCGCTGCTTGCGGGGGCGCCGCCGCCCCCGGGCCTGTCCTCGGAGGAGCTGCGTGCCTATGAGCAACTGGTAAGGACCTTCAAGCAGGTCGACTATGCACGGCTGATGGCGTCGCGCCCGCAGACGCTCTACGGGATCGCCGATTCGCCGGTCGGCCTCGCCGCGTGGCTGCTCGATCACAACGATGCGAACGGCCAGCCCGCCGCCGCGGTGGCCGAGGCTCTCGAGCGCAGGAGCAGCGCTTCGGGCGAGCTCACGCGCGACGAGATCCTGGACAATATCACCCTCTACTGGCTGACCAACACGGGCGTCTCCGCCTCCCGCCTCTACTGGGAGTATAAAGGCGGCTTCTTCAACGCGAAGGGCGTGACCACCCCGGTCGCGGTGACCGTGTTCCCGGGCGAACAGTACGAGGCGCCGAGAAGCTGGGCCGAGCGGGCCTACCCGAACCTCATCTATTACAACCGCGCAGCCAAGGGCGGTCACTTCGCCGCCTGGGAGCAGCCGACCATCTTTGCGCAGGAGCTCAGGGCCGCGTTCAAATCGCTGCGCTGAGTTTCGAGGGCGCGGGGGCGGCCCCCTCTCCCAACCCCCGCGTCCTCACATTCCCTCCCCCGTGTCCGGGCTTCCGGCGGTGCCGCCCTGAAAGGATCGATGATGAACGCGATTTCCCTCCTTGCCGCGACCGCGGCGGTCGCCGTGGCAGCGCTCCCGGCAGCGGCTCGGACGGCTCCTGCGGCAGGGGCCGCCGGTGGCGCAGCGGCGCCCTCCGCAGCCGACGAGGCGATCCGGCCTTTCTCGTTCCATGCCTCGGACGAGGCGCTGCAGGACCTTCGTCGCCGGATCGCGGCAACCCGCTGGCCGACCCGGGAGCTCGTCCCGGATGGAAGCCAGGGCGTGCAGCTCGAAACGGTGCGCAGGCTCGCCCGCTACTGGGAGATCGACTATGACTGGCGGCGCTTCGAGGCGAGAATCAATGCCCTGCCCCAGTTCGTCACCACGATCGACGGCGTGGACATCCACTTCATCCACGTCCGTTCGAAGCATAAGAACGCGCTGCCGCTGATCGTCACCCACGGCTGGCCGGGGTCGATCGTCGAGGAGCTCAAGATCATCGAGCCTCTGACGAACCCGACCGCCCATGGCGGTCGCGCCTCGGATGCGTTCGACATCGTGATCCCCTCCCTCCCGGGCTACGGCTTCTCCGGCAAGCCGACCGAAAAGGGCTGGGACCCGGTGCGGATCGCGCGCGCCTGGATCGTGCTGATGGAGCGCCTCGGCTACGGCAAGTTCGTCGCACAGGGGGGGGACTGGGGAGACCCGGTGACCGAGCAGATGGCGGTGCTCGCGCCCTCGCGCGTCCGCGGCATCCATCTCAACATGCCCTCCGCAGTCCCGGCGGACATCTCCAAGGCCCTCCATGCCGGCGAGCCGGCTCCGGCGGGCCTCTCGCCCGACGAACGGCGGGCGTACGACCAGCTCGACTTCTTCCTGAAGAAGGGTCTCGCCTATGCGCAGGAGATGTCCAGCCGTCCGCAGACGCTCTATGCCCTCGAGGACAGCCCGGTCGGTCTCGCCGCTTGGATCCTCGACCACGACGCCCGCAGCTACGAGCTGATCGCACGTGTCTTCGGCGGGACGTCGGAGGGTCTGAGCCGCGACGACGTGCTCGACAACATCACCCTCTACTGGCTGACCGGCACCGCCGTGTCGTCGGCGCGGCTCTACTGGGAGAACAAGCTCGCCTTTTTCGCGCCCCAGGGGGTGAAGGTGCCGGTGGCGGTGAGCGCCTTCCCGGACGAGCTCTACCAGGCGCCGCGGAGCTGGGCCGAAAGGGCCTTTCCGCGCCTCATCCACTACAACCGGCTCCCCAAGGGCGGTCACTTCGCCGCCTGGGAGCAGCCCGAGGCGTTCGTGGAGGAGCTGAGGGCGGGGTTCAGATCCCTGCGCTGAGCGCCGATCCGGGCTCAGCCGGGCTGGTGCGGCGGGGGAGAGCACCACCACTCGGCTACGTTCGCGCACCAGCGGCGGAGCAGGCAGAGCGGCTGCTCCGGAGAAGTCGGTGGATTCTGCTTGTCCTTCGCGCAGTCCTGCTTCGGGGCGATCCGGCCCATCGAGCGTCTCCTTCCTTTGAAGTTCGCAGGTTGGTGCCGGAAGGTTACTCCCGCCCGGCCAGCCGCCGGACCCGCGCCGACATTCCGGGGCGCAGCTCCGCTTGCCCCGGCTGTCCGAGCCGCAGCGCGATCTTGATCGGGATTCGCTGCACGATCCGGGTGAAGTTGCCGGTCGCGTTGTCGGGGGGCAGCAGAGCGAATTGCGCTCCGCTTGCAGGGGAGAGGCTTTCGACGGCGCCGGCGAAGGTGCGGCCGGGCAAGGCGTCAGCGACGACCGACACCGGTTCGCCGGCGCGCATTCCGCGAAGCTCCGTCTCCTTGAAGTTGGCGACGATCCAGACGTTGCGCGCGACCAGTGCGATCAGCTGCGTTCCGGGCCGGACGTACTGGCCCTTGCGCGCCTGCCGCTCCGCGACCCGGCCATCGGTCGGTGCGCGGATGATGGTGCTGTCGAGGTCGATCTCCGCGAGGCGGAGCGCCGCCTCGGCGGCATCGATGTCGGCGAGGAGCTGGGGCCGTTGCGCCTCGATCACGGCGATCTGACGGCGCGAGGCGACCAGGCTCGCACGTGCCCCGGCCACCTCGGCGACGGCCTTCTCGCTTGCTGCCTCGGCCTCGTCGCCCCTGGCGCGGGTGACCCAGCCCTGGCTCCGAAGGACCGCGATGCGGGCCAGCTCCCGCCGGGCGCGGGCGGCCTCGGCCGAGGAACCGTCGACGCCGGCCCCGGCCTGGTCGACCGCGGCGCGCTGCAAGGCCAGGCTGCGGTCGAGGCTAAGGATCGCCGCGCGGCGGGCGGCGAGGGTCGCCTTGGCTTCATCGACCCGGGCACGATAGTCGCGGTCGTCGATCCGGAACAGCACGTCCCCTGCCTTCACCTCCTGGTTGTCCGCGACGCGGACCTCGGCGACCAGGCCCGCCACCTTTGTGCTGACCGGGGTAACATCTGCACGGACATAGGCATTGTCGGTGCCAGACGCGGGGCTCGCGCCCACGAGCGCATAGCCGGTCCCGACGAAGACGAGGACGGCGACAATGAGGGCGATGATCGCGGATCTGGAGAGGGTCACGAGGATGCTCCTGGCGAAGGGGCGGTGGAAGCCGCCGGGGGCGGCTGGCGGTCGAGGAAGAGGAGGCCCGCAGCGCTTGCCGCAAGCAGCATCCCGACGAGCAGGAAGCCGTCGTTGAAGGAAAGCACCAGCGACTCGCGCCGAATCACTCCGGCCACGGTTGCCACGGCCCGGCCGGCGGCGAGCGCGTCGTCGCCCACCCGCGCAGCGAACAGGGCCGCGAGATCGTCCAGCCGGTCGAGCTTGGCACCGAAGGCTGCCGCGCTCTCGGCCAGTGCGCCCGCGTGGAACTTCTGCCGCTCCGTCACCAGCTCCGTCGCCAGAGCCACGCCCAGCGACGTGCCGCCGAGGGTGGTGACGTTGAAGGCGAGGGAGGCTGTCGGCGCATCGGCAGGAGTGAGCACCTTGCCGCCCGCGCGCAGGTTCGGAACCAGGAAGAGCACCTGTCCGGCACCGGCGAGCGCGAGGGCGATCTGGAACTGATCCGCGGCCGCGAGTCCGGTGGAGCGGGCCGAGAGCAGCACTCCCGCCCCGAACAGCAGGAGCCCCGAGGCGGCGACCAGCCGCCCATCGGTCCGTCGGAGGAGCCACAGCGCGAGCGGAAAGGCGATGAGCTGGGCAACGCCCGTCCAGAGGAACAGCCGGGAAAGCTCGAGCGGCCGATACCCCTGGATCAGGACGAGGAACTGCGGCACCAGATAAGCGGTGCTGGCGAAGCCGGCCCGGAAGAGCAGGTTGAGAAGGATTGGGACGAGGAACCCCCGTCTCGACAGAAGCCCGACGTCGATCGCGGGGGACGGCGAACGTGTCAGGGTTGCCAGGAAGCCGGCCCAGCCGCCGGCGGCGACCGCGACCGACCAGGTGATGATCTGGCTGTCGAGCCAGTAGCGGCGGGTTCCCTGGCCGAGCAGCAGGAGCGAGGCAGCTAGGGCCACCGCCAGCAGCAGCAGCGCCGCCCAGTCTGCCTTGAGTGTGCTCAGGGCGATCGGGGGCCGGGGGATGAAGAGGATGCTGGCAGCCGCAAGGGCGCCCCCGGCCATGCCCTGGAGCGGGAAGACCGCTTGCCAGCCGAGCGATTCGTCGAGGAAGCCGGAGACGGCAGGACCCCAGGCCGCCGGGAGAAGCAGGGTCAGCGCCAGAAGAGAAAGCCCCAGCGGCTGCCGCGGCCCGCGCATGACCGCGAAGGTCGCCATGAAGGCGCCTGGACCGAAGCCTCCGGCAGCGAAACCCTGGACCGCGCGCAGCCCGAGCAGGAGCGCGAGCGGGGACGCCAAGGCGCAGCCGAGGCCCGCGAGCGCAAATGCAAGCGCCGCCGCCGCCGTGTAGCGGCCGAGGCCGAAGGCTCGCATGAGGGGCGTTGAGCAGACCACTCCGGCGAAGGAGGCCATCGAATAGACGGTGGTCAGCCACGATCCCTCGTCCGACGTCAGTCCGACTCCTCCCTGGATGTCCGGGAGGGTGGACGCGACGGACTGGCCCGCCAGGTTGACGAGCAGGAAGCCGGCCAAGGCGGTGCCGAGCATCAGCACGTCGGCTCGCGTCAGAGGCGGCGCCGCCGCCGCGACGGCGGAAGGGCCGGCACCCGTTTCGGATACTGAGGTTGCGATCGCGGCCACCAGTCTCTCCCCGGCCCACGAGGGGCGCCCGGGGAGTTCGACGGCGGTGAGGCTGGCGTTACGGGCACCAAACCTGCCGGAGGGCGCCCTGAGCGCACGGGTTCCGGCGCGCCGGCGGGGCGTGACCTTGCCGGGCCCTTCTGCTATGCGTGTTGAGAACTCTCCCGGAGAGTCGGCATGGGGGTCGGACGGGGCGTCGCGGGACTGCTTATCGCATCGCTTCTCGCGATGGGAGCGCCGGTGGCCGTGGCGGCCGCACCCAGACAAGGCCCGGCGCTTCAGCTGCCCGCCGGCCCTCTGTCCTCCTCCCTGCACCAGCTGGCGCGGCAGGCGCGGGTGGAGATCGTGTTCGACGAAGCTGCGGTGCGCGGGATCCGGGCGCCCGCGGTTGAGGGCAGGCTCAGCGCCGAAGCCGCGCTCGGCCGGCTGCTCGCCGGTACTGGGCTTGCCGCCCGCCGCACCGGCTCCGGCGCGTTCATCATCGAGAGGCTGGCGCCCCCGCGGCCGCGGGCCGAGGTCCCCGCGGCAGACGCAACGCCGGAGGAGGCTCCGGTGCCGGAGATCCTCGTCGTCGGGCGCCGCACCCAGAATGCCGACATCCGCCGGCGCGAGAGCGACGTGCAGCCCTACAGGGTGACCTCGGGGAAGGAGGTTCTCAGCGCCCACAGGGACAATATCGACGACTATTTCCGAAGCCGGATCACGTCCAATACGCAGGTGGTTCCACCCTCCTTGTCCGATCAGGGAGAGACCGTCTCCCAGATCGACCTTCGAGGGATAGGCTCGGACGGCACGCTCGTCCTTGTCGACGGCCGCAGGCTTCCGAGCATCCCCGGGTGGACGAATTTCGAGCTTCTCCTGCCCGACATCGGGTTCGGCTTTCGGCAGCCCGACCTGAATGCGATCCCGCTTCACGCCGTCGAGCGCATCGAGACCCTTACCGGAACTGCGGGCGGGATCTACGGCTTTGGCGCGCTCGGCGGCGTCGTCAACGTGGTCATCGCCCGCAACTACCGGGGCGTGGAGCTTCACGGCACGACCGGCGTCACTTCGAGGGGAGATGCGCGGCGGCTGAGTGTTGAAGGTCGCCTCGGCTTCAGCCCCGATGGCGGCCGAACCGACGTGATGCTCTATGCGAGCCACGCAGAATCGCGGCCGCTGCTGGTGGGGCAGCGCGACTATGCCGAGCGGGATCTCGAGCGAAGTTTCCACTTCGATCCCGACAGCTTCTCTTTCACATGGCCCCTCGCGAACTCGGTCTTCGTCACGCCCCTCCTCGACGCGTCGCTCTCGCTGAAGCCGGAGTTCGGTGGCGGGACGCTGGGCGTTGGCCAGACCTTCCTCCCGGTCGGCTTCGCGGGGACGCCGGCGGAGATGGTACAGGCCTTGAGATCGCACGCCGGTCAGCGCGACTTTTCGCTCTCGGAAGGGCAGGCGAACACTACGCTTGGATCGACGCCAACGACTTCCGCGGCGATCCTGAACGTACGGCACCGCTTCGGTGGCGGCGTGGAGGGTTATCTCGACGGTCTGGTGCTGCGCAATACAGGCGAGCATGTCGGCCGGGCGGCCCGAGGCGTGATGCTTGCCTTCGACAGCTCCCCGATAAATCCCTTCAACGAGAGCGTCCTCATGGTGTTTCCGCTGCCGGGATGGAGCGATCGCCACCGCACCCGGTTCACTACCTCCAGGTATACCGCCGGCCTGGTGGCGGACCTGCCGCTGGGCTGGCGAGGCACGGCTGAATTGACCTTCGGTTCAGTCCGGGCCGAGGTGTTGCGCGACACTATAAACTCGGATTCGGTCTTCCTCGGGCCACCTTACGGACCCGACCTCAACCCCCTCGGCGACTGGCAGCAGTTCCAGAGCCAGGCCTTCATCAATCCGAGACGGTCCGTCACCGAGGCACGCACGCGCAATCGGTATCGCGAGCAGTCCGTGCGCCTGGCGGGCCCGCTGTTCCGAACCTCCGGTGGCACGGTCACCCTCTCCCTGCTTGGCGAACGGCGCAGCGAGCGCGTACCGGCTTTCACGACCGCGACACGTGTGGAGTCCGGATCGGGAGACAGCGAACAGGAGACGATCACCGCGCCTCGAGGAAATCTGACCACATCACTCTACGGAGAGCTGCGCGCCCCTTTGCTGGGAGATGCGGCACCGTTCCCGCTCGTCAGAAATCTCGAGCTCCAGCTCGCGACGCGCTACGACCGCCTGCGGACGACCTTCGACCCCGATCCGCGGAATGTCTCGGCCGAGGAGAGCATACGCCATCACTTCGGAGGGACCTCCTTCACCGCGGGCGCAAGGTCGCGTCCTACCCCCTGGCTGATGCTGCGTGCGAGCTATGCCACCGGCTCGCAGCCGCCGGCGCTCTACAACCTCGTCCCCAAGGAGGAGACGTCCTACTTTGCTGTGGGGCTCGATCCGAAGCGGGGGAACAACTACCTCGGGTGGGACGGTCCGTTCCTTCATAAGACGGGCGGGAACCCGGAGCTTCGAAAAGCCGATGCCGACACGCTTTCGATCGGGGCGGTGCTCAACCCCGATGCCGGGCGCTGGCCCAGGCTCGCCGTGGATTATTCCATCATAAGGAAGAGGCGCGAGGCGATCTCGGTCGACGCCCAGTTCCTGCTCGACCACGAGGAACTCTGGCCGGACCGCGTGGTGCGCGCCCCGCTGACCGACCTCGATCGGGCGCTCGGCTACACCGGCGGCGCGATCACGGTTCTGGACGACCGCGCCATGAACGCGGGGCAGGTGAAGGTCGAAAGCGTCGATGGCCGCCTCGACTGGCTCACACCCTTCATCAGGGGGAAACTGCACCTGTACGGCGTCGCCACCTTGCAGATGCGAAACCGGCAGAAGCGGCTGGACGACCCTCCGGTGGAGCGGGCGGGGTTCCGGAACGGCCCGCTCAAATGGCGCGTCAACGGGGGCGTAGACTGGTCCATCGGCGCGACCACCGTCGGCGCAAATGCCCAGTTCTTCAGCCATTATGACGTGGATGTCGCGACCGGTGAGACGGTGGAACACAGGGCTCAGGGTTCGCGGTGGGTCCGCTCCGCGATGTACGTGGACCTTTATGCGAGCCACACCTTCGTTGTCCGGAACGCCGGCCCGCTCCACCAGTTCACGATCGACTTCGGACTGGTCAACCTGTTCGACAAGGCGCCTCCGCGCGAGACCGGCTACCGCTACGGGCTGCCCGACTTCAGCCAGTTCAACCTCCCCGGCTACAGCCGATACGGAGACCCTCGACGGCGGCGGCTGGAGCTGGCGCTCAGCGCAGGCTTCTGAGGCGGGTGCCATTCACCGGGGCGGCCGGGCGGCGAGGGTGTCAGCCATGCGGACGAGGTCGGCGAGCGAGGCTGCGCGCATCTTGCGCATGACGGAGCCGCGGTGGACCTTGACGGTGACTTCGCTGACGCCGAGCTCGCCGGCGACCTGCTTGTTGAGCCATCCGGCGGCGACGAGGGCCATCACCTCCCGCTCGCGCGGCGTCAGGGTGGCGAACCGTGCCCGAAGCTCCGCTTCACGCCGGCGCACCCGGCGTCGCTCGCGGTCGAGGGCGATCGCCGCCCGCGCCGCGGCCGCGAGCTCCTCCTCCCGCACCGGCTTCTGGAGGAAATCCACCGCTCCTGCCTTCATCGCGCCGACGGCCGTCGCGACATCGGCGTCCCCCGCCACCACGACCGCGGGGAGCGGCAGAAGTAGAGGCGGCAGCCGACGTTTCGAGCCCACGCCTGGCGCGTTCAGGGCAGACCTGTCGATGACCAGACAGCCCGGGACGTCGGGAAGCGCCGCCTCCAGGAACTGCTCGCGGTCGCGGTAGACACGTGTGGAGATGCCGGGCGCCGCCACGACCGCCTCGAGGAGCCTGCAGACGTCGTCGTCGCAGCCGACGATATGGACGATGGCGCTGGCTCTGGTCGTATTCTGGGGATCCTCCGGGTGACCCCGCCCAGTCGGCGTCGCGCCGCTCGGCCTGGGCCGCGTCGGTGCGAAGGCGAGCGGCATCGCCCGGATGCGGAAGTCGAGGTGCGCTGCGAGGCCGGTCATCTTCGGGTGTCTCCGATCACGCCCTGAAGGACGCAGCCGAGCCGGAAATCCCCACCCGATGGCCGCGCTTTTCTACTTCCTCCCCACGAGCTCGATTTCACCGCCTCTGCGGATCACGCGCACCGGGCGAAGCTCCGCGACGGTGCGGGCAAAGCGCATCGCATCGCCAGCGCGGAATTCGCCCGATATGCGCATTGCCGCAACGGCGGGGTCGCGCACCACCAGCCGTTCGTGCGAGTAGAGGTTGACCTGGGCTGCGGCGGCGGCAAGCGTCTCGTCGTCGAAGCGCAGCAGCCCGTCGGTCCAGCTGCCGGCATCCTCCGCGCCACCGGCGATCGGCCGAATGACTGCTTTCCCGTCCCGCTCGACGAACTGTTGCCCAGGTTCCAGGAAAACCGCGGCCGCGCTGGCACCGACAGGTGCGACGCTGACCCACCCCTCGGCCAGCGACACCGACAGCCCTCCCTCCGCCAGGTCGACCTCGAAGCGGGTGCCCAGCGCGACCACGCGCCGCCCGGCAGCCGTCACCTCGAACGGCCGGGAGTGATCGGGCGTCACCGTGAAGAAGGCGCGGCCGCGTTTCAGGGTAACGGCGCGCGCCGTGCCGCCGAATTGCGCGACGGCCTTGCTCGCCGCGTCGAGCGCGAGCAGACTCCCATCGGGAAGCCTGATCTGCCGTACCTCGCGCTCGGCCGACGCATATTCGACGGGCGCGCCGATCTCTTGCGGCGGCGGCGGGCCGACGGCGAAAGGCTTGAGCAGCATGAGGCTGAGCAGACCGACGATCAGGACCGCCGCGACGATTGCGGCGGCCGGCCACCAGCTCGCCTGCTGAGGCGAGGCGGAGAGCGCGTGCGCGCGCATCGCGGCGATGATCTCGTGATCGCCGCCGTCCTCCAGCCAGTCCCAGCCACGTTCGACCCGGCGAAGCGCCGCAGGATTCGCCTCGTCGGCCGCCATCCACTCGGCGAGGAGATCTTCCTCCTGGCTCGTCAGCCCCTCGCCGCGGCGGGCGACGAAATAGGCGGCCGCCTCGTCCGGGTCCATAGAGCGAAGCCGCTCGCGGGTCAGCGCCTCACGAAGCATCGCGCTTTGCCCTTTCAGCCGCGAGGTGACCCAGAGCCCTGACCAGATGCTTCTCCACTGCGCTCACGGAAATTCCAAGATGGGCGGCGATCTCGGCATATCTGTATCCTTCGAGCCGGCGCAGGATAAACACCGTCCGGGTCCGCTCCGGCAGAGCGAGGAGGGCCGCGGCGGCCGCATCCAGCTCCTCCCTCCCGCTAAGGACGCGCTCCGGGTCGATTTCCTCACCTGCGTGCAGCTCCGCGTCGAAAGGCACGTGCAGATCGGCCCGGCGAGCGGAGCGCCGGCGGGCTCGGTCGGCCACGATGCTCGAAGCCGTCTTCAGCACGTAGCCGTTGATATTCTCGATTCGCCCGCCGCCGTCTCGCGAGACCATTCGGGCGAACGCATCCTGCACGAGATCCTCGACCTCCGCCTGGTCCCGGACCGTTCTTCCGAAATAGCGCGTCAGCCAGCCGCGGATCGGTCCCGCCTGATGGGCGAGTCCCTCCTCCAGCCTATGCGTTCTTTCGTCCATTCCGGACGCATCTTGTCACATCACCTGACGATGCGCCACGCTCCCGGCATCGTCCCTTCTGCCGGGGCCGCGGCTTAAGTCGCCGTCGCGAAAAGCTTCTTCCCGTGGCCGAGGAAAAGGCCGGGGGAGTGCACATACACGAAGGTATATCCCACACCTTGGTGCAATGGCGGCCGCCGCGCCTTTACCGCACCATCCTGCCGATCCGCTCTGGCCCGTTGGGGGGCCGCGCAGCAGGAGAAGCCAGATGCCCTCAAGCCCTACGAGTGCGCATTTCCGGATCGCCGCCAACGCAGGCTGCCCCTGTGAAGGAGAGGGCGCCGGGAAGTCTATCCCGCTCCCGGCCGGCGCCGGATCCGGGTGCCAGGTTCAGCTTCGCAGCCGGGAGGATCAGCTCAGGACCTGGATGACGGGCTGCCTCGACGGGGACTCGCGCGCCGAGCTCATGCTCCTTCGGACCCTGCGTCCGATCGTGGCGAGCTTCTTCGCGCGCCGGCTTACGGGCGACCCAGCTTCGATCGAGGATCTCGTCCAGGAGGTGCTGATCGCCGTGCACGAGCGCAGGGCCAGCTACGATCGCAATCGGCCCTTCACCCCTTGGCTGTTCGCGATCGCGCGGCACAAGCTGGTCGACCATTTCCGCCAATATCGGCGCCACGACCCGATCGAGGATTTCGACGAGCGGCTCTCGGTCGAGTCCTTTCAGGCAAGCAGCGACGCGCGAATCGATGTGGCGAGCCTGCTTGGGACCCTGCCGGAGAAGCAGGCGCGGGCGATCCGCAATACGCGCCTTCTGGAGCTGAGCGTGCCTGAGGCGGCGCGGGCCCAGGGGATCGGCGAGTCGGACGTGAAGGTCTCCGCACATCGCGGGATCAGGGCCCTGTCCGCTCGGATGATCGGCTGCACCGCCTGACGCACGGCCGCGCCTGGGGAGATCCGGGATGATCTTCGACAATGAACAGCGAAGGCTGCTGATGGGCGTGGCCGGCGTCGTCGCCGCCACGATCTCACTCCTCTTCGCACAGACGATACCTGGCCACCGCCGGCAGGAGACTTCCCGCTCCGTGCGGGCGCCTGAGGCCGTCGCCGTTCCTGGACCGGAGAAGCGCAGTGTGGCTGAAAAGGTGGCATCTTCGACATATGAGCCATGCCGCTCCGGGTCTAACTGATGCCGATGCCGGACAGTCCGTCGGGTAATCAGGAGATCAGAAATGGCGAATTCTCAATCTGGCACCGCCCTCATCACAGGCGCGTCCTCCGGGATCGGAAGTGCCTATGCCGACCGGCTCGCGGAACGCGGCTTCGACCTCATCCTCGTGGCCAGGAGCGGCGAGCGGCTGAGGGCCCTTGCTTCTGCGATCAGTGACCGTACCGGCCGCTCCGTGGAGGTGGTTCAGGCGGACCTCACCGACCCTCACGACCTTTTCCGCGTGGAAAGCCTGCTGCGCGCCGACCAGAGCGTCACCCTGCTGGTCAACAATGCGGGCATCGGTGCCACTAAGCCTCTGCTCGAGAGCGACGTCGACGCCATGGAGCGTATGATCGACCTCAACGTCACCGCAGCGATGCGGCTCGCTTATGCGGCCGCTCCGGGCTTCGCGGCCCGCGGGACCGGGACGATCGTCAACATCGCCTCCGTCGTGGCGGTGGGGCCCGAGCGGCTGAACGGCGTCTATGGCGGCACCAAGGCATTCCTGCTCGCGCTGTCCCAGTCTCTCCACCATGAGCTCGCCGACAGGGGCGTGCGGGTGCAGGCCGTGCTGCCCGGTGCCACCGCGACGCGCTTCTGGAGCAGCTTGGGCACTCCGCTGGAGAGTCTTCCTTCGAGGATCGTCATGTCGACCGAGGCGATGGTGGGCGCTGCGCTCGCGGGCCTCGACCAGGGCGAGCTGGTGACCATCCCGTCCCTGCCCGATTCGGCCGACTGGGCTCGCTTCGAGGATGCGCGTCTCGCTCTGCAGCCCAATCTGTCCCGGGCGGAGCCTGCAGCCCGCTACGGCTCGCCGCAGCGCCGCGCCGCCTGACCAGGATCGGAGAGATTCGCCGCGCCCGCCGACGGTGAGGCGCGGCGGCCTCCCTAGAGCTTCGGAGACGAACCATGTTATGCCTTGGTCTAAGTGACGCTCCCTGCTTCCGGCTGATACAAGCGCGCCGGAGGGTGATGATGCTCCTGAACATGGTGGGGCGCTTCGGTCCGACCGGCGCGCTCATCGCGGCCGGACTGCTGCTCATAGCCGCGCTTCGGTCGCGGTGGGTGGACGAGCTTGCCGCGCCCGCGTCGCGTCTGGTTCTGTTCGTCATCGCGCTGCTTCCGGCGGCGACGCTTAGGTTGCAGCCTTTCGCTCAGGGTCCGAGCCCGGCGCTCGACCTGCTCGCCTAGCAGGGGCCGCACGTGCCCCAGTCCGCACCTACGCTCAGGGCATCGCCTCAGGCACCGGGCGACGAGGTCGGTGGCTGGGAGACCGGGCTGGCCGAGCCGATCGCAGCGGTCGTGCGCGCTCTCGATCGGGGGCCCGTGCTGATGGAGGCGGAATATGGCGGCGGGACGCGCCTGACGAAGCGGTGGGTCCATGGCGAGCTCCACGACAGCCTTCCCCCGATGAGCAGCCACCTGCTGGTGGCCCATTACGGCACCGGCGCCGCCGAAGCGGTATGGCGGACCGACGGCCGGCGCCTCTCGTCGCGCATGCGCGCCGGAGCCTTGACCCTCATCCCGGTGGGGCAGGACGGCCGATGGGACACGTTCGGCAGCGTCGAGGTGAGTCAGGTCTACCTCCCCGACTCGCGCCTCCAGGCCGCCGCCGACGCCCTCGCCGGCGGGCGGCGGGTCGAGCTGATCGGCCGGGCCGCGTTCGCGGATCCGGTGGCAGGTCGGATCATGGACATCCTCAGCCGCGACGACCCCACGGGGGATCCGTCGGGACGCCTGTTCACGGAGCAGGCGATCGACCTTCTTTGCACCCAGCTGATCCGCGGCCATTCCACTTGTGGGGCGATTGCGCCGGCCGAGCCGCGCTGCGGCCTCGCCGACTGGCAGGTGAAGAAGGTGGCCGGCTATGTGCGCGATAACCTGTCGGAGGAAGTCACTCTGGACATGCTGGCGGGCCTGCTTTCCCTGAGCCGCTTTCACTTCGCCACCGCCTTCCGGCTCGCGACCGGGCGGACTCCGCACGAATGGCTCGTCGCCGAGCGGATCGAGAGGGCTCGGGAGCTGCTTCGCGACCCGCGCATGCCCGTTACCGAAGTGGCCCTGTCGGTCGGCTACCAGACGCCTTCCTCCTTCTCCGCAGCATTCAGGAAGGCGGTCGGCGCCACGCCACGCGAGTTCCGGGGCGGCCTTTGACCACGCGCCTCGGGACCCTCCTCAGACCATGAGGGGTGACCCGGCCGCGCTCCGGCGGATGGCGATGGGCGGCTGGCCGAAGGCGCGCACGAAAGCCCGCCGCATCCGCTCCCGGTCCGCGAAGCCCGTTTCCGTCGCGATGACGTCCACGGGGTGGCGGCTTTGCTCCAGCATCAGCCGGGCCGCCTCGAGCCGCAGATTCTCCACCGCCCTCGCGGGCGTCTGCCCGGTTTCGGCGCGGAAGGCGCGGCTGAACTGGCGGGGGCTGAGCCGCGCCGCCTCGGCGAGCTCCTCGACGCTGAGGTGCGACTTCAGATTGCTCCTCGCATAAGCGAGCGCATTCTGGATGCGATCGGACTTCGGCGTGAGCGCGAGCAGCGCGGAATGCTGGGACTGGCCTCCACCGCGGCGATGATAGAGCACCAGCCGCTGGGCAACGGCTCGTGCGAGATCCGGCCCGAAGTCCTTCTCGATCATCCCCAGCGCGAGGTCGATCCCGGCGCTCATTCCAGCCGATGTCCAGACGGGGCCGTCGACGATGAAGATCCGGTCCTCCTCGACCTGCACCGCCGGATAGCGGGACTGAAGCTCGCGGGCGACGAGCCAGTGAGTCGTCGCGCGCCTGCTGTCCAGAACGCCCGCCTCGGCGAGGATGAAGGCGCCGGTGCAGATCGATGCCATGCGGCGGACCGAGCCCAGGCTTTCCCGGGCAAAGCGGACGACAGTGTCCGGCGAGTCAGCCACGCTGATGCCCGATCCGAAGATCAGCGTATCGTGCCCCTCGGCACTGAGGCGCGCCGCCTCGATCGGCACCCCGAAGGAGTTCGCCACCGGACCGCCCCGTTCGGCGAGGATGTCGATCCTGTAGAGCGGCTCGCCCGCGACGAGGTTGGCGAATTCGAAGGCAGACGCCGCCGCCAGGCTCATCATCTGGAAGCCCGGCACCAGCACGAACCCGACGCGCAGCATCTCGGCATCTCCCGCGGCCTGAAAAGTGGCGGGTAGGGGATTTCGGACGCGGAGCGCAATGATGCTTTCGTGTAACCGGAGGGCCCCTCCTCCCGTATTATTGCGCAAGACGCCCCTCCCTCCGCGCCGGGAATTGGCCGCGGCCGGAGCGGGAAGAGGTTCGGGGCCAGCTGAAAGGATGTCCATGAGCAGCGTTACCGCTTTGGCCTTCGCGTTGCTCTTCGCGGCCGCACCTGCCACGGCCACGTCCACCTCCACGGCGCAGCCCGGGATCGGCCGTACCGATCTCTCGCGAAACGACCTCAGCGACGGCCGCGAGGCGCTCCAGGTCCTGGTCGCCTTCGGTCCCGGAGCAGCGGCCGCGCCCCATTCCCACCCTGGCGAGGAGCTCGTCTACGTGGTCGACGGCTCGATCGAATATCGGATCGAGGGGCGACCGTCCGTCACGCTCGAAGGCGGCGACACGCTCTTCATCCCCACGGGGGCCGTCCACTCGGCGAGGAACGTCGGCTCCGGCCGCGCCGCCGAGCTGGCGACCTACATCGTCGCGAAGGGCGAGCCGCTCGTCGTCTCGGCGCGCTGAATCCGCCAAGTCCGAAAGAGGAGAATCACGAGGCCATGGCAAGCTACAGCAAGTCGGAAGAAGCCCTTTCCAGCCTCACCCCCGAGCAATTCCGGGTGACGCAGCAGAGCGGCACCGAGCGTCCCGGCACGGGGGAGCTCCTCCACAACAAGGAGCCGGGCATCTACGTCGACATCGTCTCCGGCGAGCCCCTCTTCGCCTCCACCGACAAATACGAATCCGGCAGCGGCTGGCCGAGCTTCACGAAGCCGATCGAGCCAGCGAACGTCAACGAGGTGCGCGACAGGTCCCACGGCATGGAACGCATCGAGGTGCGCTCCACGCACGGCGACAGCCACCTCGGCCATGTCTTCCCGGACGGCCCAAGGGATACCGGTGGCCTGCGCTACTGCATCAACTCGGCCGCGCTCCGCTTCATCCACCGGGACGACATGGAGGCCGAGGGCTATGGCGCCTATCTCGACCAGGTGGAGGAGCGGGCATGACCCTCGAGCGCGCAATCCTCGCCGGCGGCTGCTTCTGGGGCATGCAGCAGCTGTTCCGGCGCCAGCCCGGAGTCGTCTCGACCCGCGTCGGCTATAGCGGAGGCGACACGTCGAACGCGACCTACCGCAACCATGGCGACCATGCGGAATCGGTCGAGATCGTCTTCGACCCAGGCCGAACCAGCTATCGGAATATCCTCGAATATTTCTTTCGGATCCACAATCCGACCACCCTGAACCGCCAGGGCAACGACATCGGGCGCAGCTACCGCTCGGCGATCTTCTACACGAGCGACGAGCAGCAGCAGGTCGCGCAGCTGACGATCCTCGACGTCGAGCAGTCCGGCCGGTGGCCGGGCGCGGTCGTGACGGAGCTCGCGCCGGCGGGCGATTTCTGGGAAGCGGAGCCCGAGCACCAGGATTATCTCGAACATTATCCGACCGGCTATAATTGCCATTTCGAGCGGCCGGAATGGGCGCTCCCGTCCACGGTGGTCACCGGCGAGGCTTCGGCCGCAGGCTGACTCAATATCCGCCCGGTCGACCGCTATCGCTGGAACCCGTCCACGGCGAGGATCGCGTCGGCGAAGGCCGCCGGCGCCTCCTGGGGCAGGTTGTGCCCGATCCCGCCCTTCAGGTGGCGGTGGACATATTTGCCGGTGAACTTGTCAGCGTAGCTGCGCGGATCCGGATGGGGGGCCCCGTTGGCCTCGCCCTCCATGGTGATCGTGGGAACCGCGATCGACGGCGCCGCCGCGAGCCTCCGCTCGAGGGAATCGAGGCGGAAGTCTCCGCGCTCGAGGCCGAGCCGCCAGCGATAGTTGCTGATCACGACGTCGACATGATCGGCATTGTCGAGCGCGGCGGCCGACCGGTCGAACGTGGCGTCGTCGAATGCCCAGCGGGGGGAGCCGAGCTCCCAGATGAGCCGGGCGAACGCCTTGCGGTTCTGCGCATATCCTGTCCTGCCGCGCTCCGTGGCGAAGTAGAATTGATACCACCAGGCGAGCTCTGCCTCTGGGGGAAGAGGCGCCTGGTTGGCGGCCTGGCTGCCGATCAGGTAGCCGCTCACCGATACTAGCGCCCGACAGCGCTCCTGCCAAAGCGCGGCCACGATCGCGGCGGTGCGGGCGCCCCAGTCGAAGCCGGCGAGGATCGCCTTTGCTATGCCGAGCGCGTCCATCAGCGCGACGACGTCGAGCGCCAGCGCCGATTGCTCGGCGTTTCGCGGCGCCGACTCCCGGAGGAAGCGGGTAGGGCCGTAGCCGCGGAGATAGGGGATGACGACGCGATAGCCGGCCGCGACCAGGCGCGGCGCGACGTCGATGAAGCTGTGGATGTCATAGGGCCAGCCGTGGAGCAGGATGACCGTCGGCCGCCCCTTGCCGCCGACATCCACAAAGCCGACCTGAAGCTCGCCGGCGGCGATGCTCCTGACATCCTGAAAGCGCGGCGGCGGGGTAGCTCCGGCGGTGCCGGCGGCAGCCCTCGCACCGGTGGCCGCGGCAGCCGCGGTCAGCGACAGGAATTGGCGACGGGTGTGGCCTGCTGCGCTCATGCCGAGCTCCTATGGTTCTGGGGTGCCGCCCTAGTGGGCGGCGTGGGGAGGCTCGGGGACGATGAAGGTCACCGTTTCACCGGCGATCACCTCATGCTCCGGCGTGGCGAGCTCGAGGCGGATCTTATGGGGGCCGGGCGGCAGCCCCACCACGACCACGCCATGATTGTCGCCGGCATCCGCCCAGCGCCATGGAAGGTCGTCCACCGTCACGTGGAGATGACCGGCCCGGGGGGAGACCGCCACCGCTGCGTGGCCGAATACCGGGAGGATCCGGAAGTTCTCGGTCCGATAGGGAATGATCGCAGCGCCTCGTGCCAGCGGCGCGGGGAGCGGCGGGTCGACGAAGAGCCGGGGCGGCGGCTCGTCCTGAAGCGGGAGGAAGGGTGTTGCGCGCTCCGGCGCGGGGGCGGCCCGCGCGGGCCCGGCCGTCGCCGAAGCGACAGCGGCGATGACGATGGCGATCATTACCCTCCTCGGCATTGCAGGATCTCCCGGAGACTGTCGACCAGTTCGGCGGGCCCGGGCGAGTGGTTACACCGCCAGGCCAGCGGCGAGATCCTGCGCGACGCGGACGAGCTGGGCGCAATAGCCCCACTCATTGTCGTACCAGCTGAAGACCTTCACGAGGTCGCCGTCGATCAGCTGGGTGAGCGTCAGGTCGACCACGGCGGCGCGCGGGTCCCCGAGGATGTCGCTGGAGACCATCTCCTCGTCCGAAACGCCGAGGATGCCCGAATAGCGCTCGGACACCGCTTCCTGCCGGAAGACGGCGTTGACGCCGGCGAGGCTGGTGCGGTCGGCAAGAAGGCAGGTGATGTCGGCGATCGACCCCGCGGCCACGGGCGCGCGTATCGCCAGGCCGTCAAACCTGCCGGCGAGCTCGGGGACGGTGAGCGCCGTCGCCCGTGCGGCCCCGGTGGTCGAGGGGACGAGGTTCGCGGCCGCCGCCCGGCCGCGCCGCCGGTTGGAGCGCGGCGTGTCGACGATCGACTGGTCCGCCGTGTAGGCGTGGACGGTGGTCATCGCCGCCTTCAGGACGCCGAAGCGGCGCTGCAGCACCTCCATGACCGGAGCGATCGCGTTGGTCGTGCAGCTCGCGCAGCTGACCAGCCGCCCCCCGCCGGCGGCGTTGACCCCGTGGGCGAGCGTCGGCACATCCTCGCTGCCCGCTGGTGCCGACAGGATGACGAACCCTGCTCCGGCGGTGAGGTGGCGCCCCAGGTCTGCTTCGCCCGTGAAACGGCCGGTGCATTCGAAGACCAGCTCGACGCCCAGGTCGCGCCAGGGCAGCATGCCCGGATCGCGCTCCATCAGAATGGCGCAGCTTTGCCCACTGGCGACGAGGCGGTCGTCGGCGACGCCGACCTTCCCCGGGTAGCGCCCGCGCACGCTGTCGAAGCGAAGCGCGTAGGCGAGGTCGTCGGCGGGAACGAGATCGTTGACGGCGACGATGTCGAAGCCGCCGGCCTCGATCAGCTGCCTGAACAGGGTCCGGCCGATCCGGCCGAAGCCGTTGATGGCTACCTTCATGGCGGGCGCTCCTCTCCTGCCGCTGCGACCGGAGACTCAGCGGCTGGGAAGCTTCAGCTGCCGCTCGCCGGGATCGACGATGAAGATTGCGAGCAGCCTTGCCGGCTGGCTGTCGCTGGCGTTGCGGGAGACGCGGTGGCGGGCCCCGGGAGCCTCGTACCAGCTCTCGCCGGCACGGTAGACCCGCGGCTCCTCCTCATCGACGGCGCTGGCGATCTCGCCTTCCAGCACATAAGCGAAAACGAAGGCCGAGGCGGGATGGCTGTGCGGCGGGGTGGCGCCGCCGGGCGGGTAGACGACCTCCGCCGCTACCAGGGACTTGCCGGGCACGTTCGGAAGCGCCCGATCGAAGACCTTGGTCGTGGTCTCCTCCACCTTGGGGGCTTCGTGCGCCGCGGAGGGAGCGGGAACCAGGGCGAGGACGAGCGCGCCGGCGGCAAGGGTTGAGAATTTCATGGAAGGCCTCCGATCTGCTTATCTGCTGGCCGCGGCCGGACGGGCGCCGAAGCTGATCGCGATCCGGTTATAGGCGTTCATCAGTCCGATCGCGATCGTGAGGTCGGTCAGCTGCTTGGCGTCGAACAGGGCGGCGGCGGCGGCATAGGCCCCGTCGGGAACGCCGCCGTCGGCGATCCGTGTGAGGCGCTCCGCCCAGGCGAGCGCCGCCCTTTCCGTCTGGTCGAAGACGTCGCCGCTCTCGCTCCAGGCGGAGACGAGGAAGATTTTCGCGGCCGCCATGCCGCTCTTCAGCAGCTCGGCCGAGTGCATGTCGACGCAATAGGCGCAGCCGTTCAGCTGCGAGATGCGCAGGTAGACGAGCTCGACCAGCGCGTGCGGCAACCCGCTCTGCATGACATAGCCGTAGACGCCGCCAACGGCCTTCATTCCGGCGGGAGCGGCCGCCTGGTAATCGATGCGCTGCGACATCTCCTGTCTCCTCCGAGCCCCGCAGGCAGGTCGCTCCGCAGGCTCGTCACTGCATTCGGCGGCCGCCGGCCGGAGGTTACATCGGCTGCTCGGCGGAATGAAAAGGCCGCGCCCCCTCGGACGAGCGGGCGCGGACCTCATTCATCACCGTCGAGGCTTCAGGCGACGTTGAGCGCGACCTCGATATTGCCGCGCGTGGCCTTCGAATAAGGGCAGGTCTGGTGCGCCGCCTCGACGACCCGGCGGGCCGTATCTCCGTCAAGTCCGGGCAGGCTGACGTTGAGCCGGGCGCCGAGCTGATAGCCTCCGTCGTTGGTGCCGAGGTCGACCTCGGCATCGACGGACGTGTCGCCGGGGATTGCGATCTTGAGCTCCTTGCCCACCGCCTGGATCGCAGCGAGGAAGCAGGCGGACCAGCCGGCGGCGAAGAGCTGCTCCGGGTTGGTGCCGGCGCCGCTGGTTCCCGGCGTGGAGAGCCGAACCTCGAGGCGACCGTCGTCGGTCCTGGACGTCCCGTCGCGGCCCCCCGTCGTGTGGGTGCGCGCGGTGTAGATGAGTTTGCTGATGCTGTTCGTCACTGGATCTTCCTTCACGATGTTGAGAAGCGCCCGTTCGGAGCGGACGTCGCCTCATTCGCGGCAGGAACCGGGGAAGTTACGTTCGGCGGCGTGGCGGCCTCACCAGCGCAGCAGGCGCGGCCCGAGCAGGGCACCGATCGCGGAGCTCAGGGCGATCGCGACCGAGTCGCGGACCAGCAGGTGAGCCGTCGGCTGATCGAGGCCGTTCAGCCCGTACAGGGCCGCCGCCACGCCGCCCGAGGCCAGGCCGGCCGCGGCGCCGGCAGCTGCCAGGCAGGTCGGCGCCAGCTTCCGCAACGCGACGACGATCCCCGCGAGGATGGGCGCAGCAAGCATGACGATCTCTGCCGCCGTCATCCAGACGGTGCCCTCCATTCGCCCGCAAGCCGCCTGCGCGGCGGCCGAAGCGACCACCGCCGCGAGCGGGAGGGTGAGGATCCAGGTGGGTTTCGGAAGCGTCGTTTCCGGCCGGGCGAGCTTCGCGGCGGCGAACGTGCCTGCCGCGGACGCTGAAAGGGCGAGCGCCTCGCTTGCCCAGAAGCCCCTGGTGGCGATGGCACGACCTAAGTCGGAGGCCGTCCCGAGAATGGCGACGAGAAGCAGGACGGAGGCGAGCGAGCCGGCGGCGATCCCGGCTGCGAGGCGGCGGGCGACCGCGTGACGTGAGACCGGCGCGGCGTCGCGCGCCAGCGCCTCGATCAGCGCGTCCGTGTCCATTCCGCTTCCTTCCGAGCTCTTGACATGAATTCGCACGCCCTCCGGCGGAGGTTACAATTGCAGGCCAGTGCCGGCCAGTCGGGTTGCCGCTATCGCGCGGCGGCGATCGCAGCGGAACCGGCCAGCGCTCTCATGCCGCGGTGGACGGACACCTTCACATCCGACACCGTCATGCCCGCCGCCGCTGCCGCCTCCGCGACGCCAAGGCCGGCGATCTTGGTGTCGCGGATCGCCCTGGCCTGCTTTTGCGGCAGCAGGCGCAGCAGCCGCTCGACATCCATGGCGGCGTTGCTCGCCCGGTCGAATCCTTCCTCGACGAGCAGCTCCTCGAGCGTATCGACTTGTTGATATCGCCTTGCGCGCCGGAAATGATCCATCAGCTTGTGGCGCGCGATCGAGAACAGCCAGGGGGTGAACGGACGCGCGCGCTCGAAGCTGCCGCGGCGGGTATGGGCGGCGATGAGGCTCTCCTGCACCAGATCCTCGACGTCCGCCGAGTCGGCACCTACGCGCCGGGCGAAGAACGACCTCAGCAGGGGCGCGATCGCACGAAGCAGCCGCTCGTGCGCGGAGGCATCGCCGTCCAGGGAGTCGAGCATTGCGCCCTTCAGCTGTGCTTCCGTGGGCCGCCCTGGTGCTCGGCCCCGGATTCTCCGGCTGGTTGCGGTCATCTCGTCCTCCCATTTTCTAAACGGTGATGGGAGCGGGTTAGGCTGGGTCAGGCAGGCCCGCCGTTCGGATCGTGCGGAGACTGTTCCAATCTTGCGGTCCGCAGCCCACGACGGCGAAAATCACTGCCCTTGTAACCGCAGGCCGAAGCCCCCCGAACTGGATGATGTGATCCGCAGCCCCACCCCCGGCCGGATTGCGCCGCGGAGGCTCGCCCCCCGCCTCCGCGGCATTTTTTTCGTTGCGAGTGGAGTGCGACGCCGGCGGGGCCGGAGACTGGAAATGGCGAAGGTGCTCGTCCTTTATTATTCGGCTTACGGCCATATCGAAACACTTGCCGAGGCCATGGCCGAGGGCGCCCGCGCCGCGGGCGCGACCGTCGACATCAAGCGCGTTCCGGAAACCGTGCCCGAGGAGATCGCCCGCAGCTCCCACTTCAAGCTGGACCAGGCCGCTCCCGTCGCCGAGGTCGCCGAGCTCGAATTCTACGACGCGATCGTCGTCGGCACCGGCACCCGGTTCGGCCGAATGTCCTCGCAGATGGGGGCATTCCTGGAGCAGGCGGGGGGACTCTGGGCGCGCGGCGCCCTGAACGGCAAGGTCGGCGCCGCCTTCACCTCGAGCGGCACCCAGCATGGCGGCCAGGAGACGACCCTCTTCTCGATCATCACCAACCTGCTGCATTTCGGGATGACGATCGTCGGCCTGCCCTACAGCCACGCCGGCCAGATGAGCGTGGACGAGATTGTCGGCGGCGCCCCGTATGGCGCGACCACGGTCGTCGGCGGCGACGGCGCGCGCCAGCCGAGCGCGATCGAGATCGAGGGTGCACGCCACCAGGGGGAGCTGGTGGCCCGGACCGCCGCCAAGCTCTTCGCCTGATCACGCCACGCGCCCTTTGGGGAAGGAACCGACATGAAAGCCAACACTGTCACCGACGAGACATTCCAGGCCGAGGTGCTCGACGCGTCCCTGCCCGTCCTGGTCGACTTCTGGGCGGAGTGGTGCGGCCCCTGCCGGGTCATCTCCCCCGCCCTCGAACAGATTGCGGAGGAGCTGGGGGACCGGCTCACTGTCGCGAAAGTCAATGTCGACGAGAATCCGCACTCGCCGCTCCACTATGGCGTCCGCAGCATCCCCGCCCTGATCATCTTCAGGAACGGCAAGCCGGCGGCGAGCAAGATCGGCGCCGCGCCCAAGAGCGAGCTGAAGCATTGGGTCGAGGCGACGCTGGCGGAGGCGGTCTAGCAGGCGCGTCTGCCGCGCCCGCTCCTTGCCCGGTGAGGCGCCCCCTCCAGGCGGAGATCCACGGTGAACGACCGACGCGGCAGAAGGACGGCCCTCATCGCGGATGCATCGGCCGGCATCGGAGCGATCTATGCGCACCGTCTCGCCCGCCGCGGATTCCGGCTGGCTCTCGCCGGGTCCTGCACAAGAGGGCTGGGTCGCTTCGCCCGCTGGCTCAGGGCCTATGGCGCCAGCGTCGAGACGCTCGCGCTGGACGCGAGCGAGGGACGGGTCGCCGAGCGTATCGCGGACAGGATCGCGCGGGACCGTGACATCGCCTTCGTCGTCAACAATTCGGCAGGCGCCGATTTGCGCTCCTTTCCCTTCGAGCCCGATGATCATGTCGAGGCGATGATGGCGCTCAACGGCGCACCCGCGGCGCGGCTCGCTTATGCCGCCGCAGCCGCGCTCGCCGCGCGGGGAGGCGGGACGATCGTCAACGTCGCAGCAGGAAGCCTTGCCGGCCCCGACCGCTTCGATCTGGTGGGCCAGCGTCCGGAAACCTTTCTCGCGGCGCTCAGCCGACTCATCGAGCTGGAGCTCGGCGACAGCGGCGTTCGGGCGCAGGCTGTCATTCCCGCGGCGGGCGCCTCGATGCTGTGGGCAATGGCCGAGGGCCCCGTCGAGCGTCTCCCCCGGGAGCTCGCCGGCATGGCGGAAGCGATCGTGGACGACGCTCTCGCGGGACTGGACGAGGGCGATCTCGTGACGAGGCTCACGCTGCGGGCGTTCGATGGCCTGCTGGCGGAGCGATTGCGCAATCCGTGCCGCATCGAGCCGTCGCGCTTGCCTCGGGCCGCCTGAGGCGCCGCGTCGCCCTGTAACCGCCGCCGGCCGGGGCGCGAAAGCCGTCATTGCCCCCACCCAGAGGAGTGAATTACGTGAACCAGGAACGGATCCCGCCCCTTCTCGCCGAGGCGCTAGACGCGCATGGCGGGCTCGAACGCTGGCGCAGCAGCAAGGGGCTTAGCTCCACCATCGTCACGACGGGCGTCCTGTGGGCACTGAAAGGCGCCGAGGTGCCGCCCGAGCCGCGCACCGTAACCACGGACTTCCACCGCCAGTGGGCGGGCTTCACGCCGTTCCTCGACCCGGCCTCGACGATGACCTGGACTCCGGACCGGGTCGCGATCCAGCAGGCGAGCGATCTGGTCGGCGAGCGGTTCGACCCGCGCGCCGCCTTCGCCGGCCACGGGCTCGAGACGCCCTGGGACGCGCTGCACCTCGCCTACTTTCAGGGCTATGCGATGTGGACCTACCACGCCCTCCCGTTCCTCCTCGCGCAGCCCGGCTTCGAGGTGCGGGAGATCGAGCCGGTGGTGGAGGAGGGCGTGACCCTGCGGGGTCTCGCCGCGAACTTCCCCGAAGCTGTTCACACGCACAGCCGCGACCAGCGCTTCTACTTCGACCCGGCAGGCCTTCTGCGGCGCCACGACTATCAGGTCGACGTGTCGGGCGGGACTCGGGCAGCCCACTATCTTTCCGGCAATGTCGAGGCCGACGGGTTCAAATTCCCGACCCGGCGCGAGGTCTATCAGCGGGAGGAGGACGGATCGGTGAGCCGCGAGCATCTGATCGTCGGCATCGAGCTGTCCGACTATCGCCTGCGCTGACGCGGGCGCAGCGGCTGTAACGACGCGCCGGGATCCTTCGAATGCCTTTCCAAAGCCGGCCTCCGCGCCCCGGCTTACAGGAGCCGGAAGGACCCGCAATGCAGCAGCCCGCCCGAAACTGGATCGACGGACAATTCGTCAGCGCCCCGACCCTCACGGAGTCGATCGACCCCGCCACCTACGAGGCGATCGGCAGCTATGCGGACGGCGGACTGGAAGCGGCCCAGCGCGGGGTAAGGGCCGCGAAGCGCGCGTTCGAAGAGACCGACTGGGCGCGCGACGGAGAGCTCCGCGCCCGCGTCCTCAACCAGATCGCCGACTCCTTCGAACGCAATAGCGGCGAGCTGCTCGACCTCCTCGCGCTCGAGAATGGCAAGGTCAAGCCGGAGGCGGGTTTCGAGCTCTCCCTTACACCCCCGAAGCTACGCTATTTCGCGGCGTGGGCGCTCGTCGACGGCGGCCGGGCGATCACTCCGAAGCCGGGCAGCGTCTCGCTGATCCTCCGCCAGCCCGCTGGAGTGGCCGGGATCATCGTCCCCTGGAACTCCCCGGTCATCCTTGCCATCCGTTCCCTCGCCCCCGCTTTGGCCGCCGGGTGCACGGCGGTGGTGAAGCTTCCCGGCCAGGTCGCGCAGGTCTCTCACCTGATGTCGAAGATCATGGCCGAGGCGGCAGACCTGCCGCGCGGCGTGATCAACATGTTCGCCGAGAGCGGGCCGGAAGGATCGGCCTTTCTCGTCGACAGCCCGGACGTCCCGGTGATCAGCTTCACCGGCAGCACCCGGACCGGCCGCGCGATCGCGCAGGCCGCCGCGCGGCACGTCAAGCGCGTGGGGCTGGAGCTCGGCGGGAAGACACCGATGATCCTGCTCGACGACGCGGATGTCGAGGCGGCGCTCCCGGTGCTCGAAAAGGCGGTCACCACCTTCACCGGGCAATTCTGCATGATGGGCTCGCGCCTGCTGGTCCAGCGCGGCGTGTCCGACCGGGTGCGGGAGGGGCTCGCGAGCCGGCTGAGGGCGGTGAAGCCGGGCCCGGCGTCCGATCCGTCCAGCGACATGGGCCCGCTGATCGACCGCGCCAACGTCCGGCGTGTCGACGGGATCGTGGAGTCCGCGATCGCCGCCGGCGCGGAAGTGGTCGTCCGCGGCGGCTGTCTGACGGACGGAGCCCTGGCCAGCGGCGCTTTCTACGCACCGTCGCTGCTGCAGGTGTCGGATCCGAAGCTGGGGATCGTGCAGGAAGAGACATTCGGCCCGGTCGTCACGATGGAGCTGTTCGACACCGAGGCGGAGGCGGTCGCACTCGCCAACGCGACGCAATACGGGCTGGCATCGAGCGTCTGGACCCGCGACGTCGACCGTGCCTTCCGGGTCGCCCAGGCGCTCGAGTTCGGCACCGTCTGGATCAACGACTGGGCCAAGGTCTATGACGGTACGGAGGAAGGCGGCTTCAAGCAGTCGGGTCTCGGGCGGCTGAACGGCGCCGCCGCCATGGAGGATTTCCTCGAGCACAAGCACATCGCTCTTACGCCCGGCCGGCCGGCTCGCGGGCTGAGTGCCGATGCCTGAAACCCATTCGACGCGGATGCTGATCCTGGGCTCCGGCCCCGCCGGCCTCACCGCAGCCATCTATGGCGCCCGGGCAGGCATGTCCCCGATCGTCGTCCAGGGCATCGAGCCCGGCGGGCAGATGACGACCACTACCGATGTCGAGAATTATCCGGGCTTCCGTGACGTGATCCAGGGGCCGTGGCTCATGCAGGAGATGCAGGCGCAGGCGGAGCATGTCGGAACCCGCATGATCTGGGACCACATCATGGAAGTCGACCTGTCCCGGCGGCCTTTCCGGGCGATCGGCGACAGCGGGACCGTCTATCAGGGCGACACGCTCCTGATCTCCACCGGGGCGCAGGCGAAATGGCTCGGGCTGCCGTCCGAGCAGCATCTTCGCGGCAAGGGCGTCTCAGCCTGCGCCACCTGCGACGGCTTCTTTCACCGCGGCATGAAGGTCGCCGTCATCGGCGGCGGCAATACGGCGGTGGAGGAAGCCCTCTACATGACCAACCACAGCCAGGACGTGACGCTGATCCATCGCCGCGACAGCCTTCGGGCGGAAAGGATCATGCAGGAGCGGCTCTTTGCCCATCCGCACATCCAGATCCGGTGGAACAAGGTGGTTGACCGCTTCGTCGCCGGCGGTGAGCCCGAGGCGCTGCAGGCTCTCGAGCTCCGCGACACCATGACCGGCGAAACCTCGCGGCTCGAGGTCGACGGCGCCTTCATCGCCATCGGTCATTCCCCCGCCACGAGGATCTTCGGCGGGCAGGTCGAGCTCGACCAGGAAGGCTATGTCCACATTGCGCCCGGCACGACCAGGACGAGCGTGCCGGGCGTGTTCGCGTGCGGGGACGTGGCCGATAAGGTGTACCGCCAGGCTGTGACGGCCGCGGGGACCGGCTGCATGGCCGCGCTCGACGCAGTGAAGTTCCTGGCCGACTGACATTCGCCGACGGGAGCTGCGACAGCCGCGTGACATGGCCGGCTTCGGCTGGGTCCCCCTCGCCTTCGATGGCAATCCCGCAACCGTCGCCGCCCAGACCAACATCGTTGCAGGTGGATCAGCCTGGAACGCCGTTCATGGTCTCGCCAGGAGTCGAGAGCCTGATCACGCTGTCGACTGCGGCGCGAAGAGCCTCGACCTCAGGCGGCAGGCTCTAGAAGACGATCACCGGCTTCACGACCTCGCCCGATGCAGAGTCGTCGAAGCCCTTGTTGATGTCGTGGAAATCGTAAGGCTTGGTCAGCCGGTCCACCGGGAACCGTCCGGATTGCCAGAGGCTCACAAGCCGCGGGATGAACTGCTGCGGGACCGAGCTTCCCTGGATGAGGGTCTTGAACGTCCAGCCGCGGGCGAGCGAGGCCCCGATCTCGAACGGTGCTTCGGTGCCGAAAGGAGAGGCGCCGACGAGCGCCAGAGTCCCCCGTATGCTGAGCGCCTTGGCGAGATTGGTGAGCACCTTGGGAATAGCGGTAGTGTCGAGGATGTAGTTCACCCCCTTGCCGCCGGTGACCCGCATCAGCTCCTCGGCCGTGTCCGACGAGCGCGCGTTGATCGCATGGGTCGCTCCCAGCTCCCGCGCGAGATCGAGCCGGGAGTCGTGAAGGTCGATCGCGACGATGGTCGTTGCGCCGGAGACTCGAGCCGCCATGATCGCTGCGAGGCCGACCGCGCCGACGCCGGAGACGGCGACGGAAGAGCCCGCCGGAGGGCGCATCTCGTTAAGGATGGCGCCGGCGCCGGTCTGGATGCCGCAGCCGATGAAGCCGATCGTCTCCAGCGGCACGTCCTTGTCCACGACGACGAGGGCACTCTCCACGACGTTGGCGTAGGTGGCGAAGGAGGATTGGCCGAAGAAGTGGGACGAGATCGCCTCGCCTCCGGGATCTTTCAGCGACTTCGATCCATCGACGGTGCGGCTGCCTCCGAAATCCTCGGCGAGCAGATTCTCGCAATACGCCACGTTCCCGGACCGGCACTGGACGCAATAGGTGCAGTAAGCGGCGCTGAGAATGACGTGATCCCCCGCCCGGACGTTGCGGATGCCCGAGCCGACGGCCTCCACAATGCCGGCGCCTTCGTGGCCAAGGACGGCGGGGAGGGGCGTGGGAAAGACTCCGTCGCGGACGATCGCGTCGGTGTGGCAGACGCCGGTGGCGATGAGGCGTACGCGCGCCTCGTTCGGGCGGATATCGTCGAGGCTCAGCGTCTCGATCGAGAAGGGCGCCTGGTGCGCGCGAGCGACAGCAGCGGTGATGGTGGTCGCCATGTTCCTTTATCTCCCTTGCGGTGCGGTCGTTGCGAACCGTCGTCAGCGCTGTTCGGAAGCGGGCGCCGGGCTGTTACTCGCCCGCCGGAAAATCACTGAGCCGCGCGCGTGCCGGACCTGATCGGCAGGTGAGGCCCGGCGTGCTGTAACTGCGTCCCCGCTCCGCCCGAAGAGCCTTGATCGGGCAGCAGAAGGGAGCGCAATCATGGACAGGCTGAGCGACACCGCGCTTTATGCTTCGGCTGCGCAGGACCGAGCCTTGAACGGAGAGCGGCCGCGCTGGGCCCGGGCAGCCCTGGTCGCGGGACCGCTCGCGCTGATCGGCGGCGTCATTGCCCTCTGGGACGGCAACGCGATCCTCGCCGCCGAGCCCACGACGCCCTCGGTCACCGTAGCGCTGCCGCTGGAGCGGCGGGTGAACCAGTGGGACGATTATGTCGGGCGCTTCGAGGCCAGCCGCGCGGTCGAGGTCCGGCCCCGCGTGTCGGGCCAGATCGTCGGCGTCCACTTCACGGACGGGGCCGTCGTGCGGCAGGGGCAGCTCCTGTTCACGATCGACCCGCGGCCCTTCAACGCCGCGCTCGGCGAGGCGGTGGCGGGCGTGGCGAGCGCCCGGAGCGAGCTCGCGCTCGCCGAGACGAACCTAGCGAGGGCCCGGCGCCTGCTCGCGGACGAGGCGGTCTCCCCGAGCAGCGTCGACCAATTGTCGGCCCAGCTGCTCTCGGCCCGCGCCGCCCTCGCGGCCGCGCAGGCGCGGGTTCGGGCCCGTGCCTTGGACGTCGAGTTCACGCAGATCCGGGCTCCCATTTCCGGCCGCATCTCCGACAGCATGATCGACCCCGGCAACCTCGTGACCGGCGGCGACAATAACGGGACCATGCTGACGACCATCAACGCCCTCGACCCGATTCACTTCACCTTCGACGTCCCGGAATCGCTGCATCTGAAGGCCGCGCGCCGGATGCGCTCGGGGCAGCCGGCGCCGGTGGCGGAGATCCGCCTCCAGGACGAGGCGGGGTACAACTGGCGCGGCAGGCTCGACTTCATCGACAACGGAATCAGCCAGAATTCCGGGACGATCAGGGCCCGGGTCGTGGTCCGCAACCCCGGCTTCTTCCTGACGCCCGGCATGTTCGGCAACATGCGCCTTCCCGACGGCGGCGCCGCCATGGCGCTGCTCGTTCCGGATTCCGCCATCCGGACCGACCAGGCGCGAAAGGTCCTGCTCGTCGCCGGCCCGGGTAATATCGTGGTCGCGCGGCCGGTCGAGACGGGGCCGCTGCTGGGGGCGCTCCGGATCATCCGGTCCGGCGTCGCACCTTCGGACCGGGTGATCATCCGCGGCGTGCAGTTCGCGGTCGCCGGCGCGAAGGTTTCCCCCCGGCTGGTTCGGATCCCGGACGGTGCCGGCGCCGCTCTTCCCTCAGGCGCCTCGCTCGCGCCGCGCGCGTCCGAAGCGACGCTTGCCGCGAACTAGGCCGGGGCGGTGCGGCTCAGCCACTTCTTCATTCGGCGGCCGATCTTCGCGGCCGTGATCGCCATCCTCATCACGATCGTCGGCGCCTTCGCCTATGCGGGGCTGCCGACCTCGCAATTCCCTGAGATCGTGCCGCCGACGATCAGGGTCAGCGCGAGCTATCCCGGCGCCTCGGCGGAAACCGTCGCGGAAACCGTCGCGGCGCCGATCGAGCAGCAGATCAACGGCGTAGACAACATGCTCTACCAGTCGTCGCAGTCGACCGGCGACGGCCGCGTTGCGATCACGGTCACCTTCAGGCTGGGCACCGACCTCGATACCGCCCAGGTGCTGGTCCAGAATCGGGTGGCGCTGGCGGAGCCGAGCCTGCCGGAGGAGGTGCGGCGCCAAGGCGTGGTCGTCCGCAAGACATCGCCCTCCTGGCTGATGGCGGTCAACGTCCTCTCGCCCGACGGCACGTTCGACCGGAGCTACGTCTCGAACTACGCTCTGACCCAGCTCAAGGATCGCCTCTCGCGTGTCGACGGCATCGGCGACGTTCAGATCTGGGGCGCCCGCGACTACGCAATGCGCGTCTGGATCGACCCGGGCCGCGCCGCGGTGCTCGGCCTCACCGCGGGCGAAATCGTTCAGGCGCTCCGCTCGCAGAACGTGCAGGTCGCCGCCGGCACGGTCGGACAGCCGCCTTTCCACATGGGCGCCGCCCAGCAGCTCAACGTCGAGACGCAGGGCCGCTTCAAGGCGCCCGAGGAATTCGCCAACATCATCATCCGCACCGGCCCATCCGGCGCAATCACGCGCCTTCGCGATGTCGCGCGGGTCGAGCTCGGCGCCGAGAATTACGGCGTCATCGCCTACCAGTCGGGCAAGGACTCGGTGATCCTCGGGATCACCCAGCGGCCCGGGAGCAACGCTCTGGCTGCCGCGAAGGGAATCCGTGCCGAGCTGGAGGCGGCCGCCAGGACCTTTCCGAAGGGGCTGACCTACGAGATCACCTGGAATCCGACGGAGTTCATCAGCGAGTCGACCGCCGAGGTTCAGAAGACGCTGCTGGAGGCGATGGTCCTCGTCGTGCTGGTGATCATCGTCTTCCTGCAGAGCTGGCGCGCGGCGATCATCCCGATCGTCGCGATCCCGGTCTCCCTCATCGGCACCTTCGCGGTGCTCGCGGCGCTCGGCTATTCTTTGAACACCCTGTCGATGTTCGGCCTCGTCCTCGCCATCGGGATCGTCGTCGACGATGCCATCGTGGTCGTGGAGAATGTCGAGCGGAACCTCGAGCACGGCCTGCCTCCGCTCGAGGCGGCGCACCGCTCGATGGATGAAGTCTCCGCCGCGCTCGTGGCGATCGTCCTGGTGCTCTGCGCGGTGTTCGTGCCGGTCACCTTCCTCACCGGCATAACCGGTGAATTCTACCGGCAGTTCGCGGTGACGATCTCGGCCTCGACGATCATCTCGCTGATCCTCTCGCTGACCCTTTCGCCGGCGCTGTCGGCGCTGCTGCTGAGGCCGAAGGCGGACGACCGTGCGCAAAGGGGCCTGTTCGCCATCCTCCACCGCGCCGGCGACCGCTTCAACGCCGCGTTCAACGGGCTTGCTGCCTTCTACGGGCGGCTGACGCGCCGGCTCGTCGGGGCCCGAGGGCGCCCTCTCGCCGCTTATGGTGGCCTCGTCCTCGTGACGATGGGGCTCTTCTGGGCAACTCCGGCGGGCTTCATCCCGTCGCAGGACCAGGGCTACGCTTTGGCGGTCGCGCAGCTGCCGCCCGGCAGCTCCCTTGAGCGGACCGACGCCGTCCTGAAGAAGGTCGTGGACCGGCTGCTGAAGGTGCCCGGGACGCGGGCCGCGGCAATGTTCGCCGGGTTCGACGGCGCGTCGGGCACGCAGGCGCCGAACACGGCCGCTGCCTACATCACCTTCCGTCCGTTCGAGGAGCGTGCCGGCACCGACCGAACCGAACTCAACATCGAGAACGACATGCGCGCTGCCGTTGCCGACATGGACGAGGCGAAGGTCCTCATCATACCGCCGCCAGTGGTGCAGGGCATCGGGAGCGGCGGCGGCTATCGCATGATCGTGCAGGATCGTGCCGGCATGGGATACCAGGCGCTCGACGAGGCGGCAGGGCAGCTGATCGCGGCTGCACGCAAGGAGAAGAACCTCGCGAACGTCTACACGCTCTACAATGTCGCCACGCCGCGGATCTGGGCGGACATAGACCGGGCCAAGGCCGATGTGCTCGGAGTGCCGCCGGAAAGGGTCTTCGAGGCGCTCCAGGTCTATCTCGGCTCCGCCTATGTGAACGACTTCAACCTGCTCGGCCGGACGTTCCGGGTGACGGCGCAGGCGGACGCGCAATGGCGCGACGACCCCAGCGACATAGCCCAGCTCAAGACCCGCTCGAACGGCGGAGCGATGGTTCCGATCGGCGCCGTCGCCAATCTCACAGACCGGACGGGCCCCTATCGGGTGACCCGTTACAACCTCTACCCCGCGGTCGAGGTGGATGGCGACACCGCGCCCGGCTATTCCACCGGCGCATCGACCCGCACGATGGAGAAGCTCGCCTCCGCCCTGCCGCCGGGCTTTCTCACCGAATGGACCGACATCGCCTACCAGCAGAAGGCTGCCGGCAATGTGGCGGCCGTCGTCTTCGGCCTCTCCGTCGTCTTCGTCTTCCTTGTCCTCGCCGCGCAGTTCGAAAGCCTCCTGCTGCCGCTGTCGATCATCCTCATCGTCCCGATGACATTGCTCGCCGCGATGATCGGCGTGAACCTTCGCGGGCTCGACAACAACATCCTGACCCAGATCGGGCTCATCGTGCTGGTCGCGCTCGCAGCGAAGAATGCGATCCTCATCGTCGAGTTCGCCCAGCAGTCGGAGGAACGCGGCCTCAGTCCCAGGGAAGCGGCGGTCGAGGCGGCACGCTCCCGGCTGAGGCCGATCCTGATGACCAGCCTCGCGTTCATCCTCGGGACGGTGCCGCTCGTGCTCGCGAGCGGGCCGGGCTGGGAGCTTCGGCAGGCGCTCGGCACGGCCGTCTTCTTCGGGATGATCGGAGTCACCTTCTTCGGCACCATATTCACGCCCCTCTTCTACGTCGCCTGCCGCGCGCTCGGGGATCGGCTGCACCGAGACCGGCGGCCGGCGGCGCCGGAACCCGCCCCCCTAATCCATGCGCACTGAGGAGCAGGAGATGGAGCCGAAGCTGATCCCAGCCATCGCTTGCAGCCTCGCCCTCGCCGCCTGCAGCGCCGGGCCCGATTATGCGCACCCTTCGACCCCGGCGCGTGCCTCAGGCGATTTCGTGGCCGCCGACGGGGAAGCGGTCCAGCGCGGGGCCGAAGTTCCGCAGGGCTGGTGGAAGCTCTATGACGATCCTGTCCTCGACGGGCTGATCGCCGACGCCCTTGCCGCGAACACCGACCTCCGGATCGCGCTCGCACGGCTCGATCAGGCTCGGGCGGCGCTTCGCGAGGTCCGGGCCGACCGGCTGCCGCAGGTCGGTGCAGCCGGAAGTGCCGAGCGCGGCCGTGAGGGTGGACAGCCGAGTGCCGCGACCGGTTATCAGGCGCGCCTAGAGGTCGCGTACGAGGTGGACCTGTTCGGCCGCATCCGGCGCGAGGTGGAGGCAGCGCGCTCCGATGCGGCCGCGGCGGAGGCAGACGCGGACGCGGTTAGGGTCGTCGTCGTCGCGGAAACGGTACGCGCCTATGCCGAGACCGCGAGCGCGGCGGACCGCCTGGCCGTTGCGCACCGCATCGTCGAGCTGCTGGAGCGGTCGCTCCACCTGACTCAGCGGCGCGTCGAGATCGGCGTGACGCTGCGGATCGACAGCGCCCGGATCGCGACCCTGTTGAACCAGCGGGTCGCAGAGATACCGGCGATCGCAGCCGAGCGCGATTCGGCCTTGTTCAGGCTCGCCATGCTGACGGGCCGCGCGCCGGCGGAGCTTCCGCCGGTCGCCGGAGCCCGCACATCGCCGCTGAGGCTCGACCGCCCGATTCCGGTCGGCGACGGCGCCCAGCTTCTCGCGCGGCGCCCGGATGTGCGCGCGGCGGAGCGAAGGCTCGCAGCGGCGACGGCCCGAATCGGCATCGCCACCGCCGAGCTGTACCCCCGGATAAGCATCGGAGGATCGGCGGCCTCGCGCGGCAGCCTCGGCGATCTTCTCCAGAACCCCCTCGCCTGGTTCCTCGGACCCCTCATCAGCTGGTCGTTCGACGACCACTCCCGCGCCCGGGCACGGGTCGCCGGCGCCGAGGCCGGGACCCGGGCAGCGCTTGCGGCGTTCGATGGAACGGTGCTGCGCTCGCTGCAGGAAACGGAGACGGCATTGTCGGCCTATTCGAAGGCCCTTCAAAGGCGAGCTGCGCTCGAGGCGGCGCGTGACGAAGCCGCGGTGGCGGCGCGCATCATCCGGGCGCAGCAGCGGGAGGGGCAGGTCGACTCGCTGGCGCTGCTCGATGCGGAGAGGACCTTCGCGGACACGGAAGCGGCGCTCGCCGACATGGACGGCAGGGTCGCGGCTGCGCAGATAGACCTGTTCAGGGCGCTCGGCGGAGGATGGTCGGCATGAGCGTGCGGCGACATTTCCGACCCCTACGGAGCGCGAAGCGCTCGCTGTAACCGGGGCACCCACCATGTCGAACTTCTGCTGGCGACCCGCCCGCGGCGCGCAGGCGCGCGCTCCGATGACGGCGGGGCCGGTTCGTGGAGGTGACGTCATGAGGAGGAGCGACATCGTTCCCGCGGCAGTCCTCCGGCGGTCGGCGGCCGGGGACGGGGGCTGTGCGCAGCTGATTGAATTTCCATCCGCTCGCAGCCGCGAACCGAGGGCCGCTCGGCTGCCCCGGCCCGGCGAGGCCGGTGCCCCAGTGATCCCACTCGCAGGGCGGCCATCCTACGAGGCGTGGAAGCCGGCAGATGAGTGAGGCGGTGGAAGTAGGCCGCCTCGTCTCGAGGAGCGGTCGAGGCATGGCCGTGGGGAGATTGCGGCAAGGGCGGGGAGGCGGCCGTGCTCGCTGACGCGGACCGGATCTTCACCAACGTGTACGGCTTCCAGGACTGGCGGCTCGAAGCGGCCATGGCTCGCGGCGACTGGGATGCCACCACGGACCTCCTCGCCAGGGGACCGGAGTGGATCATCGAGGAGGTGAAGGCATCTGGACTTCGCGGACGCGGCGGCGCCGGCTTCCCGACGGGCATGAAATGGAGCTTCATGCCGAAGGAGCCTGGGGCGGGCCGGCCCAGCTTCCTCGTGATCAACGCCGACGAGGCCGAGCCGGGCAGCTGCAAGGACCGAGAAATCATCCGCCACGAGCCGCACAAGCTGATCGAGGGCGCGCTGTTCGCCGGCCACGCGATCCGCGCCCGCGCCGGCTACATCTACATCCGCGGAGAATATATCCGCGAGGCCGCGATACTCGAGGCCGCGATCGCCGAGGCCTATGGAGCCGGCCTGCTCGGGCGGAACGCGGCGGGAGCCGGCCGGGACTTCGACCTGTTCCTGCACCGCGGCGCCGGAGCCTATATCGCAGGCGAGGAGACGGGCATGCTGGAGAGCCTCGAGGGCAAGCCCGCAAAGCCCCGCATCAAGCCGCCCTTTCCGGCGGGCGCCGGCCTCTACGGCTGTCCGACGACGGTCAACAACGTCGAATCGCTGGCGGTCGTGCCGACGATCCTCCGGCGCGGCGCAAGCTGGTTCGCGGGGATCGGCAGGCCGAAGAACGAAGGGACCAAGCTCTTCCAAGTGTCGGGCCACGTGAACAGGCCCTGCGTCGTCGAGGAGCCCTTGGGCATCACCTTCCGCGAGCTCATCGGCACGCATTGCGGGGGGATTCGTGGCGGCTGGGACAACCTGCTCGCTGTAATTCCGGGAGGGGCGTCGATGCCGGTGCTTCCCGCCGAGCAGATCATCGATTGTCCCCTCGACTTCGACAGCCTCAGGGACCTCAAGTCTGGCATGGGAACGGCCGCATTGATCGTGATGGACAAGTCGACCGACATCGTTCGGGCCATCGCGCGGATCAGCCGCTTCTTCATGCATGAGAGCTGCGGCCAGTGCACGCCCTGCCGCGAGGGGACGGGCTGGATGTGGCGGGTGGTCGACCGCCTTGCCGAGGGGAATGGCGAGACGAGCGACATCGACCTGCTGCTCGACGCCAGCAGGCAGATCGAGGGCCACACCATCTGCGCCTTCGGCGACGCCGCGGCATGGCCGGTCCAGGGGCTGATCCGCCATTTCAGGCCGGAGATCGAGCGCCGCATCGCCTCGCGGTCCTCCTCCCACGCGTGAAGAGGGGATCTGAAGCCGGGCTGTAACAAAAGCACGAGCGGGATCGAACTTCCGGCAAGCCCCGATCGAGCAGGAGTTCCCGCGTGAGCCAGATGATCCGAGCTGCCGCCGTCCAGATCAGCCCCGTCCTGTACAGCCGGCAAGGGACCATCGAGAAGGTGGTCCGGAAGATCGGCGAGCTGGCGAAGGAGGGGGTGCAGTTCGCGACGTTCCCCGAGACGCTGGTCCCTTATTATCCCTATTTCTCGTTCATCCAGCCAGCCTTCCAGCTGGCGAACGAGCATCAGCGCCTGCTGGAGCAGTCGGTGACGGTGCCGTCGCCCGAGACTGAGGCGATCGGCCTGGCGGCAAGGCAGGCGAACATGGTCGTCTCGATCGGCATCAACGAGCGCGACGGCGGGACGATCTACAATACCCAGCTCCTGTTCGACGCGGACGGCATGCTCGTTCAGCGCCGGCGCAAGCTCACCCCGACCTATCACGAGAAGATGGTCTGGGGCCAAGGCGACGCTTCCGGGCTCCGCGCCATCGACACTGCCGCCGGGCGGATCGGGCAGCTCGCCTGCTGGGAGCATTACATGCCGCTCGCCCGCTACGCTCTCATCGCCGACGGCGAGCAGATCCATTCCGCCATGTATCCCGGCTCGATCTTCGGGGCGGTCTTCTCCGAGCAGATCGAGGCGAACGTCCGCCAGCACGCGCTGGAGTCGGCGGCGTTCGTGGTCTGCGCCACAGCGTGGCTCGACCCTGAGCAGCAGGCCCGGATCGCGGAGGACACCGGCGGTCCGGTCGGACCGATCTCCGGCGGCAATTTCACCGCGATCGTCGCTCCAGACGGCCGGATCGTCGCGGGCCCGCTTGGCCCTGGCGAAGGCGATGCGATCGGCGACCTCGATTTCGCGCTGATCGATGGCCGAAAGCGGCTCGTCGACGGAGGCGGCCATTACAGCCGCCCCGAGCTATTGAGCCTGCACATCGACCGGACGCCGGCGATGCAGGTTCACGACCGCAGCCGCTTCGATGCAGGGAGCTTCCCCGCGCCTGCCGCGGACGAAGAACGGGCTCCCATCGCCGGAGAAGCGGCATGAGCGGCATCGCCACCGTCGATCCCGCAACGACCGCCGGCGCATCGGCGGCGATGCCTTCATTCCTCACCCTCTTCGACGGCCAGAAAAGCTGGTTCGCAAGCGACGCCACGAAGAGCTATGCGTGGCGGGTCGAGCAGCTCGGCGCGATGGCGAGGATGCTCAGCGACAATCGCGCCCGCTTCTACGAAGCGGCCAAGTCGGACTTCAAGACGGCGGTCCAGGAACATGTGTTCGAGGTCGAGGCGACGATCGCGACCATCGAGGCGACGATCGCCCAGCTCGCCGACTGGATGAGGCCTCTCGACTCGCCGATCCCGCGGTTCCTTGCCGAGAGCGGGCACAAAGGCGTGGTCTACCGCGAGCCTTATGGCGTGACGCTCATACTGTGTCCCTCGAATGGGCCCCTCACGCTTTCGCTCCGGCCTGCGGCGGCTGCGCTCGCGGCCGGCAATCCTTGCATCCTGAAGCTCTCGGACCTCCTCCCGGCGACCAACGCCGCGCTTCTCGAGCTCATCCCCCGCTACTTCGACGGCCGCGCCTTCGCCGCCGTGACCGGCCGGCGCGAGCAGGTCGCCGAGATGCTGAAGCTCCCCTGGGACTTCATTTTCCTCACCGGAAGCGTGGCGGCGGGCAAGGCCGTGATGCGCGCGGCTGCGGAGAACCTCACGCCGGTGCTGCTGGAGCTCGGCGGCCAGAATCCCGCGATCGTCGACATGAGCGCCAACATACCGGACGCCGCGCGAAAGCTCGTGTGGGGCGCCACCGCCTGGGGCGGCCAATGGTGCACGTCTCCGGGCTATGCCGCCGTGCACGAGGAGGTGGCGGATGCCTTCGTCTCGGAGTGCGCCAATGCGCTCGTCGAGTTCTACGGCGACGAGCCCCGAGGCAATCCCGACCTTTCGCGGATCATCGATCCGGCCGCGGTCGGGCGCCTGGCGGCGCTGCTCGATCCGGAGAAGATCGTCGCCGGCGGCCGCTTCGACGAGGCGGCCTCCTATTTCGACCCGACCATCCTCTATCCGGTCTCCTGGTCGGACCGGATCATGCAGGAGGAGATATTCGGCCCGGTCCTGCCCATTCTTCGCTATTCCGACCTCGAGCAGCTCCTCGCCCGAATCAAATCGATGCCGAGGCCCCTCGCTGCCTACATCTTCAGCCGCGATCAGGCTGCGATCGACCGGTTCGTGAGCAGCCTCTCCTTTGGCGGCGGAGCCGTCAACCAGACGAACGTCTTCCTGTTTGTCGAGACAATGCCGTTCGGCGGCGTCGGCCATTCCGGGATCGGCCACTATTACGGGAAGCACGGCTTCGACGCGCTCACCCACGCCAAGTCCATGCTCATTTCTCCCCCGGACACCGCCATCGAGCACCTGTTCCCGCCGTTCTCGGAAGAGAAGGTCAGGGAGATAGCCCTTTGGACCGTCTATTGACTGCAGGAGGCACGGCCGGGCCTTCCGCGGGCCGGCGGCGGCAGTGACGTCTTCGCACGGCTACAACGGAGAACGAGGCGTTTCCGCGCGCGGGGAGAAGCAATGGCATGACTGACATCTGGAGTCCTGTGCGGACTCGGCGCGATCCACCTCCCATCAGACCGCCATGCTGACGATGACGCTCCGCCGGGCGATGCCGGAACGCCTTCCAGGCGAACTCCTGCCGATGGGCGGCCGAAGTGCACGTCGACATCTATGCGGACCACCGCTTCTTGATCGGCAGGCCCGCGTGGAACCCTGGACTGTCATTGCAGCCCTGTCGATGCGCTGCCTCCCGGCAGACGGGGGATCTCGACTAAACTCCTGCGTGAGCCGGTACGCGGCCCCCCCTCCGGCGCTACGAGCAGGTGCTCAGCTACGGCTTCAGAGAGTCACTCGTGGCTGAGCGGGATGGAAAAACGCAAAACCGGTCCGCCTTCCCGTGTGTCGTCGACCCAGAAACGACCGCCATGATCGCTGACGATGAGCCCGGCAGCGTAGAGGCCGACACCACATCCCTCCTGCTCCGCCAGGACTCCCGAGCACGGCACCTCCCCCTCCGACGGCCTGGCCAATGCGACGCCTGAGGCTGCAACCGAGACTACGGCCATTCGGCCCCACCTCGCGGCCGAGATGCGAAGCGCGGGATTGTTGAAGTCCGCGATGGCATCGAGCGCATGTTTCAACAAGGTGACGGTGACCTGCATGATCGGCCCCCTGCCGATCCTTGCCTGCAGCTCGGGGGTGAGGTCCCATTCCAAAGTAGCTCCGGCCGCAGCCAGATGATGTTTGATGAGGTCTCCTGCCGAGCGGAGCACCTCTGCAAGATCCTCAGGTTTCTTTTGGAGCGGCTCCGGGCGCGCGTCCGGCGTCGAGGTTGCCAAGAAAAAATCCGCGCGTTCGACAGAGTCGCGGATGGATATAACCCGGTCGAGCCAGCTCGCTGGCACATCTGCCCTGCCGCGCATCGAGCGATCGAGACCAGCGGCCATGCTCTCGATCGCGCGCAGCGTCTCGCCGAGCTCCTGACCTATTTCTCCGATCCCGACGCTCGCGACGTGCGCCTGGGACAGCTTCCGGAATTCGCCCTCAGGCGCAACCGAGCGGAGCTCCGCTTCCTTGCGCTCCGTGATATCGATGCACGCGCCGACGAAGCCGGCGAAATGTCCCTCTCGAAAAAAAGGCTCGCCTCGGTCGACGATCCAGCGGAACTTGCCGTCGTGGGCCCTGATCCGGAACTCAACTGAAACCGCCTGGCGCTCTTCGAAAGCACGCCCGAACTGCTCGATGACCCTGTCTGAATCGTGGGGGTGGACCCGGTCGAGCCATGCGAAACTCGCCTCTTCCGCCAAGCTCCCGCCCGTGAAATCAAACCACGCCTTGTTCGCCCAGTCGCGGTCGAAGCTCGAATTTATGCGCCACAGCATGATCGGCGCGTCGTCGGCAAATTGTTCGAAGCCGTCGTCCTCCAACGGGCGTTGACCGCTCATGATGCTCCTCCAAATGTCGGCACAGGCGCGGAACTAACCCCGCTGCTGAAACTTCGCCAGCCTTCCGCGGCGAGAGCTCCGCTCGTCCTTCCACACGGGTAGCCAGCTGGACGACACAGGGTGAGCGGGCAAAGAGAGGTCTCGTCGACGGCGGTCGAGGAACGCATGCCGTCGCCGAAGGCTATTGTCCCCCATGACCGGTGAGGCGCTCGACTTCTGGTCCGGCCGCAGGAGGCAAGAGATGGCTCGGATCTTCATCACCGGCAGCACGGACGGGCTCGGGCGCGCGGCTGCCCAATCCCTTCTGGCCAGCGGCCACGAGGTGGTCCTGCATGCGCGCTCGCCAGGGCGCGCCGCGGCGCTTGACGATATCGCACATCTCGCCGCCGGCGTCGTGATCGGCGACCTCGCCGGCGTCCCCGACACCCGCGGCATCGCCGACCAGGTCAATGCCATCGGCCGGACGGATGCGGTCATCCACAATGCCGGCATCTACAATGCGCCGTCTCGCGGCGGGATCCCCCAGAATCATGCCGCGACCCTGGCGGTGAACGTCCTTGCGCCCTACGTCCTCACCGCCCTGATCGCGTCCGCACCGGCTCGTCTATGTCAGCAGCGGTCTGCATCGCAGCTGCGGAGGGCCGCTCCGGGACATGGACTGGACGGAGCGCCGATGGGATCCGGCGCCTGACCTTTGAAAAGAGGCGGTCGCCACCTCGCGAGCGCCAGAACGTACGTGGTGTGCGTTCGCCGCAATTCAGCCATTTCCGATGAACCTCTATTCGGATTGGATGCTTTCCGCCGTCGTTCCGCGCTGGCTGCGCTCGGCAGCTACGTGAGCAGAGTTGACGATGCGGCGGCCGCGGCGAGGTAGCCCTCGATGCTGCTCGCGGCTTCGCCAGTCAGCTCCAGGCGAGCCCGCCGCCGATCGATTGGATCCGCAGAGCGAGTCACCAGCCCTGCACCCTCCAGGACTTTGATCCACCTCAAAGCCGTCGTCGGCGGCACGCCGGAGGCCTCACAGGCGGTCGTCACGTAAGACAGCCGGCTTTCGAGTCTGCCCGCGTACAGGCCGAGCAGAATGTCCCAGGCAGGATCGGCGAAGAGGCACCTGTCGAAATGCTCCTCCCTGAGCCGGCGGGCGCGGATGATCGAGCGAACCGCGGCAGGAGTGATCTCAGGGGGAACGTGCCGCGGCGCATGTGCAACCGCATCCGCCACGCGCTCGATCTCCCTGCTGAGCTCATACAGCCGTTCAGGGCTGAGATCCCAGATTGAACCCATCGGCCGCCCCTTCTCCTCGTGGATGGTGCTTACAGTCTCCGATTAGGTCCATTTCCGTCGCAACAGTCGCCTCAGCTAGTGCGGAGCTCCCGGCTTGGGGCACTTGTGCCCACGCCAGTACCGATCCCACCGCAGCGCCAGTCCGCTGGCAACCATCTCGCAGGAGAGGTCTACCCCATGCGGCTGAACGCACCAGGCTGCTGTTCGGGAGCCTCCTGCCGGGCCGGCGGAAGTGCATTCCATCGGCTCTCCGCGGACGAGCACGTGCCCCTCCCGGCCACGTCCGGTAGGACGGCCCACCAGGTCGACGAGACGGTTGCGGGCCGCATCCGCGGAAGCCTTCGGGCACGGGTGGTGCGGCTGGCAGCTTCCGTCCGCTTCTCGCGCGGCAATTCCGGCCAGACGGACGCGCGGCCCCTCGGCGCACCATATCGGGCCATCGCCTTCCCAGATGCGGGTGGGAGTGCAGGTGAAGGTGGTTCCTGCGGCTATGACCTGAAGGGCGACAAGGAAGCTCATTCGCCGAGCATCGCTCGTTCGCAGCCTGTCCGCAAGGCATTCGGGTCACTCTATCCTAAGCAGCCACGGACGTTGTTGCTTAGGATACGTGCTCCTCCACTCCCACATCTCCGACGGGCAGATCGCCCTCGCGCGGCCGGTCGCGCAGAAGCCGTCGATCGTACCCATCCCGGGCACAACCCAGATGTCGCACATGCTGAATGAATTCGCAGCGCCGGTCGACGGTGCGCCGCGAAGCTAAGCACCTCGGATCAGCGGCGGCGGCTCTCTAGCCTGCACACGCTGTGAACTGAAGCGCGTCTGGGGATACTGCGCCCGCGCCACGCGAGAAGGTTCGGCCCCTGCGCGCTGCGTTGGGCTCCCTGCCGCCTCCTCTCCGGTTGGGACCGGGCTCGTAGCGCGCAGCATCCCTCGGGCGAGCTGGCGCTTCAGATTCGTCGGAGAGCCGCCCTGTTCGGCGAAGCGGGAATCCAGCCGAATCGCATTCATGCGCGAAGGGTACGGGGCCGCCGGCGCGCCGCCGGCAGGGGAGCCCGGCATGACGCCCACCAGGTTGCTTATCGGTCAGATGCTCGTCGTCCTCGCCGTGATGGTGCTGGGCGTGTGGGCGGCGACCCAATGGACCGCCGCAATGCTGGCCTACCAGCCGCAGCTCGGGCGCCCGTGGTTCACGCTGGGCGAGCTGCCCCTCTACCGGCCGTGGGCGCTGTTCGGCTGGTGGTATCATTACGAAGCCTACGCGCCCCGGGTCTTCGACCGGGCGGGGGCGCTCGCCGGGGCGAGCGGCTTCCTCGGCTGCGCGGTGGCGGTCGCGGGCTCCTTGTGGCGGGCGCGGCAATCTTCCCACGTCACCACCTACGGCTCGGCGCGCTGGGCCAGCGAGGCCGAGATCCGCTCCGCCGGCCTATACGGCGATGCGGGGGTTTTCCTGGGCGCATCGAGGGCCGCCTACCTCCGCCACGACGGCCCCGAGCATGTCATGGCGTTCGCGCCGACCCGGAGCGGCAAGGGCGTCGGGCTCGTCGTGCCGACGCTCCTCTCCTGGACCGGCTCCGCGGTCGTCCACGACATCAAGGGCGAGAATTGGGAGCTGACCGCCGGCTGGCGGTCGCGCTTCTCGCACTGCCTGCTGTTCAACCCGACGGACGCGCGGTCCGCGCGCTACAACCCGATGCTCGAGGTGCGCCGCGGCTCCCATGAGGTTCGGGACGTCCAGAACATCGCCGACATCCTCGTGGACCCGGAAGGCGCGCTGGAGCGGCGCAACCATTGGGAGAAGACCAGCCACTCGCTCCTGGTCGGCGCGATCCTCCACATTCTCTACGCCGAGGAGGAGAAGACGCTGGCGCGGGTCGCGACCTTCCTCTCCGATCCGGCGCGAAGCTTCGTCGCGACGCTGCGGGCGATGATGACGACGCCGCACCTCGGCCGGGACGGTGTCCACCCGGTGGTCGCCTCGGCCGCGCGCGAGGTCCTGAACAAGTCCGAGAACGAGCGCTCCGGTGTCCTCTCGACCGCCATGTCGTTCCTCGGGCTCTACAGGGATCCGACGGTGGCGGCGGTCACCTCGGCCTGCGACTGGCGGATCGAGGATCTCCTCTTCGCCGAGCGGCCGCTCTCGCTCTATCTGGTGGTGCCGCCGTCCGACATCTCGCGGACCAAGCCGCTCGTGCGCCTGGTGCTCAATCAGATCGGTCGCCGGCTGACCGAGCGCCTTCACGGCTGCGGCGGCGAGCGCCGCCGCCAGCTCCTCATGATGCTCGACGAGTTCCCGGCCCTCGGCCGCCTCGACTTCTTCGAGACCGCCCTTGCCTTCATGGCGGGCTACGGCGTGCGCGCCTTCCTGATCGCGCAGTCGCTCAACCAGATCGCCAAGGCCTATGGCGAGAACAATGCTATCCTCGACAACTGCCATGTGCGGGTGGCGTTCGCCTCGAACGACGAGCGGACGGCGAAGCGGATCTCCGACGCGCTCGGCACCGCGACCGAGCAGAGGGCGATGCGCAACTATGCCGGCCACCGTCTCGCCCCCTGGCTCGCCCATGTCATGGTCAGCCGGCAGGAGACGGCACGGCCGCTGCTGACGCCGGGCGAGGTCATGCAGCTCCCGCCGGCCGACGAGCTGGTGCTCGTCTCCGGCCTGCCGCCGATCCGGGCGAGAAAGCTCCGCTACTTCGAGGATCGCCGGTTCACGCGGCGGGTGGAGAGCGCCCCGTCGCTCGTCGAGGGGCCATATGCCGATCGGCCGGCGCCCCGCCCCGACGACTGGGCCGGTCTTCGCGCCGAGGCTGGAGACCCTGCCGCCGAAGCGGAGGAGCAAGGCGTCGGCGGCGGCGGGCTCCAGCACGAGCGGCATCCCGGTCTCCCCGGCGAGCAGATGGCGGTGCGGCCGCAGGAGCAGGCCGACCCCGCGCCGGCGCGCGAGGAGGACGGCGACCCTGCCGCGGACGCACGATTGCTGTCCCGCCTGCAGGCGCTCCCGCCGGTGCTCGCCGCCCACGCGGTCAACGAAGGCGCAGGTCCCGACCTGCTGCCGAGCTTCTGAGGGCGGCGCCGATGAGCACCGCCGAATCCGCCGATCGCCGCCGGGCGATGCTCCGGACCGCCATGGGACCCGCCATCGCCGCGGCCCTCGCCGACCCGCTCGTCGTCGAGGTGATGGTCAATCCCGACGGCGCGCTCCGGCTCGACCGGCTTGGCGAGGGGCGCCTCGACACGGGGCAGCGGCTCGGCCCCGACCAGGTCGAGAGGATCATCCGGCTGGTCGCGAGCCATGCGCGGAGCGAGGTTCATGCCGGCTCGCCGGTGGTGAGCGCCGAGCTGCCGCCGCACGGCGACGGCCTCGCGGGCGAGCGGTTCGAGGGCGTCCTGCCGCCGGTCGCGACGGGGCCGTGCTTCTCGATCCGCAAGCCCGCAGGGCGCGTCTACACCCTCCTTGACTATGTGAGCGACGGCATCATGCCGGCCGAGGCCGCGCGGATCCTCGCGGCCGCCGCCGTCGAGCGGCGCAACATCCTCGTCGCCGGCGGGACGAGCTCGGGCAAGACGACTCTCGCCAACGCCTTGCTCGCGGAGATCGCCGCGTTCGACGAGCGGGTGATCCTCATCGAGGACACGCGCGAGCTCGAGTGCGCCGCGCCCGATACGGTGGCGCTTCGGACCCGTGCGGGCGTGGTCGGCATGGCCGATCTCGTTCGCTCGACCCTGCGCCTGCGGCCGGACCGGATCGTCGTGGGTGAGGTCCGCGGCGCCGAGGCGCTCGACATGCTCAAGGCCTGGAACACCGGCCATCCCGGCGGGATCGCCACGGTACACGCCAACAGCGCCGCCTCCTCCCTCTACCGCCTCGAGCAGCTCATCCAGGAAGCCGTCGTCACCGTGCCCCGCCGGCTGATCGCCGAGGCGATCGACCTCATCGTGTTCATCTCCGGCCGCGGCTCCGCACGGCGCATAGAGACGATCGTCTCGGTCGCCGGCCTCGACGGCACCGGCGACTACGCGCTTCGCCCCCTCCACCCCCACGTCGAAAGCCCCCGAGGAGACCTGTCATGACCGACGCCCGTCCAGTTCGCGCCTCCCGCACCGCACTCGCTCTTGCCGCCGCGGCCCTCGTCGCCGCCCAGGCGCATGCGGCCGGCTCCGGAATGCCCTGGGAGGAGCCGCTCCAGCAGGTGCTGGAATCCGTCCAGGGTCCGGTCGCGAAGATCATCGCGGTGATCATCATCATCACCACCGGCCTGACGCTCGCCTTCGGCGAGACGGCGGGCGGGTTCCGGCGATTGATCCAGATCATCTTCGGCCTGTCGATCGCCTTCGCCGCCTCCTCCTTCTTCCTCTCCTTCTTCAGCTTCGGCGGCGGGGCTCTGATCTCGTGATCGGCGGGACAGCCCATATCGAAGGCTTCGAGGCGCCGATCCACCGCGCGCTGGTGGAGCCGATCCTGCTCGGCGGCGCCCCGCGCGCCGTCGCGATCGTCAACGGCACGGTCGCGGCGGCACTGGGGCTGGGGCTCCAGCAATGGATCGCAGGGTTCGCCGTGTGGGCGCTCGGCCACTCGGTGGCCGTCGTCGCGGCCAGGCGCGACGCCGCCTTCGCAGCCGTGCTCGCCCGCCACCTCCGGCAGCGAGGGCATCTTTCATGCTGAACATCGGCGAGTATCGCAGGCGCGCCGATCGGCTGGCCGACCACCTGCCCTGGGCCGCGCTGGTGGCGCCGGGGGTCGTCCTCAACAAGGACGGCAGCTTCCTGCGGGTGCTCCGGTTCCGCGGCCCCGACCTCGATAGCGCGACCGAGGCGGAGCTCGTCTCGGCCTCGGCGCGCGTCAACAATGTCCTCAAGCGCTTCGGATCCGGCTGGGCGCTGTTCTTCGAAGCCGAGCGCATCGAGGCGCTCGGCTATCCGGAAAGCACCTTCCCCGACCCCGCGTCCTGGATCGTCGACAAGGAGCGTCAGGCGGGCTTCGAAGGCGAGCGCGATCATTATGAGAGCCGTTATCATCTCAGCCTCGTCTGGCTGCCGCCGCCCGACAGCCAGGCGACTGCCGAGCGCTCGCTGATCGAGCGGACGGATGAGCGGCGCGGCCGAGACTGGCGCGAGGCGCTCGCGTCGTTCGTTGCGGAGACGAACCGGGCGCTCGACCTCCTCTCGGGCTTCATGCCGGAGGTGCGCGCGCTGGATGACGGGGAGACGCTCACCTTCCTTCACGGCGCGGTCTCCTCGCGCCGCCACCGGGTCGGCGTTCCCGAGACGCCCGTCTATCTGGACGCATTGCTCGCCGACACGCCGCTCGCTGGCGGGCTCGAGCCCATGCTCGGCGACCTTCACCTACGCACCCTGACCGTGCTCGGTTTCCCGGCGCTGAGCCGCCCCGGCATCCTCGACGCGCTCAACCACCAGGATTTCGCCTACCGCTGGGTGACGCGGTTCATCCCCCTCGACAAGCCGGAGGCCACCCGGGCGCTCACCCGCCTTCGCCGGCAATGGTTCAACAAGCGCAAGTCGCTGACCGCGCTCCTGCGCGAGGTCATGTACAACCAGCCCGCCCAGCTCACCGACAGCGACGCCGACAACAAGGTCGCCGACGCCGATCTCGCGCTTCAGGCGCTCGGCCAGGATTATGTCTCCTTCGGCTACCTGACGGCGACCATCACCGTCTCCGACCGCGACCGCGAGGCGGCGGAGGAGAAGGTGAGGGCGGTGGAGCGGGTCGTGAACGGTCTCGGCTTCACGGCGATGCGGGAGCGCCTGAATGCGGTGGAGGCGTGGCTGTCGAGCCTGCCCGGGCACGTCTACGCGAATGTTCGCCAGCCGCTCGTACATACCCTCAACCTCGCACACCTGATGCCTCTGTCGTCGGTCTGGGCTGGGCCGGCGGGCAATGGGCACCTGGGCGGTCCGCCCTTGCTGTTCGCGCAGACCAGCGGCTCGACGCCGTTTCGCCTGTCGACCCATGTCGGCGACGTCGGCCATATGCTCGTGGTCGGCCCGACCGGCGCCGGCAAGTCGGTGCTGCTCGCGCTGCTGGCGCTACAGTTCCGGCGCTATCCGGGCGCGCGGGTGACAATGTTCGACAAGGGCTGGTCGGCGCGCGCGGCGGTGCTCTCGATGGGGGGCGCTCACCATGCCCTCGCCGCAGGCGAAGAGGAGGACGGCGGGGCGCTGGCCTTCCAGCCGTTGCGGCGGATCGACGAGCCCGCCGAGCGCAGCTGGGCGGCCGAGTGGCTCGGAGCGCTGCTCGAGCACCAGAAGGTTCTGGTGACGCCCGAGGTGAAGGACGCGCTCTGGTCGGCGCTCGGAAGCCTCGCCTCCGCGCCGCCGGAGGAGCGGACGCTCACCGGCCTGTCGCTGCTGCTCCAGTCGAACGCCCTCAAGTCGGCGCTCCTGCCCTACACTTTGGAGGGGCCGTTCGGTCACCTGCTCGACGCGGCCGAAGACCGGCTGGCGCTCGCCGACGTCCAGTGCTTCGAAACCGAGACGCTGATGGGGCGGCAGGGCCCGGTCCTCCCGGTGCTCACCTATCTGTTTCACCGGCTCGAGGAGCGGTTCGACGGCAGCCCGACCCTCCTCGTCCTCGACGAGGCCTGGCTGTTCCTCGACAATCCGCTGTTCGCCGCGCGCATCCGCGAGTGGCTGAAGGTGCTCCGCAAGAAGAATGTCGCGGTGGTGTTCGCGACCCAGTCGCTCGCCGACGTTGCCGACAGCAGCATCGCCCCGGCAATCGTCGAGAGCTGCCCGCAGCGCATCTTCCTGCCCAACGACCGCGCGGTCGAGCCGCAGGCGCACGAAGCCTATGAACGGTTCGGGCTCAACGGCCGCCAGATCGAGCTGATCGCCCGGGCAACCCCGAAGCGCGATTATTACCTCCAGTCGCGCCGCGGCAACCGCCTGTTCGACCTCGGCCTCGGCCCGATCGCGCTCGCCTTCTGCGGCGCCTCGGATCCCGCCGACCAGCGCCGCATCGACCGCCTTCTCGCCGATCACGGCGACGACGCTTTCGCACGCCGCTTCCTCGAGGCGTCCGGCCTCGAATGGGCGGCAAAGGCGCTCGACCGGTTCCCCGCTCCCCCATCCCCCAAAGGAGAGAAGAAGTGAAGAAACTGAAGATGGCGATCGCCCTGGCCGCGGGCTCGGCTCTGTCGACCGGCACGTTCCTCGTGCCGACGACGCCTGCCGCGGCAGTCCCGGTGTTCGACGCGACGAACTACGCCCAGAACCTGCTGCAGGCGGCGCGGGCGCTCGAGCAGATCAACCATCAGATCGCTTCGCTCCAGAACGAAGCGCAGATGATCGAAAAGATGGCGCGCAACCTGGAGAGCATCGACTTTCCGCAGCTCGAACGGGTCACCTCGGCGATGCAGCGCATCGACGACCTGATGAAGCAGGCGCAGCAGATCGACTTCCGTATCGAGCACCTCGATGAGCGCCTCGGGACGCTCTTCCCGGGTGCCGTCAGGCGCGTGCTCAAGCGGGACCAGCGCGCGGCGCAGGCTCGCGCCCGTCTCGACGCGGCGACCGAAGCCTACCGCCACGCGATCGCAGTCCAGGCGCAGGTGGTCGAGAATGTCCGCGAGGATGCCGGAACGCTCGCGGAGCTCGTCGCGGGCAGCCAGGGCGCCGTAGGCGGCCTTCAGGTGGGCCAGGCCGCGAACCAGCTGCTCGCCCTCTCGATCAAGCAGCAGATGCAGCTCCAGAACCTCATGGCAACGGAGTTCCGCGGCGCCGCGCTCGAACGGGCGCGGCGGGCGCAGGCGGAGGAGGACGGCCGCGCTGCCACGCGCCGGTTCCTCGGTTCCGCCGGCGCGCACACCCGCCTCCGCGACTGAAGCTCGAGATGGGCGCGGGCGGCGTCGCCGTCCGGGCCCGCCGCGGGGCGTCGATTCCCCCCGGGACTGCCCCGCGGCACCTCTTTCCCACCTGACCGGAACCCGCCCGATGAACGACCTCAACGTGATCGACCGCTTCATGGCGGCGTTCATCCAGTATATCGACAGCGGGTTCGGGCTGCTCGGCGGCGACGTCGCCTTCCTGTCGACGGTGCTGGTCGGGATCGACATCACGCTGGCGGGTCTGTTCTGGGCGATGGGCGGCGAGGACGTCCTCGGCCGCTTCCTCAGGAAGATCCTCTATGTCGGCGCGTTCGCGCTGATCCTCGGCTCCTTCCCGACGCTCGCCGACATCATCTTCCGCTCGTTCGCCGGACTCGGGATCACGGCCGGCGGCGGCGGGATGACCGCGAGCGACCTGCTGCGTCCCGGCTATGTCGCGAGCACCGGGTTCGACGCGGCTCGGCCGCTTCTCGACCAGGTGAGCGAGCTTCTGGGGCCGATCGCCTTCTTCGACAATTTCCTGACGATCGCGGTGCTGATGATCGCCTGGCTGTTCGTGATCGTCGCCTTCTTCGTTCTGGCGATCCAGCTGTTCATCACCGTCATCGAGTTCAAGCTGACGACGCTCGCCGGCTTCGTGCTGGTGCCGTTCGCGCTCTGGAACCGGACCAGCTTCCTCGCCGAGCGGGTGCTCGGCAACGTCGTCTCCTCGGGCATCAAGGTGATGGTGCTCGCCGTCATCGTCGGCATCGGCTCCGGCTTCTTCGACGAGTTCACCAGCGCCGCGGGCGGCGGCGAGAGCGACCTCGCCCAGGCGATGAGCCTGGTGCTCGGCAGCCTCGCCTTGTTCGGACTCGGCATCTTCGGGCCCGGCATCGCTTCCGGGCTCGTCGCGGGCGCGCCGCAGCTCGGCGCCGGCGCGGCGGTGGGCACGGCCGCCGCGGCCGCGGGTAGCCTGGCGATCGGCGGCGGCGCCGCGATCGCGGGCGCGCGCGGCGTTGCCGCAGGCGCGATGGGGGCGGTTCGCGCGGGAACGTCGATGGGCGCGGCTGCCCATGCGTCCTACCGGCTCGGCCAGGAAACGGCAGGCTCGAGCAGCGTCGGCGCCGGCCTGGGCGGCGTTGCCCGCGCCAGCCTCGCATCCGCCCGTGACCGGGTCGGCGCGCTCGCCGGGCTCGGCGATGCCGCGGAGCGCGGGCAGCGCGCAGCCGTGATGGCGGGCCCGCCGCGCTCCGGCGGAAGCGGGGAGACTCAGCGCGGCGGCTCGGCGGCGGACGAGGCGCCTTTATGGGCCCGCCGGCTCCGCTCCGAGCAATCCGCCCGCCACCATCGGCACGCGGCGCTGCAGGCGGTTCGCGAGGGCGACCGCGGCGGCGCCTCCGCCACCCCGGACATCAAGGAGAGGGAGGATTGAAGCCATGAGGTTCAGGCGCGCGGTCCAGCGCTACGGCAGGACGCCGGAGCCGGAGACGCCCTACCAGCGGGCGGGGCAGGTCTGGGACGAAAGGATCGGCTCCGCCCGCGCCCAGGCACGCAACTGGCGGCTGATGGCTTTCGGAGGTCTGTTCCTGTCGACAGGGCTGTCGGGAGGCCTGCTGTGGCAGTCGATGCAGAGCCGCGTCGTCCCCTATGTGGTCGAGGTCGACGAAGTCGGCGCGGCGCTTGCGGTCGCGCCTGCGGAGGCCGAGCACCGGCCCACCGACCCGCAGATCGCGTGGCATCTTGGACGGTTCGTCGCGAACGTCCGGTCGGTATCGCTCGACCCCGTGCTGATGCGCCAGAACTGGCTCTCGGCTTACGATTTCGTGACGGAGCGGGGCGCGCAGTTCCTCGGGGAGCACGCGCGGCGGTCCGACCCGTTCGGGCGAATCGGCGAGCGCACCGTCTCCGTTCAGGTGACCAGCGTCGTTCGGGCCTCGGACCGTTCCTTTCAGGTCAAATGGACCGAGACGGAATATGAGCACGGGAGCCTTGCCGGCAGCTCGCGCTGGACGGCCATGCTGACGATCGTCGTTCGGCCGCCTTCCTCGGCCGAGACCCTGCGCAAGAACCCGCTCGGCCTTTACGTCGACGCGATCGACTGGTCGCGCGAGCTCGACGTGCCGGCCGCGGCAGCGCCTGAGCCCCGGCGCCCGCACGCGCCGGCATCGCCGGCGCTGCCTCTCGGCTCCCCGCTCGACCCGAACCTCGCGGCTCCGCCCGCTTCCGAACCCCCGACATTCGAGAGGAACAGCCAATGACCCGAACCTGCCTTCTCTCCCTGGCCTCCGTCTTCGGCCTTTGCGCCTGCGCGGGAGGCGAGCGTGCCGCGGCCGTTGCGCGGCCTGCCGTTGGCGCTGTCTTCGCTCCGGCGGCGCTCGTCGCGGAGCCGCCGCCGGCCCCGGCCGCGGCCCCGGCCCCGGCGCCGGTGGCGACGAGCATGCCTGTGGCGGTCGAGCAGCGGCTGCCGCCGGAGGCGAGGCGGAGGCGCGCGGCCGGGCCGCCGGTGGCGCGGGTGGAGGCCGCCAATCGCGCGGCGATGCGCGAGCCGAGCCGGGACTCTTATGTGAACGCGGTGCAGGTCTATGCGTGGAGCGAAGGCGCCCTCTTCCGGCTCTACACGGCGCCGGAGCGGGTCAGCGAGATCGCGCTCCAGCCCGGGGAGACCCTGGTCTCGGTTGCTGCCGGCGATACCGCCCGGTGGGTAATAGGCGACACGACGAGCGGCACGGGCGCCGCCCGCCGGACCCACATCCTGGTGAAGCCGTCGGCGGTCGGTCTCAGGACGAACCTCGTCATCACCACAGATCGGCGCGTCTACCACGTCCAGCTCGAGAGCACCGCGCGAACGGCAATGGCGAGCATCTCCTGGACCTATCCCGAAGGCGAGCTGCTGGCGCTTCGCCGCGGCGGAGCCGGCGAGGCCGAGGCGCCCGTCGCCGCGGGCGTGGCGGTCGAGGCTTTGAACTTCGGCTACCGGATCGAAGGCGACGACCCGCCCTGGCGGCCGGTGCGGGCGTTCGATGACGGCAGCCAGGTCTTCATCGAGTTTCCGGCAAGCCTCGGCCAGGGCGAGGCGCCGCCTCTGTTCGTGCTGGGCGAGGGCGGACGGGCCGAGCTCGTCAACTACCGGGTCCGCGGCCGCTATTATGTCGTCGACCGGCTGTTCGCTGCGGCCGAATTGAGGCTTGGCGAGCGGCGTCAGCAGGTGGTCCGGATCGTCCGCGGCCAGGAGCGGGGAGAGCGGCGCCGCCGCGGGAGGTCGTCATGACAGGCGCCCGCGAGGAAATCCCCGGCGTCGCGGGGAAGGAGGATCCGGAGACGCTCGTGCTCAGGGGGACGCCGCGGCCGGTGGTGCGGTTCCGCCGCGGCCTGATCATCGGCATCACCGGCGCCGTCGCGGCGGCCCTGGCGGCGCTCGCGTGGGTGGCGCTGGAGCCGCCGAGCTTCCGGATCGCGGCCGGAGAGGATTCGGGCGGGGAACCTGCGGCGAGGGCCGCGCCAGAAGCCCTCGCGGGCGCGCCGACCAGCTATGGCGAGGTGCCCCGGCTGGGGCCGCCGCTGCCGGGCGATCTGGGTCGGCCCATCGTCGACCACCAGCGCAGCCTCGAGCAGGACATCGGCTCGCCGGCTCCGGCCCCGGCGGCGGTGGGTCCGGACCGGGGGGACGCCGCCCGCTCGGCAGCCGAGGCCGAGCGCCAGCGCCGGGCCGCGGCGCAGGAAGCTGCGCGAAGCTCCGCAGTGCTGGTGCAGGTCGCCGGGCGCGGCGGAGCCGACGCCCCTCGATCGTCGGAGGAATCCGCAAGCGCGGGAGGAGGGGATCAGGCGCCACCGGCAGTCGCGCCGCCTGAAGCGGCGCAGGCCGGAGGGGCCCGCCGGCTCGATTTCGCGCGGTCCGAGAGCGGCGACGTCAACCCGCACAGGCTGCGCGCGGCGCCTTCGCGCTGGACGCTCAGTGCCGGCACGATCGTTCCGGCGAGCCTCATCACCGGCCTCAACTCCGATTTGCCGGGCACCGTCTTCGCGCAGGTCACCGAGCATGTCCGCGACAGCGCCACCGGCAGGACGGTGCTCATCCCGCAGGGGGCGCGGCTGGTCGGCAGCTACGACAGCCTGGTGGCGTACGGGCAGCGCCGGGCGCTGCTCGTCTGGCAGCGGATTGTGTTCCCGGACGGATCGTCGGTCCGGCTCGACAACATGCCCGCGACCGACCTTGCGGGTTATGCCGGCATCCGCGACGGGGTGGATTTCCACACGTGGAGGCTGCTCCAGGGCGTCGCGCTGTCGACGCTTCTCGGCGTCGGCACCGAAGTCAGCCTGGGCAGCGGCGAGAGCGACCTGGTGCGGGCGATCCGCGAGTCCACTCAGCAGAATGCGGCGCGTGCGGGCGACCAGATCACGTCGCGGAACCTCGACGTGCAGCCGACCCTGACCGTCCGACCGGGCTGGCCGCTGCGCGCGGTGATCCACAAGGATCTGGTGCTTCGGCCGTGGAGGGGATGATGCCGGAGCTGCGACTTGGCAAGCTGCCCGACCGAAGGCCGGTGAAGCTCACAATCAGCCTCTCTCCCCAGCTGAACCAGGCGCTTACCGAATATGCCGCCCTCTACCGGGACGCTTACGGTGAGGCGGAGCGGCTGCACGAGCTCATTCCGGCGATGCTGGCGAGCTTCCTGGATGGCGACAAGGCGTTCGCACGCCGCCGCCGCGGGCAGGGCTCCTGATTCCGTGGGGGACCCGCGCTCGAACGCGATCGGCAGTGCCGCGATGATCACGGTCGAGGAGTTCGCGCAGCTCGCGCGCTTGTCGCGGCGCCAGATCGATCGGCTGCGGCGGCGGCGGCCGCTCGGGTTTCCGCGCGAATATGAGCTCGGAAGCGGCGGGAGCAAATACCGCCGGTGTCCGCGTTTCAGACTGGCTGACGTGCAGAGATGGCTGGATTCGCGCGCGCTGTGGTGAGAAGCTCCCCTTCCTGATGATTTCAGGGGATGACCGCTTTGCGCCATTAGCTGCCGTTCTGTCGGGGAGCGGTCGAATGTCTGCAATGGGTGAAAGCGGACATCGGCCGCCTCACTGCGGGCATTGCGGACCCCGACCGCCCCGCCGGCAGTAGGGCGGCGTGCGGGCAGAGGATCTCACGCTCAATCTGGGTAGCGATATCGAAGTGTTCGGCAGCGGCCCCAGCAGGCTGACCGACTCTTCGACCCTGGCGAAGCCGCGAGCGTCGGGTGCGCTGATCCGGAGCCAATTCGGATATGGCGAGGAGTCGGTTGAGTAATAGCAGGTGAACTGCGCAGCAGCTTCGCACGATTTGTAATATGTTACGCAGAAGCCGTCCGCGCAGGCGTTGTGCATCAGACGCGGATCGAACTCGCCGCGGTAGCTATCGGCGGAGAGAAGTATCGTGACCTCGCCGGGGCCGACGTCGACGGTGGCCCAGCGGGAGACCGTAGACGGATCGGATACCTGGACCCGCTGAACGTCGGTGAAGCACAGGCTGGCGATCACGAGCAGGCAGTCCATGAGCCTTTCTCGCACGCAGCGGCCAACGTCCGCAACGGGTCGTTAGCGGACATTCCCACGGCGAGGATTGTTGACGCAAAGAGCAAGCGCTATCGAGTGTCCGCTATGGGTGGAAAGCGGAACTTGACGCGCTGCACCACCTCGGCGAGCCTCACTTCATGGAGTCGAGGACGGACAAGTTGCCGAAGGGTCGTAGCTACCCGTTGAAGCCGTCGGCGCTCTCATCCGCGGTCGATGCCGCCAAGTTGACGCTGCCGGTCGAGCTTACCCGCTGGGACAAGTTCGGCCCTTGCTTCACAGCACGCTTCTACCCCGATGGCGCATGGCCAGGGAAAAATGACGAGTTCTTCTGGGTAAGCTGCAAGGCCGTCAGTTCAGATCAAGCTGCCGCAGTTCGAGCTGTCATCGAACGAGAAGCAATCCCGCAGTTCATCGAATGGGCGAGGAGTATCGAGGCGCTTGATGCGCGATCACCCGTGCGGCGAGAGAAGCAGATCTTCTGCTACGCGTACCCAAAGCCGGAACGCTGAACGTCCGCTATGGGTGGAAAGCGGAGATTGCAGAGGCGTTCAGCGCGTCCACACAATCCGGCGAGTGCGCGCGTTATACGTAAAAGAGTGGTTGAAGTCGTGTGCCGGAACCGTATCCGTATGCCCGCTGACAGCGCCGCTGATTAGTTCCGGCGAGATCCAATGATCGCAATGAACATAATAGTGACCTCGTTGCTCGGCTGCTGACGGATGACCACGCGTCCGCTGAAGCAGCCTGGATAGTCTGAAGCCCGTGATACCTGAGGCTGTACGCGTGAGCACGTAGCAGTCCGCAATGTTGCTGCCCCAGTCGTCTTGTAGGAAAACCCGCCCCCCGTCTGGCGACCAGCTGATACCCATGTTGCGCGACAGAGTTGCAACCTGCTGCACCCGGCCCTCGGCGTCTTGGTAGAAGACGGGGCTCGCCTGCGAGCCATCAGGAAGCATACGCGGCTGATAAAAGATGCGCCCACCCGAGGCGTTCGGCGAGGGTACCGAACGGATCGGGCCGGGGAAGACGACGATGGGCAGTGTTCCGGCCGCCGCTGCAGCTACAATGAAGCCGCAGCAGGCAAGACATGCAGATCGACCCGTCCTCATACGCTTCACAATGCGATGGAAACCTTATGTCCGCAACGGGTCGAAAGCAGACATATCGCCAGCGGGAACCGAATGGCAGCTAACGGCCAGAACCGGCCGTGCGCCGGCGGCGTCTGCTTTGCGCCAGCTGCGGACGCTCAGGTGTCGCTAACCACTGGAAGCGGACACTCGCTCAAGCAGGAAATTCAAACGCCGTACCCAGGTAGCCTTTGCCCTCCGCCTCTGTACATGAGCAGCAACCCTCATTGCTGCTCA
>DASVVY010000012.1:0-31426 GCA_036386335.1 Allosphingosinicella sp. | reverse complement strand
CCCATCCGGTCGAGGAACACCCAGACGAGGACGGCCATTACGACGCCGACGACGGCGATCGTGCTGTACTGCCGGAACAGATAGGCCTTGGCGCCCTCCTGGATGGCGGAGGCGACGGCGATCATCCGTTCGTTGCCCGCCGACGAGGCGAGCACCTGGCGGCTGGTGATGATGCCGTACAGCACCGCGGCCACTCCGCAGGCTATGGCAATGAGCACGACGGTCATGAAGCTTCCTTCCCCTATTTCGTAAGCCGGGCAGGGCCGAGGGCCCCGACGCGGACGCGCCCGGATATGCGCGGCGTCTTAGGGGGCATCGGGAGCGGTTTCAACCGTTGCGCAAGCGCCTAGCCGTGTTCCCAGCCGAGGGACGCGGGGAGCGGCACGCTCTCGCCGCCATCGGTCAGGCGAAGTCCCGCGCCTGCCACGGCGGTGCCGATCCGGGTCAACGGGAGGCCCAGGTCCTCCGACAGTCGAAGTATCTCTGCGCCCCGGTCGGCGGGCGCGGCGAAGAGCAGCTCGTAATCGTCCCCGCAGGTGGCGGCGAAGAGGCGCGCATCGCGGCCGTCGCCCAACGCCCCGAGAAACGGTCCGGAGAGCGGCACGAGATCGAGTGCGATTTCGAACCCCGCCTGGCTCGCCTGCGCCATGCGGCCGGCGTCGATGAGGACGCCATCCGAGACGTCCATCATCGCGCTCACCAGCGGCGCCAGCGCCTGCCCCGCCTCAAGGCGAGGGCGGGGATTGCGATAGCGCTCCGCAAGCCCTCCGGATTCCGGAAGCTCGCCCCGCAGCACCCTCAGCCCCGCCCCGGAGTCGCCGATCGTGCCGCTGACCCAGAGCTGATCGCCGGCACCGGCTCCGGCGCGGGAGGGGACCGGCCCCGTCGCCCGGCCAATCGCGGTGAGGCCGAGCGTGCGGGGCACCCCGGCCGGCGCCGCCACTGTGTCGCCGCCGAGCAGCGGGAGGCCGAAGGCCGCGTGTGCCGTGCCGAGCCCGGCGGCGAAAGCGCGGTCCCACGCCTCTTCGCCCAGCGTGTAGCCGAGCAGGGCTCCCACCGGTGCTGCGCCCTTTGCCGCCAGATCGGAGAGGTTCACCGCGACGAGCTTCCAAGCAACGTCTTCCGGCGGATCGGAGGCGAGATAGTGGACCCCTTCCACCAGCATGTCATGGGTCAGAACCAGCGTCTCCCCGGCGATGTCGAGCAGGGCGGCGTCGTCGCGCAGGCCGCGCGCGCCGGGGGCGCTGGCGATCTCGCGGACGAGGCTCAGGAAGTCAGATTCGCGCACACCCGCTTCCCTACGGGATGCGGCCGGGGGAGCCTAGCGCCGCACGTCCTTCGCCACCGCGTCGAGCAGTCCGTTGACGAAGGCGGCTTCCTTCTTGTCGTAGAAGGCCTTGGCCACGTCGACATATTCGCTGATGATCGAGCCCGTCGGCACATCGATCCGGGCGAGGAGCTCGTACGTGCCGGCCCGCAGGATCTGCCGCATCGGACGGTCGAGGCGCTGGAGCGACCAGTCCTTGGCGAGGCGCTCCGCGATCAACGTGTCGAGCTCCGCCTCCCGGGCATGCACGCCGGCGACGACATCGTCGAAGAAATCGACCTCGGCATCGGCATATTCGACGCCTTCGATGGTCGCGCCGAGCCGGTGGTGGTGGAATTCGTGGAGAAGCTGCGGAATCGGCGTCTCCTCCATCTCGCGCTGGTAGAGCGCCTGGACGGCGGCGAGCCGGGCGGCGGAGCGGGAACGGGCGCGGGCGGACGGCTTGACCATGGGTGCGGCGCTATAGGTGCGGGGCAGGGGCCGGGGAACCCCTCGTCTCAGCCGGTCTCCGCGATGAACTCGCGAATCGCACTCGTCACCGTGCCCGGCTCCTCCCAGGTGATGAAGTGGGAGGCGGTGGTCGAGGTGGCGAGCCGGAGGTCCTCGACGAGGTCGCCGAGCCCCTCGAGCTGGACCGGAAGCAAGGCGGGATCCTTCATCCCCCACACGACCAGCGTCGGCATCCGCAGCTTCGGGAAGGGGGCGTGCGTCCACAGCGGCGCCTTCGCCTCCGCGCCGGGGAGGGGCACGTCCAGCTTCGAGGCGCGGTACCAGTTGAGCATCGCGGTGAGCGTGCCCGGCTCCTTCCACTCGTCGAGGTAGCGCTGCCGCTCCTCAACGGGCAACTTGGTGGCGTCCGAGTGGCTCAGCAGCACCTTCTCGAGGAAGGTGTCGAGCCCCATCGCGGTGATCGCCGCCTCGGCAGCCGGGCTGCGGAAGAGGTTCACGTATTGCGACGCCTCCCGCTGGGCCACGTCCTCGATCAGCGACTTCTGGAAAATGTAGGGATGGGGGGCGTTGACGATGACCAGGCCCTTCACCCGAAGGGGATGAAGCAGCGCCGCCGTCCACGCGACGGCTCCCCCCCAGTCGTGGCCGGCGAGAGTGAAGTGCTTGACCTCCAGCGCGTCCATCAGCGCCAGCGCGTCGGCGACGATCTTGTCCGTCTCGTAATTCTCGACGCCCTCGGGCTTGTCGGAGCCGGCATAGCCGCGCTGGTCCGGCGCGACGACGAAATGGTCGCGCGAAAGGTCCGTGATCTGGTTGCGCCAGGTGCGGTGCGATTCGGGGAAGCCGTGGAGGAAGAGGATCGGCTCCGCATCGCGCGGCCCGGCGACGCAGACGTTCAGTGTCACGCCCGTCGACAGCGGGATCCGGCGCATCTCGCTCATGGGTAGCTTACCGTCTTCGGGACCTCCGGAATCGGGATCCACTCGTCATGATCGTCAGGCGGAAGCGCGAAGCGGCCCGCCTTCCAATCCTCCCGCGCCTGGCGGATGCGGTCGCGGCTCGACGAGACGAAGTTCCACCAGACGTGCCGCGGCCCGTCGAGCGGGGCGCCGCCGCAGAGCATGACGTGCGCGCCCGTTTCGGAGCGCAGCGTCGCGGCCGTCCCGGGCCGAAGCAGGTAGAGGATGTGCGGTTCGAGGGTGAGACCGTCCAGGCTCGCCTCCCCCTCCGCAAGGTACACCGCCCGCTCGTCCGCCTCGGGGTCGACCGGCATCGATCCGCCGGCGGTGAGGTGGATATCGGCGTAAATCGTCTGGCTGTGGCAGGTGACCGGGGATGTCGCGCCCCAAAGCGTGCCCATCACCACCCGCGCCTCGCCCCCATTGCCAGAGACAACGGGAAGGTCCTGCTTGCCGACATGTTCGAAGGCCGGCTCGATTTCCTCCTTCGCCTGTGGCAGCGCGATCCAGGTCTGGATCCCGGAAAGCTCCGGCCCGTCCGGGCGAAGGTGCGCCGGCGAGCGCTCGGAATGGCTGATGCCGCGGCCGGCGGTCATCAGGTTGACCGCGCCCGGCTCGATGCGGGCGAAGGTGCCGAGCGAATCGCGGTGATCGATCGCGCCCGCGAAGAGGTAGGTGACGGTGGCGAGGTTGATGTGCGGGTGCGGCCGCACGTCGATGCCGCCGCCGGTAGGCAGCTGCGCGGGACCCATCTGGTCGAAGAAGATGAACGGCCCGATCGTCGTCCGTTCCCGATGAGGGAGCGTGCGGTGGACCTTGAACCCGCCGAGATCGTGGGTGGTCGGGGTGAGGGTCTGGAGGATGAGGTCGTCGGCCATGGCCGGCCCTTAGCACCGCTCAGCCGCGCTCTGAACTCGTTTCGGCCTCAGGTCGCCCGGGCGCGCCCGTCCCGCCGCCGCCGAAAGTCGGCCTGCGCCTCGTACACGCGCATTCGCGTCCGATTTACCGAGCCGATCGGCCGGTGCTCGGCTAGCGCGTGGGCCGGCGAGAAAGCGAGCGCCTCGGCGAGCGCGGCTCGCTCCGGCGTGCGGAATTGCTGCCTCGGGATGGTTAACGTCGCGACCTTGACGAACGGCGCCCGGTCCTCCGGCCATTCCACCGCCGCGTCCTCGACCGGCATCGTGGCCGGGTCCGTGCGCAGCTGGACCAGGAAGTCGAAGCTCGCCTCCGCCACGTCGAGATGCTTCTGGAGGTTTTCGCTGAGATAATGGTCGGTCAGCGTCGCCGGCATGCTGCTCCGGTAGGCGGAGGTCGGCACCAGCGAGTATTTCGCCGCCTGCGCGGGGCCGAACAGGTAGGGCGTGGTGCTCCAATAGCGTATGTCGGCGGGCGAAGTCGGCGTTACCTGCGCCGCCTTCAGCGCCTTCAGCACCCGCAAGCGGCCGGTCAGCAGCATGTAGAGCACGAACAGGCGCGGCGACCATTTGCCGCTGAGCCAGATGAGGTTGCGGAACAGCTTGACGGTGCCGAGCGGCATGAAGGGCGTGTTGACCAGCAGGAAATCCTGGCTGGACGGCTCGTCGCTTTCCGGGATCGGAGTGCCGGAGACGCCTCGCACCTTGATCGCGGCGCCGCGCATGTCGGGGACCGCGTCGGAGCGCGGCTTGTCGCTGGCGCTCGAGAAGCGGACCCACGCCTCGTAGCGGCGCGGCTCGCCGAACAGCCCTACGCGCAGCTCCGGGGGCAGGTCCGGTTCGATGGAGAAGGTGGCGGCAACCAATGCGCTCAGCCGCGGATGCGCGTCCCTCAGCGTCCCGCCGGCGGGATAATCCTTCTCAAGCTGCGCGCGCATCACCGCGACGATCTGCGCCGCATAGCGCTCCTCGCGCGGCTCCAGAGTCTCGAATGCCGTCAGTTCCATCGCGGGCGCCCCTTCCCCGCGGCCACTTTAGCCTAAAGCGAGGCCGCCGCGAAGGCGGCGCGTCAGCCCTCGCCGGGCGCGACGGCGCGGATGGCGAGGGCGTGGACGCGCTCGCGCAGCAGGTCGCCGAGGGCTTGGTTGACGGCGCGCTGGCGATCGAGGCGGTTCATTCCGCGGAAGCGCTCCGCCTCGACGACCACGGTGAAATGACTCTCGCCGCTGCCGTCGTCGCCGGAATGGCCGCGGTGGCGGGCGCTGTCGTTGATGACTTCCAGCCGCGCCGGAGCCAGGGCAGCTTCGAGGCGTTTGGCGATTTCCTGGGCGACGGGGCCGGTGAAACGGTCTGGCATTCCCCTATATAGAGGCTTTGGGCGAGAGGTTTTAAGTGGCGAGCGCGGGCAATCGGCAAACCCGGTTTCACGGACGCAGCGAAGCGCGCGGCCTGTGCGCGCACCCCGGCTGCACCGAGCCCGGCGAGTTCCGCGCCCCGGCGGGCCGCGGCCCGAGCTTCGACGGGCCCGGCGACTGGCGCTGGCTGTGCCTCGACCATGTCCGCGCCTTCAACGCCGGCTACAATTATTTCGAGGGCATGAGTACCGAGGAGATCGAAGCGGCCCACAATCCCTATGGCGGCTGGGACCGGGAGACTCGCGCCTTCTCCGGATTCGGTGGCGACCGCCCTCCCAAGTGGGCCGATTTCGCCGACCCGCTCGACGCGATCGGCGCCCGCTTCGCCCGGCGGCCGGCGGAGGCCGCGATGCGCAAGGACGGGCGGGAGCTCAGCGCGCAGGACCGCAGCTCGCTGAAGGTGCTCGGCCTCACCGCCGACGCCGATCGGCGGGCGCTGCGCCAGCGCTACGCCGATCTGGTCCGCCGCTACCACCCGGACCGCAACGGCGGCGACCGCAGCCACGAGAAAGCGTTGCAGGCCGTGATTGAGGCTTATACGCAGCTCAAATCCCGCCCCGCCTTTGCCTAGGGATGCGTCCTTCGATACGGGCCTTCCGCGCGGGCTCAGTCCCTACTCAGGACGAGCGGACGCTGTTACGGCACCCGCTCATCCTGAGTAGTCGTTGAGCGAAGTCGAAACGGCGTATCGAAGGACCTACGAAAGTTGAGAGAATGACCGACCTCCCCAACGCCAACCCCGCCAGCCGCGCCACGCCGGTGATGGACGCGCCCGACCGCATCGTGAAGGTGCGCGACCTGTTCGGCGTCGACAGCGACATGGAGGTCCCCGCCTTCTCGGAAGCCGACGAGCGGGTGCCGGACCTCGACCCTGCCTATGTCTTCGATCCCGACACCACCCTCGCGGTCTGCGCGGGTTTCGCCAAGAACCGGCGGGTGATGATCCAGGGCTATCACGGCACCGGCAAGTCGACCCATGTCGAGCAGGTGGCGGCGCGGCTCAACTGGCCGCTGATCCGAATCAACCTCGACGCGCATATCAGCCGCATCGACCTGATCGGCCGCGACGCCATCGTGCTGCGCGAGGGCCAGCAGGTCACCGAATTCCGCGAGGGGCTGCTCCCCTGGGCGCTGCAGACGCCGACGGCTTTGGTGTTCGACGAATACGACGCCGGCCGGCCCGACGTGATGTTCGTCATCCAGCGCGTCCTGGAGACGGAGGGCAAGCTGACCCTGCTCGACCAGAACCGGGTGATCCGCCCCAACCCGTGGTTCCGCCTGTTCGCGACGACCAACACGGTCGGCCTCGGCGACACGACCGGCCTCTACCACGGCACCCAGCAGATCAACCAGGGCCAGATGGACCGCTGGAACATCGTCGTCACCCTCAACTACCTGCCCGCCGAGACGGAGGCGCGGATCGTCCTCGCCAAGTCGGGCGAGTACGACCATGAGGGCGGCCGCCAGGAAGTCGAGCGGATGATCAAGGTCGCCGAGCTGACGCGCCAGGGCTTCGTCAATGGCGACATCTCGACCGTGATGAGCCCGCGCACGGTGATCAGCTGGGCCCAGAACGCGCTGATCTTCGGCGACATCGGCTTCGCCTTCCGCCTCACCTTCCTCAACAAGTGCGACGAGGCCGAGCGGGCCCTGGTCGCCGAATATTACCAGCGGGTGTTCGGCAAGGACCTGCCTGAAAGCGTCGCCGGAAAGGCCTGAGGTGGCCGACCGCGACAACCCCCTCGAAGCCTTTCGCCAGGTGCTGAGCGGCGCCGCGCGGGCGATCGCGCGGGAGCCGGAGCTGGAGCTCGGCTTCACCGCCGATGCGCCGAACGCATCCGGCAAGAGCGTCAAGGTGCCGATGCCGGGGCGAACCCTGCCCGAGCGCGAGGTGGCGGAGGCGCGGGGCTTCGCCGATGCGGCGGCGCTGCGGCTGCGGCACCACAACGCGGCGCTCCATGCGCGTGGCGCCCCGGAGGACGACGTCGCCCGGGCGGTGTTCGATGCGGTCGAGCAGGCGCGGGTCGAGGCGCTCGGGGCGCGGGCGATGGCAGGCGTGCGCTCCAACCTCGCCCGGGCGACCGAGATGCGGATGCGCACCGATCCGATCACCCGCGCCCGCAACCGCGCCGAAGTGCCGCTCGGCACCGCGCTGGGGCTGATCGTCCGCGAGCGGCTGACCGGCGAGGCGCCGCCCGAGGCGGCCCTCGAGGGGCTGAAGCTGGTCGAGGAGTGGGTCGAGGACAAGGCCGGCGCCGACCTCGATGCCCTCGGCCTCGTGCTCGACGACCAGGCCGCCTTCGCCGCACTCGCCGCCAAGGTGCTGAAGGACCTCGAGCTGGTCGAGGGCGACGCCGAGGCGGACAATGACCCCGATTCGGGCGACGAAGGCGAGGGCGACGACCGCGACGAGGGCGGCGACGGCGAGCAGGAGGACGAGGAGCAGCCCGGCGGCGGCGAGGGCGAGGCCGAGATGCGGGTCGAGCAGGGCGAGGTCGGCGACGAGGAGAACCAGCCCGACTGGTCCGAGCAGGAGCTGGGCGAAGCCGATGAGGGCATGGGCGCCGAGGGCGAGGAAGGGATGATCCCCGTCCGCCCGAACCGGCCGCTGTCCGACCTGCCGCCACAATTCGACTACAAGGTCTTCACCAGCCGGTTCGACGAGACGGTCGAGGCGACGGAGCTGTGCGACGAGGCCGAGCTCGGGCGGCTGCGGGCCTATCTCGACCAGCAGCTCACGCACCTGCAGGGCGCGGTCACCAAGCTCGCCAACCGCCTCCAGCGCCGCCTGATGGCGCAGCAGTCGCGCAGCTGGGACTTCGACCAGGAGGAGGGGCTGCTCGACGCCGCCCGGCTCGCCCGCGTCGTCGTCAATCCGGCCCACTCGCTCTCCTACAAGGTGGAGCGCGACACCGAGTTCCGCGACACGGTGGTGACGCTGCTGATCGACAATTCCGGATCGATGCGCGGGCGGCCGATCTCGATCGCCGCGATCTCCGCCGACATCCTCGCCCGTACGCTCGAGCGCTGCGGGGTCAAGGTCGAGATCCTCGGCTTCACCACCCGCGCGTGGAAAGGCGGCCAGAGCCGCGAGACCTGGTTGACCGCCGGTCGCCCCGCCAGTCCCGGCCGGCTCAACGACCTGCGCCACATCGTCTACAAGCAAGCGGACGAGCCGTGGCGGCGGGCGCGGCGCAATCTCGGCCTCATGATGCGCGAGGGGCTGCTCAAGGAGAATATCGACGGCGAGGCGCTGCAATGGGCGCACAACCGCCTGATCGCGCGCCCCGAGGAGCGGCGCATCCTGATGGTGATCTCGGACGGCGCGCCGGTCGACGATTCGACGCTGTCGGTCAATTCGGGGACCTATCTGGAGCGCCACCTGCGGCAGATGATCGGCTGGATCGAGGCGCGCTCGCCGGTCGAGCTGATCGCCATCGGCATCGGCCACGACGTCACCCGCTATTACAGCCGCGCCGTCACCATCATGGACGCAGAGCAGCTCGGCGGGACGATGATCGAGCAGCTCGCGGCTCTGTTCGACGCGCCGGTGCGCTGAACGTAACTGGGGGCCGGCACACCCAAGTGCGCCGGCCCCGTCCCTCAATTACGCGACTGGAGGGAAAACGTGCCTCAGCAGGTGCTCTTGCCGACCGCGCGGCCGGCCAGCGCGCCGAGCGCACCGCCGATGATGGCGCCGGTGGTGCCGCTGTCGCGGCGGCCGTAGCGGCGGCTGCCGCTGCGATCGATCTCACGGCCCAGAAGCGCGCCGGCAACGCCGCCGACGATGGTGCCGGTGGTGCCGCTGCAGCGGCCCCGGTAGGAGCGCCCGCCGTAATAGTCGCGCCCGCCGTAGGAACGGCTGCCGTAATAGCGGTTGTTGTAATAGGGGCTGCGGTAGGCGCGGCTGTCGTAATAGCCGTTGCCGTAATAGCGGTCGTTGTAGCCGTAGCCGCGCGGACGGGCCTCGGCGGCGGCGGGAAGCGCGGTCACCGCGGTGGCGGCGACGGCGGCGGCAAGGGTGATCTTCTTGAACATCTGGAACTCCTGTCACTCCGGCCTTCCGTGGCATCTTCGATAGCGCCTGCGGCCATTTGCTTTGACCATGCTCTTGTGCGCCGATTCGCTTGAGCCGACGCTGAATGCACCCGTTAGGCGACGTTCAGGCAGAATGGCGGGTGCCCAAGGGGCCGGCGGCGGTTAGAAGGACCGGCGATGCGGTTCGTCATCGCCCTCGCGGCGCTCCTCTTCCTCGCCACATTCGCGCCGCCGCGCCTCAATCGGCCGGAGCCGCCGCCGCCGCAGAGCTTCCTCGCGGCCGTGCCGGTGCCGCTCGACGTCAGCGACCCGGGCCGCGCCTCGCTCGGCCGCCTGCGCTACCTGGGCGGCTGGGCGCTCTCCAGCAACGACCTGCGCTTCGGCGGCATATCGGCGATGCACGTCGGCGACGAGGAGGTGACGGGCCTCAGCGACGCCGGCCTCGTCATCCGCTTCGCCCGGCCGGACCGCGGCCCGCCGCGGACCGTCGCGATCGCGCCGCTCGCGCAGGGGCCGGGCAGCGGCCGGCGCAAGACCGATCGCGACATCGAATCGCTTACCGCCTACGGCCCTTTCGCGTGGGTGGCGTTCGAGCGGATCAATGAGGTCTGGCGCTACCGGGCCGGCTGGCTGCGCGACGCTTCGAACGCGCCGCCGGCGATGGAGGACTGGCGCGCCAATCGCGGCCCGGAAGCGATGGTGCGCCTGCCCGACGGCCGCTTCCTCATCTTCCCGGAGCGCAACGGCCGCAGGACGGGCCCGTTGCTGTTCGAGGGCGACCCGGCGGTGCCGGGCACTCGCACCGTCGCGCTCCGCTACCGTCCGCCCGGCGAGGGCTACCGCATCACCGACGCGGCCCTGCTGCCGGACGGACGCCTGCTCCTCCTCCACCGCCGCTTCCGGCTGCTCGGCGGCATCTCGGCGGAGCTGCTTGTCCTGAGGCTGCCGGAGCTGGCGGAGGGGACGATCCTCTCGGGCGCCGAGATCGCGGACTTCCGGACGCCGGTGACGGTCGACAATATGGAGGCGCTGAGCGTGACGCAGGAAGGCGGCCGCACGATCGTGTGGATCGCGTCCGACGACAATTTCAGCCCGCTCCAGCGGACCCTGCTGATGAAGTTCGCGCTCGACCTGTGAGCGCGGGCGCTCAGGCGTCGGCGGTTTCCGCGGCCTTCTTGGCGATCTCGCGCTTCAGGCGGCGGGCGCGGAGGCTGAGCTGCGCCTCGGGCGTCTTGGTCAGCCAATTGTCGAGGCCGCCGACATGCTCGACCGAGCGCAGGCCGTTCATCGACACGCGCAGCTTGATGCCGCGGCCGAGCGCATCGGAGATCAGCGTCACGTTCTGCAGGTTCGGCAGGAACGTCCGCTTGGTCTTGTTGTTGGCGTGGGAAACGTTGTGGCCCACCTGCCGGCCCTTGCCGGTCAGCTCGCAAATGCGCGACATAATATCTCGTCCTGAATGAAGCGGGGGAGCGAAGTCCCCGGAATCGTCCGGGCGGATAGCGCCGCGGGCCGCTCGCGTCAACCTCGTGCGGCGGCGCAGCAATCGTTCCGGAGGTGCAACCGAATCCGCGGAGCGTCGTTGTTCAACGGGGCCGACGGAGGCCATACGAAGTGAGGGAGCGTTTATGCTGCGCGCGATACTGGTTCTGGTCGCCCTCGTCCTGCTGGCGGTGATCGGCCTCACCTATGCCGGAGTCATCAGCCTCTCGCAGACGCAGCAAGGCCAGACGCCCAAGTTCGAGGTGGAGGTCAAGGACGTCGATGTCGGCACGACGACGAAGAACGTCACCATGCCCGCCGTCGAGATGAAGACCAAGCAGGTGGAGGTCCCGACGCTCACCGTCGACAACGGCGCCGCCGCCAACCAGCAATAGCCCTTCCGCGGGCGCTCCGCTGCGCCTAGCGGCCTCTCGATGACCAACGCCTTCGCCCAGCCGATGCTGCTCGCGCTCGAAGAGGCGCGCGCCGCGATGGCCGAGGGCGAAGTGCCGGTCGGCGCTGTCGTCCTGCGCGCCGGCAAGGTGATCGGCGCCGGCCGCAACCGGATGCGGGCGGAGGCCGATCCGACCGCCCACGCCGAAATCGTCGCCATGCGCGCCGCCGCGGCCGCGCTCGGCAGCCCCCGCCTCGACGGCTGCGACCTTTGGGTGACGCTGGAGCCGTGCGCGATGTGCGCCGGCGCGATGGCGCTGGCCCGCATCTCCCGCCTCTATTTCGCCGCGGCGGACCCAAAAGGCGGGGCGGTGATCCACGGCCCCCGGCTTTTCTCCCAGCCGACCTGCCACCATGCGCCTGAAGTCTATTCCGGCATTGCCGAGGAGGAGGCGGGGGCGCTGCTGCGCGACTTCTTCCGCGCCCGCCGCGGCGAAGCCCAGGCTTAGCGGCCTCGCCCGGCGAGGCGGGGCACCCACATCCAGTCATAGGTCTTGGCGAGCACCGCCGGCACCGGCCGTCCGCCTGCATCGACCGCCGGGCGGTAGCGGAAGCGGCGCTCGATCACCCGGCAGGTCGTCTCGTCGAGCTCGGCGCTGCCGCTGCCGCGGGTCACCTGACAGCCACCGACGCTGCCGTCGGTCGCGACGGTGAAGCGGACGGAGACGCTGCCCTGCACCCGCGCCTTCGCCGCCGCCGGCGGGTAATCCTCGTTGGCGAGCCGCCCGCGCAGCCATTGCGGAGCGCGCGCTGCGCCGCCGCCGGTGCCGCTCCCGGCGCCGCCGCTGCCCGTGCCGGCTCCGGTTCCGCCCGTGCCGGTGCCGGGGCCGGGCATCGTGGACACGCCGGCCGCGCTGGCGCTCCCCGGCGGAACGATCGTCGGCTCCGGCACGGTCGGCAGCGTCGGCGGGGCCGGCAGGCGAACGCCAGGGACGGGCGCGACGACCGGCGTCGGCCGGGCCCTTAGGCTGTGCGGCGAGGCGGCGCCTTCGGGCGCGGCTTCCCTGACCGGCGGCGGCACCGGCTCCTCGACGGACGGCGGCGGCGGGTCGGCAAAACTGAAGACCTTGAGCGGATCGGACGCTGCAGCAACGGGCCGGTACCCGAAGCCGGCGACGAGCAGCCAGGCGAGCAATGCGTGGAACGCGGCCACGCCCAAAGCCGCTCTAGCGCGGTCCGCTGCCCTCCGACGGTCGATGTACGGCATCCTCGTCTCCGCCGGCGTAGCTAACCGGTCGGGGATGAACCACGGCCTAAGCCGCGCGCTGGAAGCCGTTCAAGAGAAAGGGCGCCGGATCGGTCCGGCGCCCCTGTCCTCGCGTCGCCGGGCGCTTAGCTGCCCTGCTGCTCGATCGGCGTCACCCGCAGCTCGACGCGCCGGTTCTGCGCGCGTCCCGCCTCGGTCGAATTGTCGGCGATCGGCTGGCTCGACCCGAAGCCCTGCGTAGCGATGCGGGCGCGGGCGACGCCGCGCTGGGCGAGGTAGCTCGCCACCGATTCGGCGCGGTTCTTCGATAGCGGGATGTTGATTGCATCGCCGCCCGACGGGTCGGTGTGGCCGTAGACGTCGATCAGGGTGGAAGGGTAGGAGGTGAGAGTCTGCGCCACCTGGTCGAGCGTCGAATAGAATTGCGGCTGGATCGCGGCGCTGTTGATCGGGAAGGTGATCCCCGCCGGCATGGTCAGCAGCAGCTCGTTGCCCTGCCGCTCGACGACCACGCCGGTGCCCTGCGTCTCGCGCCGCAGCTCCTGCTCCTGGCGGTCCATATAGGTGCCGATGGCGGCGCCCGCGACGGCGCCGACGCCCGCGCCGATCGCCTTTTCCGTGCGGTCGTGCCTGCCGCCGATGATGTCGCCGCCGAAATAGCCCACCACGGCGCCGATGACGCCGCCGATCGCGCCGCGGGTCGAAACCCGGCGCTGGCCCGTCTCGGCGTCGGTCACGCAGGCGGTGGTGGCGAGGAGGGCGAGCGCGCCGCACGCGCCGCCGATCTTCTGGGAGATACGCATACTCATTCCTTTCCCGGTGAAGGGGGTACGAACGCGCTTTCAACCGCCGCCCCGTCCCGCTGGTTCCAAACGGGTCCGGGGAACGGCGGAGGAAGAGGTTGTCGCCGGGAGCGGCTTGCGGCTAAAGGAGGGCCGCGCCCATGCCGCATTCAGCCCACCTGTCGCCCTTCCCCTGGATCGACGTCGTCATCATCCTGATGCTCGTCGCCCTGAACGGCCTTTTCGCCATGGCGGAGCTGGCGATCGTCTCGTCGCGCAAGCCGCGGCTCAAGGCGATGGCCAAGAACGGCCGCGCCGGCGCCCAGACGGCACTCGACCTCGCCGCCGAGCCGGGACGTTTCCTTTCCACCGTCCAGATCGGCATCACCCTGATCGGAATCCTCGCCGGCGCGTATTCCGGCGCCAGCCTCGGCGGCCCCGTCGGCGAGCGCATCGCCTTCGTCGGCCTCGATCCCGAGACGGCGGACACGGTCGGCTTCGCCATCGTCATCATCATCACCACTTACGCGTCGCTGGTCATCGGCGAGCTGGTGCCCAAGCAGTTCGCGCTGCGGGCGCCGGAGCCGATCGCCGCCTTCATGGCGCTGCCGATGCTGTGGACCGCGCGAATCACCGCGCCGCTGGTCTGGCTGCTCGACCGCACCAGCGCGCTCATCTTCCGCCTGCTCCGGCTGGCGCGCGAGGAATCGCAGAAGGTGACCGCCGAGGAGCTCCACCTCGTCGTCGCCGAGGCGCACAGCGCCGGCGTGCTCGAGGAATATGAGCGGGCGATCATCTCGGGAGTCGTCCGCCTCGCCGACCGCCCCACGCGCGAGGTGATGACGCCGCGCACCGGCGTCGACTGGGTCGACATCGACGCCTCGCCCGACGAGATACGCGCGGCGCTGCTCGAGACGCCGCACAGCCGCATGCCGGTCGCCGAAGGCTCGGTCGACAAGCTCGTCGGCGTCGTCCAGGCGCGCGACATCGTCACCGCCTTCCTGGAGGGGCGGCCGCTCGATCTGCGGGCGCTGATGCGCACCGCGCCCGTCGTCCCGGACCAAATGGACGCGATGGACACGCTCTCGGTGCTGCGCGGCGCGGACGTGCCGATGGCCTTCGTCCACGACGAGTACGGCCATTTCGAAGGCATCGTCACCCCCGCCGACCTGCTCGCCGCCCTGGCCGGCGTCTTCGCCTCGGATTACGAGGGCGGCACGGATCCGCCGCTGGTCGAGCGCGAGGACGGCAGCTGGTGGGTCTCCGGCTGGCTCTCCGCCGACGCCCTTTCCGATCAGCTCGGCATCAACCTGCCCGACGACCGCGACTACGCGACCGCCGCCGGCTTCGCCTTGTCGGTGCTGAAGCACATCCCCGAGGTGGGCGAGCGCTTCACCCATGCCGGCTGGCAGTTCGAGATCGTCGACATGGACGGCTTCAAGATCGACAAGATTCTCGCTTCCGAAGTGAAGCGCAAGCGCCGGGCCTAGCTCCCGAGCTTCCCGAAGATCGCCTCGAACCCGTCGGTGTCGCCGCGGGCCAGGAAGCAGGCCTGCTCCACCAGCCGGTCCCGCTGCAGCCGACCGCGGAATGGGCCCATCCGCTCGTCGAGCATCGCCACCTCGTTCTCGCCGAGGCCGGCGAGCTGGTCGAAGCGGGTGATGCCGTTCTGGTTGAGCTGCGCGGCGAGCTTGGGGCCCACCCCCTTCATCGTCTGGAGGTTGTCGGGCGGGCCGCTGGGCCCGGGGAGGTTGGGGTGGGCGTCGATGCCCAGTATCTCGCCGGCCACGTCGCGGGTGGCGGCGGCGATCTCGTCGGTGACGGCATTGCCCTCCGGCCCGTCGATCCGGCGGGCGGTGGCGGTCGGCGCCGCTTCGCCGTCGGTGACCGCGGGCGTGTCGGCGGAGCGCCGCACGCTGCGGAAGATCCAGAAGCCGACGATGAAGCCCACCAGCAGCGCAATGCCGATGGCGATCAGATTATATTCTCCGAGTGTCCACATGGCCGGAACTCTTCCCTTCAATAATCCAGAAACGATTGCCGCTTCCGGCGGCCGAAGATGAGCCGCCCAAGCCCGAAGCCGACGGCGTAGGCGAGGCTGAGCAGGAGCAAGGTCTCGGCCAGCAGCGGAACCGTGCGCGCGCCGGCCTTTTCGTCGCTCCAGCGGACGCGGGCGATGCCGGGCACGGAGCGGACGTAATCGTTGATCCCGTACTGGCTGCCGAGGCCCTCGCGCTGGAGGTCGTTGGCGGTGCCGCTCAGCGTCGCGGTACGGCTCAGCGGATCGTGGCCGAGGCGCACCTCGATGCCCTTGAGCTCGGTCGTCGCCACCGCCTGCCGCGCCTGCTGCTCGAGCATGCCGACGAACCCCTCGCCGCGCCCGAGCGGACCGTGCCACACCCAGCCGATGGCCAGCACCGCGACGAGGCCGATGAGGAACTTCACCGCTGGCGACATTCGCTGCCTCCCACTTCCCGCCGTAACGCGGTCTTAGGCGGATCGGCTCCGCTGTCCAGCCTCGCCGGCGCGCTCGATCTCCCGCCACCCGATGTCGCGGCGGCAGAAGCCGCTTGGGAAGTCGATCCGCCCGATCGCACGATAAGCGGCGTCCCGCGCCTCTGCCACGGTCGAGCCGCGCGCGGTGACGTTGAGGACGCGGCCGCCGTTCGCCACCAGCTGCGTTCCGGCGAGCGCGGTGCCGGCGTGGAAGACCTTCACCCCCTCCGCCTGCGCCGCGTCGAGGCCGCCAATCTCTCCGCCCTTCTCGGGGCTGCCGGGATAGCCGGCGGCGGCGATGACCACGGTCAGCGCCGCCTCATCCGAGAAGCGCGGCGGCTCCGCTTCGGCGAGCTTGCCGCGGGCGACGGCGCACATCAGGTCGATGAGGTCGCTCTCCAGCCGCAGCATCAGCACCTGGCATTCGGGGTCGCCGAAGCGGACATTGTATTCGATAAGCTTCGGCCCCTCCGCCGTCAGCATCAGGCCGGCATAGAGGACGCCAGAGAAGGGGGCGCCGCGCTCCGCCATGCCGCGCACCGTCGGCTCGACGATCTCCTCGATCGCCCGCCGCTCCAGCGCCGGCGTCAGGATCGAGGCGGGGCTGTAGGCGCCCATGCCGCCGGTGTTCGGGCCGGTGTCGCCGTCCCCGACCCTCTTGTGGTCCTGAGCCGAGCCGAAGGGGACGATGGTGCGCCCGTCGGTCAAGGCGAAGAAGCTCGCCTCTTCGCCTTCCAGGAATTCCTCGATCACCACCGACGAACCCGCCGCGCCGAAGCTGCCGTCGAACATGATGTCGAGCGCCGCCTGCGCTTCCTCCGCGGTGGCGCAGATGATCACGCCCTTGCCGGCCGCGAGCCCGTCCGCCTTGATGACGACGGGGAGCGGGAAGTCCTCCAGCACCGCCTCGGCGGCGAGCTTGTCGCTCGCGCGGGCGTAGCGGGCGGTCGGGATGCCGTATCTGGCGCAGAGGTCCTTGGTATAGCCTTTCGAGCCCTCGAGCTGGGCCGGGATCTTGTTCGGGCCGAAGACGCAGAAGCCCATCGTCCTCAGATTGTCGGCGAGGCCGTCGACCAGCGGCGCCTCGGGGCCGATGACGATCAGCTCGATAGAATTCTTCAGGCAGAAGTCGAGGATCGAGCGGTGGTCCGCCGGGTCGAGCGGGACCAGCCGCGCGTGCTCCGCGATGCCCGGATTTCCCGGCGCCGCGAACAGCTTGCCGAGGCGGGGCGATTGCGAAAGCTTCCACGCGAGCGCATGTTCGCGCCCTCCCGAGCCCAGCAGCAGGACGTTCATGAACGCATACCCTCCAAACGAGAGCGGGTTGTTAGCAACCGCCGCTCCCGGCGACAACGCTCCCGCCCTCTCCGTGTCGGAGTTGGCGATGTCGCTGAAGCGGACGGTGGAGGACGCGTTCGGCTTCGTCCGCGTGCGCGGCGAGATCAGCGGCTGGAAGCGCGCGGGCTCCGGCCACTGCTACATGTGCCTCAAGGACGACAAGGCGGTGCTCGACGGCGTCATTTGGAAGGCGACCGCGGCGGCGCTGCCGTTTCGGCCGGAGGACGGCATCGAGGTGGTGGCGACCGGGCGGCTCACCACCTATCCAGGCCGCTCGCGCTATCAGATCGTCATCGAGCGGCTGGAGCTCGCCGGCCAGGGCGCGCTGATGGCGCTGCTCGACAAGCGCCGGCGCGCGCTGGCCGCCGAGGGCCTGTTCGACGCGGCCCGCAAGCGGCGGTTGCCCTTCATGCCGCGCGTGATCGGTGTGGTCACGTCGCCGACCGGCGCGGTGATCCGCGATATCCTCCACCGCCTCGCCGACCGCTGCCCGACCCACGTCATCGTGTGGCCGGTCGCCGTCCAGGGCGAGGGCGCGGCGGGCCAGGTCGCCGCGGCGGTGCGCGGGTTCGATTCCCTGGCAAGGGGAGGCGCGGTGCCGCGGCCGGACCTGCTCATCGTCGCCCGCGGCGGCGGCTCGATCGAGGATCTGTGGCCGTTCAACGAGGAGGAGGTGGTCCGCGCCGTCGCCGCCTGCACCATCCCGACCATCTCCGCTGTCGGGCACGAGACCGACACGTCGCTGTGCGACTTCGTCGCCGACGTGCGCGCCCCCACGCCGACGGCGGCGGCCGAGATCGCGGTGCCGGTCCGGGCCGAGCTGCTGGCGCTGGTCCGCGAGAACGGCCTCCGCGTCGAACGCTGCACGCGCCGCGCGCTGGAGCGGTCGAGCGAGCAGCTCGGCACTTGCCTGCGCCATTTCCCCAAGCGCGAGGCGCTGCTCGCCCCCCAGCGGCAGCGTCTCGACGAATTGTCCGAGCGGCTGCCGCGGGCGCTCTCCGGCCGGCTCAGCCACGCCCGCGCCGATCTGGGCCGGGCGGCCGGCGCCCTGCGGCCGAACCTCCTCCTCGCCGCGCAGCGCCGCGGACGCGAGCGGCTGGAGGCCTTGTGGCGCGTCGCCCAGCTCGCCCATCCCAACAAGCCGCTCGAGCGCGGCTATGCGCGCGTCGAGGACCGGCACAGGCACACGCTCATCTCCGCGGCGTCCGCGAGGGCGGCCGGCGACCTGCGGCTGGTCTTCGGCGACGGCGCCGTCGAGGCAAGCGTCGGAACGGCGCCCGCAAAGCCCCGCCGCAGCCCGCGCACCGGCGCCCCCGGGGAGCAGCCTACTCTGCTCTGATCAGCTATAGCCGAAGCGGCGCACCCAGGGCTCGAGCCTCGGCAAGACCGGCGCCAATTGCTGTGCGTAGTCGCGCCACTTGCCGACGCCGCTGCCGCTGAGGCCGCCGGCGATCTGCGCCGCGCTCGGCGTGAACACCCCCCGGGCCCCGACGTTGGACGCGAAGTCGCGCATCCCTTCGCTCCACGCAATGCCGAGCCAGCCGCATATCCGCTTCGTCTCGCCATCGAAGTCGGCGACCAGCGCCTCGTTGGCGCAGTCGAGCAGGTCGCGGCCGAAGGCGTCGCGCGTCGCCTCGATCAGCGCCATGGCCGCATCGAACAGCTCGGCCGTCCCTTCCAGCGTGAGCATCTGGTACATCGGGTCCGTCATCTCGAAGCGGTAGCGAAAGCAGCTCAGCACGATGTCGCGCGGATCGCGCCGGGCAACGAGGATCCGCGCCTCCGGAAACAGCCGGGCGATGAGGGGGAGCTTGAACGAGTGGAACGGGTGCTTGTCGACGAAAACCTTATCGCGCACGTCGACGCCTTCTTCCGCAACCCGCTTCCAATAGGCGGCGCGGTACGGCTCCAGTTGCGCGTCCGGGAGCGCGAGCAGGGCGTCGAACCGGTCGCGGCTGCTCATCAGCGCCCGGCCGGCGTCGATCATGCACTCCTTCTCGGCGAGGGTGACGGTGTCGGGATGCTCCTCCAGCACCTGCTCGAGAAGGGTGGTACCGGACCGCGGGAAGCCCGCGAGGAAGACGTGCGTCCGCGCCGGGCCGCCCGAGGCGGGGGCGGCCGGGGGCGGCAGGCGCCTGCCTTCGAGATGGCGGGCGAGGTCCCGGATGAACGCGAGGGTGGTCTGGCGGCCCTCGAAGGAGGGGCGGTAGATCGCCCGCATCCGCGCATTGGCGGAGGTGTAGGCGGAAAAGGCCTCCGGGAAGCGGCCCTGCGCATCGAGGGCGTCGCCGAGCAGGCCCTCTCCGATCGCGCGCTCGAGCGGTTGGGGGCGAGGGCTGGCGAGCAGGTCTTGCAGCTGCGCTTCGGCGGCCCCCGGCTCGCCGGCGGCGATGCACGCTCCGGCGAGGGTGAGCGCTGCGTCGGGATATTCGGGCGCAATCTCGAGGGCCCCCGCCGCGAGCCGGCGCGCCTCGGCGGCGTCGCCCCGCCGCAGCGCGAGCGAGGCAAGGCCGCCGAGCGCGAAGGGGTTGCGCGGCTCGATCGTCAGCGCCTGCTCGAAGTCGCCGCGGGCCTCGTTGAGGCGGGCGAGGGCGACACGGGCGTGCGCCCGTGCCGCGTAGGCCGAGGCGAGGGCGGGCTCCAGTGCCACGGCGGCGCTGAATTCGCCGATCGCCTCCTCGTGGCGGCCGGAGCGGCTGAGGCAGATGCCGAGCGCATTGCGCACCCCGGCGTCCTGGGGGGCGAGCCGCTTCGCCCGGACGAGCAGCGCCAGCGCGTCGTTCAGCCGGCCGGCGGCTTCCAGCCGCCCCGCCGCGAGGCTCAGCACCAGGGGGTGCTCGAGTCCTTGCGCCATCGCCCGCGCCGCGGCCTCCCCGGCCGCAGCCATGTCGCCCCGCGCCAGCGCCGCCTGGATCGCGCGCAGCCTCTCCTGGTCGGCTTGCGGGCTGCGCGAGTGTGAGCCAAACTGCATCTGTCTTCCGCCGATTTGGAGGGGAGCCTTCCCCGGCTCGATAATGGTGCCCAAGGGGCAAGTCGAGCGGCCGGCTTTGCCTTTGCGGCTTGAGGCGGAGAGGGCCGAGACCTAAGCGGGAGTGAAACCGAGGCGAATCCTATGTTGATGTCGAACAAGCAACGCGAGGCGAAGCTCCATTACATGCCCGGCACCTTCCGGGTGCTGAGCCCGGGCGACCATGTCGTCTGCGCCGTCACGGGCCGCCGCATCCCCCTAGACGAGCTGCGCTATTGGAGCGTCGCCCGGCAGGAGGCCTACGCCACGCCCGAGGCCGCGGTTCAGGCGGCCGCCAAGGGGTGAGAATTGCGCTGACGGCAGGCGTGGCGCTGCTCGGCGCTGCCTGCGCCGCCGCCCAACCAGCCGGCCCCCCGTCCGCGCCAGCAGCTCCGCCTGCTGCACCCCCACCCGCGCCGGTGCGCGCCCCTCCGCCCGGAGAGATCGTGCTGGAGGGGGCGGCAGTGCAGGGCGCGCTGCTCCGCGGCAGGGCGCCCGCGGGGACGGCGGATCTCCGCCTCGACGGGCAGCCGGTTCCGGTGGCGCCGGACGGCAGCTTCATTCTCGGCTTCGACCGGGACAGGAGCGCCCCTGCCGTGCTCGTCGCGCGCCTCCCCGACGGCCGCACCGCGGAGCGCACCGTCCCGGTGGCGCCGCGGGCCTGGGCGATCGAGCATATCGGCATCGCCCGCCGCCCGACCGCGTCCACCGAGGAGTTCCTGCGGATGCGCGAGGGGGAGCTGGCCCGTATCGCCGCTGCCCGGTCCGTCGACAGCGGCAGCGGCGGCTGGCGCCAAGGCTTCGTCTGGCCGGCGCGCGGCAGGATCAGCGGGGTCTTCGGATCGCAGCGCATCTATCGCGGCGAGCCCGGCTCATTTCATTCCGGCGTCGACGTCGCGGCCGGTGCCGGGGCGATCGTGGTCGCGCCTGCCGACGGGGTGGTGGTGCTGGCGGGGCCGCCGTCCTTCAGCCTCGAAGGAAATCTCGTCATCGTCGACCACGGCATGGGGCTGAACAGCGCCTTCCTGCACCTTGCGACCACCGCCGTGCGTGTAGGGCAAACCCTCCGGCAGGGTGATCCGATCGGCACGGTGGGCGCCAGCGGCAGGGCGACGGGGCCGCATCTCCACTGGAGCATGAAGTGGCGGGACGCGCGGGTCGATCCCGCGCGGATGACCGACGGTCCACCCCGCTAGGAGCCGGCGCGGGCCCTCAGGCCGTGCGGCGAACGCGCACGCCCGGCTGGTTGTTGACGCTCATCATGTAGCTGCCGAGCGCGCCGCGCTTGATCCTGACCTTCCAGCCCGGCCGCGGGCGAAGCGCCATCGGGTTGTTGTCGATCTGGTGCCACGTGCCGCCCTCCTGCAGGCGCACGATCCAGCGCCCGTCGCCGTCCTGGAGCGCCGTTGCCACCACGTCGTCGATCGAGGTGACCTCGTCGGCCTTGTCGTCGTCGCCGCCGCCGAAGAAGGGAAGCTTCGGGATGTCGAGGCCGAACAGCGTCCGCTTGGTCTCGCGCACCTGCTTGCGGTCGATGACCACGACCTCCCGCTTCTGGGCCGCGCTCTCGAAGTTCGCCGCGGCCGCGTCGAAGCAGGCGAGCCGGGCCGCGGCGTCGGCGGTCGCACGGCAGCGCAGCAGCGCCTCGAAGACGTCGGGACGGCGCGGATCGACCCGCTTCGATTCCTTGGCGGAAACGGCGCCCACCGCCCCGGCGGCGGCGAGCAGAATGATCGCGACGAACGAAAGCCTTGCCATTGATGCCCCAAACCCGTGTGCAGAAGCGCGAATAGTGCGTCATCGCCAAAGTCAAAGCAACAGCGCGGCGGGGGCGGGTTCGCCGCATGTGGCAAATATGTCACGAGATCGAAAATTGCCCGGTCGCTCGGGAGGCGGCGATTGCCACGGATTCGTTACATAACATAAACAGTGTGCAGTTTGCCGGTCTTTGCGCCGGGACTGCCAATTAGATTCGCGGCCCGAGCCGCATCAAGGGGACGGAAATGAACAGCAACCGCATTCGCACCAAACTGCTGGCGACGACCATGATTTGTGGCGTGCTCGGCTTCGCGGCGCCTGCTTACGCCCAGGATGCCGAAGATCAGACGCAGCCGCAGACCGGCCCCGTCGAAGCGGCCGACCCGAACACCTCCGCGGATGCGAATCCCGATGCTGGCGACGACGGCGACATCGTCATCACCGGTTCGCGCATCCCCCAGCCGAACCTGACCTCGGTCAGCCCCGTCACCGTCGTCAACAGCCAGGACATCAAGCTCCAGGGCGTGACGCGGACGGAAGACATCATCAACTCGCTGCCGCAGGCCTTCGCCGACCAGGGCGGCAACCTCGCCAACGGCGCCACCGGCACCGCGACCGTCAACCTGCGCGGCCTCGGCTCGCAGCGCACCCTGGTGCTGATCAACGGCCGTCGGCTCGTCCCGGGCGATCCGAACTCCACCCAGGTTTCGCCGGACATCAACTTCATCCCGGCCGCGATCATCGACCGCGTCGACGTGCTGACGGGCGGCGCCTCGTCGGTCTACGGTTCGGACGCCGTCGCCGGCGTCGTCAACTTCATCATGGACACCGACTTCGAAGGCGTCCGCGTCGATGCGCAGTACGGCTTCTACCAGCACAACAACAACTCCAGCACCGGCATCGTCGACGCGCTGAACGGCCGCGGCTTCTTCGTTCCCCGCGGCAACCGCGCCGACGGCGGCAGCCTCGACCTCAACGTCGCGATCGGCGCCGGGTTCGACGACGGCCGCGGCCATGTCGTCGCCTATGCCGGCTACCGTAAGCTGAACCCGGTCACCCAGAACAAGCGCGACTTCAGCGCCTGCGCCTCGCAGGCCCGCAGCCCCGCGCAGGTCGCCGCCTATCCGGGCGCCGGCACCAAGGGCGCTCCGCTGTTCTTCTGCGGCGGCTCGGCCACCTCGGCCAACGGCACGATCATCGCCTTCCAGGATTTCGGCGGCGAGACCGGGGTCACATCGACCTTCTTCCAGATCGGGCCGAACCGGACGCTGATCGGCGGCTTCACGCCGTTCAACTTCGCGCCGTACAACTACTTCCAGCGGCCCGACGAGCGCTATACGATGGGCTTCTTCGGCAATTATGAGATCAGCGATTCGCTGAAGCCCTACCTTGAGGGCATGTTCATGGACGACCGGACGCTGGCGCAGATCGCGCCGTCCGGCAACTTCGGCAACACGCTGTCCCTGAACTGCGACAACCCGCTCCTCTCCGCGCAGCAGCGGGCGATCATCTGCGCGCCGGAGAACCTGGTCACGGAGATCCTGCCGACCGGCTATCCGCTGGTGAATTCCCAGTCGCCGGGCGCGCCGCTGGTCTTCACCGATCCGACGACGGGTCAGCAGTACAACCGCGGCTTCGCTCAGTTCCTGCGCCGCAACGTCGAGGGCGGCGGCCGTCTCAGCGACCTCCAGCACACCAGCTTCCGCATCGTCGGCGGCATGCGCGGCGACCTCGGCGAGGCCTGGTCGTACGACGCTTACTACCAGTTCGGCCAGACCAACTACAACCAGACCTACTTCAACGACTTCTCGATCACGCGGCTTACCCGCGCGCTGGACGTCGTCACGGGTCCCGACGGCACGCCGATGTGCCGCTCGCGCGTCGAAGGCTCGGATCAGGCTTGCGTCCCCTACGACATCTTCGCCACCGGCGGGGTGACACAGGAGGCGATCGACTATCTGCAGACGCCGGGGTTCCTGCGCGGCAACAACAAGCAGTCGGTCGTCAGCGCCTCCGTGACCGGCGACCTCGGCCACTACGGCCTTCAGTCGCCGTGGGCGAACGGCGGCATCGGCGTCGCGGCCGGCGTCGAATACCGGAAGGAGAGCCTCGAGCTGCAGGCGGACGCCGCCTTCTCGCTGCTCCCGTCGAGCGATCTCGCCGGTCAGGGCGCGCCGACGCTGTCCACCAGCGGCAGCTTCGACGTGCGCGAGTTCTTCGCCGAGATGCGCATCCCGATCGTCGAGCAGAGCTTCTTCGAGAACCTCTCGCTCGAGCTCGGCTATCGCTACTCGGATTACGATCTCGGTCAGCGCAAGGTCAGCACCGACACGTTCAAGATCGGCCTCGATTTCGCGCCGATCCGCGACATCCGCATCCGCGCCGCGTTCAACCGCGCCGTCCGCGCCCCCAACATCCAGGAGCTGTTCGCTCCGCGGGCGGTGGTGCTCAACGGCGCCGGCGATCCCTGCTCGGGCAACGATCCGGACGCTTCGCTGGCCGGCTGTCAGGCGATGGGCGTGACGGCCGCGCAGTATGGCAACATCGCGGGCAACCCGGCCGGTCAGTATAACGGCCTTGTTGGCGGCGTTCCGACGTTGGACCCGGAGACTGCCGACACCTACACCGTCGGCGTCGTGCTCCAGCCGCGCTTCCTGCCGCGCTTCGCCCTGACCGTCGACTGGTTCGACATCCGGATCAAGGAGGCAATCCAGCAGCTCGGCCAGGACACGATCCTCGAGACCTGCGCCGCCACGCTCGACCCGACGCTCTGCGGCCTTGTTCACCGCGATCCCACGGGCTCGCTGTGGCGCACCGCCGAAGGGTATGTGGAGGACCTCTACCGGAACATCGGCGGATTCAAGACCCGGGGCATCGACGTCGGCGCCAGCTACTCGATGGAGCTCGGCGGCATGGGCGGCCTCAGCTTCAACTTCGCCGGGACGTGGCTCGACAAGTACATCACGAACACCGGCATCTCGACGCCGTTCGACTGCACCGGCCTTTACGGCGCCGTCTGCTCGGCCAACAACGGTCCGCTCCCCGAGTGGCGTCACAAGGCCCGCGTGACCTTCAACGCGGCCGACGGAATGGGGCTGTCGCTGCAGTGGCGCTACTTCAGCGGCGTCACCCTCGACCGCGCCAGCGATCAGGAGCCGCTCCAGGGGGCGTTCGCGCCCTTCAACGAGAAGCTGCCGTCGATGAACTACTTCGATCTGACGCTGACCGCGCGGATCGGGGACCACTACAACTTCCGTCTCGGCGTCAACAACATCTTCGACAAGGATCCGCCGATCTTCGGAACCAACGGCACCAGCACGGTGGTCAACGCCTGCGCCCTGCCGTACTGCAACGGCAACACCTATCCGAACGTCTACGACGCGCTCGGACGCTACATCTTCGCCGGCGTCACCCTCGACTTCTAAGTCGCGGGCCAGCGGTGAACGGGAACGGCGGGCTTCGGCCCGCCGTTTTCTTTAGGGGCAAGGCGCGCTAGTCGGAGCGGGTGGACAACGCCGCTCAAACCGCGGATCGGGCCGCCGCGCTCGAAGCCGAGGCCGACCGCGCCGCCGGTGCGGGCGACCGGGCGGCGGCGCGCCGCCTGCTCGAAGAGGCGACGGCCGCCGACGCGGGCCGCGGCGAGACCTGGCTCAAGCTCGCCGCCATGTGCCGCGCCACCGGCGACCTCCCGGCCGCGCTGCAAGCGGTGGCCGGAGCGCTCCGCGTCGATCCCCTCGGCTTCCTGCCGCTGCTGCTCAAGGCCAATCTCCTCGAAGCGATGGGGCGCTCCGCCGAATCAGGGGAGACGTACGGCTATGCGCTGGCGCAGGCCCCGGACGCCATCCCGCCCAACCTCGCCGGCATGGTCGCCCACGGCCGCAGCCGGCACGAGGCATGGACCGCCGCCAATGCCGAACGGCTGGCGCAGGCGGCGGCGGGCCTCGCGCTCGACGATGCCGAGGGGCGGCGCGTGGAGCGCTTCCAGAGCAACATTCTGCGCCGCACCCGCGTCTACCATTCCGAGCCGACCCACTTTCACTATCCGGGCCTGCGCGAGCGGGAATTTCACGACCGCGCCGATTTTCCCTGGCTCCGCGCGCTCGAAGCGGCGACCGATGCCATCCGCGAGGATTTCGAGCGAGTGATGGCCGCCGAACGCGCCGAGCTCGTCCCCTACATCCAGTATCCGGAGGACGTGCCGCTGCGGCAATGGGCGGCGCTGAACCGCAACCGCGACTGGACGGCGATCCACCTCGTCCGAAACGGGGAGCGGGTCGAGGCGAACGCCCGCCACTGCCCGGCGACGATGGCGCTGCTGCCGCAGCTCCGGCAGCCGGCAGTCGCCGGGCGCGGGCCCAATGCGATGTTCTCGCTGCTCGCCCCCGGCGCCCACATCCCGCCCCACACGGGTGTCGCCAACACCCGCCTGGTCTGCCACCTGCCGCTGATCGTCCCCGAAGGCTGCTGGTTCCGCGTCGGGGCCGAGACGCGGGAGTGGAAGCCGGGCGCCGCCTGGGTGTTCGACGACACCATGGAACATGAGGCAATGAACCCCACCGAGCTCCTCCGGGTGATCCTGATCGTGGATACCTGGCATCCGGATCTCTCGCCCGCGGAGCGCCAGGCGGTGGCCGCCATCATGGCGGCGACGGACGCGATCGGGGAGATGGAAGGCCTGTGACCGACCAGGCCGCATTGCTGCTGCGCACCGCCGATCCGGCCGATGCCGATGCCGTCTTCCGTGCCGTCGCGCGGGCGGTGAAGAGCGGGCTGGAGGCGGAGGCGCTTCCGCTTGCCGAGGCGGGTGCGCGCCGCCACCCGCGGGACGCCCGGATGTGGCAGGTGCTCGGGCTCGCGACCCGCAAGCTCGACGATCTCGGCTCCGCCGTCCGCGCATTCGAGAAAGCCGCAGCTCTGGCCCCTGCGGATCCGCTGATCGCGCACTCCGTCGCCCGCTCTCGTCTCGAAGCGGGCCTGCCGGCGATCGAAGCCTTCCGCCGCGCCCACGGGCTCGCGCCGATCGACGCGTCCGTCCTCCTTGGCCTGGCCGCCGCTCAGTTCGCCGAAGGGCGCACGGACGACGCGATTGCCGAGCTCGACGCCCAGCTCCGGCAGCATCCCGGCTGGCTCGACGGCCACGCCACGGCGGCGCGCCTGCGCTGGATGCGGGGCGAGCGCACCGGCTTTACCGTCAGCTACCAGCAGGCGTTGCACGTCGCCCCGCGGGAGGTGGCGATCTGGCGGGCGCTCGTGCAGACGCTGGTGCAGGCGGACCTCTACGACGCGGCGCTGGCCGAGATCGGGCGGGCCCGCGCAGCCGCGGGCGATAATCCCTCGTTCGACGCGCTCGAGACCGTCTGTCGCTCCGAAAAGGGCGAGACCGAGGCCGCCGACGTCCTCTTCGCCCGCCTCGGCGCCATCCAGCACGTCGCGATGGCGACTCGATACGCGCGCCACCTGCTCCGCGCGGGCCGCCCGGCCGAGGCGGCCGCCTTCGCCGAGAGCTGGCGCGGCCGCGATCCCGATCACCTGCTCGTCCCCTATCTGTCAGCGGCGTGGCGGCTGACCGGCGATCCGCGTTGGGAATGGCTCGAAGGGAACGAGCGGTTCGTGGGCGTCTACGACCTGGCGGACCGGCTGCCGTCGCTCGATGCGCTGGCCGAGCGGCTGCGCGGGCTCCACGTCGCCAGCGAGCAGCCGCTCGAACAGTCGGTGCGCGGCGGCACGCAGACCGACGGCCCGCTCTTCTCCCGCATCGAGCCCGAGATCCGCGCGCTCCGACAGGCGGTCGTAGAAGCGGTGGAGGCGCATGCCGCCCAGCTGCCGCCGCGGCAGCCGCATCACCCGCTGCTGAGCGGCGCGCGTGGGGACCGGATCCGCTTCGCCGGCTCCTGGTCTGTGCGGCTGGCCGGCGGCGGCCATCATTCCAACCACATCCACCCGGCGGGATGGTTCAGCTCGGCGCTCTACGTCGCCTTGCCGTCCGAGGAAGCGCGGGGCGCGGCGCCGGCCGGCTGGCTGACGCTCGGCGAGCCGCAGGCCGAGCTCGGGCTTCCGCTGGCGCCGTTCCGAACCATCGAGCCCAAGCCCGGGCGGCTCGTCCTCTTCCCCTCCACGATGTGGCACGGGACCGTGCCCTTCACCGAGGGCGAGAGGCTCACCGTCGCCTTCGACATTGCGAGACCCACCGAATGAGCACTCGTCCCGCCGCTCCGCCGGCCAACCTCATGCCCGCGCTCGAGCGGCTGCGCCGCGGCGACCTCGCCGGCGCGCGCGCGGCGGTGGAGCAGGCGCTGCTGCACGAGCCGAAGTCGGCGCCTCTGCTCGAATTCGCGGCGCTGCTGGCGGGGCAGGTGCGCGACGAAGCGGCAGCGATGGCGTTCAACCGGCGCTTGCTGGCGGCCGCGCCCGCCAATCGCGCCGCCCGGATCAACCTGGCGACCGCGCTGCTCGCCGCCGGAGATGTGGACGAAGCGGCGGCGGTGGCGGCGCCCGGCGGCGATCTCAAGCTGCTGCGGGTGCTCGCCTTCGCCCGCCACAAACAGGGGCGGCATGACGAGGCGGCGCGCGCCTACGAGCAGGTGCTGGCGGCGGCTCCGCAGGATTTCGAAAGCTGGAACAACCTCGGCAATGTCCGCGCTGCGCAGCACGACCTGAAGGCGGCCCGCGAGGCGTTTCAGCGGGCGATCATGCTCCGCCCGGATATCCCGCGCATGTACCTGAACCTCTCGGAGGTCCTCGCCGGGCTGGAGGAGAACGAGCTCCGCGCCGCGGTGATGCGGGAGGCGGCGCGGCTGGCGCCGGACGATCCCGACATCCTCTCCGAGCTCGGCCTCGCCGAATCGTCCATCCGCAACTTCGAGGCGGCCGAGGCCGCGTTTCGTGCGGCGATCCGGCTCAGCGCCGGCTTCACCCAGGCCTATCTCGAGCTCGGACTGCTGCTCGAGAACCGCAACCGCGTGGAGGAACTGGCCGCGCTGGTCGAAGAGGCGCAGCGCCGCGGCGTCACCGAGGCGGAGCTCGGTTTCATCCATGCCTGGGCGCTCCGCCGGCAAGAGAAGTTCGAGGAAGCGCTCGCCGCTGCGGAGCAGACGCCGGAATCGATCAACCCGATCCGCCGCGCGCAGCTGATCGCCGAACTGACCGACCGCCTCGGAGACGGCGACCGCGCCTTCGCCCAGTTCACGGAGATGAACCGCGCCGCGCTGGCGGCGAAGGGTCCGCTGGAGGGGCCGAGCTACCGCGACGAGGTCAATGCGAGCGTGGCGCTGCTGACCCAAGAGTGGGTGGCGAGCTGGAACCCGGTGGAGCTGGAGCCGGTGCCGCCCTCGCCAATTTTCATTGTCGGCTTTCCACGGTCCGGAACCACGCTCCTCGACACCCTGCTGATGAACATGCCGGAACTCCACGTGCTCGAGGAGATGCCGGTGCTGCGGCAGGTCCAGCTTGCCTTGGGGCAGGAGGAACGGCTGGCGAGCCTGGCGCGGGAGGAGGCGACGGCCCTCCGCCGCGGCTATTTCGAGGCGCTCGAGGCGATTTCGCCCCCTGCCCAAGGCCAGCGGGTCGTGGACAAATATCCGCTCCACATGACCCACATGCCGCTCATCCACCGCATCTTTCCCGACGCGAAGGTGATCTTCGTCGAGCGCCACCCCTGCGATTCGGTGCTGAGCTGCTTCATGTCCAACTTCCAGCTCAACCGCGGCATGCGCAGCTTCGTCGACCTCGAGGAGGCGGCGCGCACCTACGACGCCGTGTTCGAAGCGTGGACTCGGGCGACGGAGCTGCTGCCGATCGACGTCCACCGCATCCGCTACGAGCGCATGGTCGAGGATCTCGAGGGCGAGATGCGCCCGCTGCTCGACTTCCTCGACATCCCGTGGGACCCGAAGGTGCTCGACAACCGCGGCAGCGCCGCCAAGCGCGACCATATCCGCACGGCGAGCTACTCGCAGGTCACCGAGCCCATCTACCGCCGCTCCGCCGGGCGCTGGGAGCGATACCGGCAGCACATGGCGCCCGTGCTGCCGATTCTCGCGCCCTGGGCGGAGCGGATGGGGTATCCGATCGAGCCTTAGGCGGCTTTCAGCCGCTCGCCGGTGCTGAGGACGAGCGCGCCCTCGCCCTCCTCGACCGCAACCGTCTGGCCGTCGCGGATTTCGCCGCGCAGGATCGCGTCGGCAAGCGGATCCTGCAGGTATTTCTGCACCGCCCGCTTCAGCGGTCGCGCGCCGTAGACGGGGTCGTAGCCGACCCGGCCCAGCCACGCGCGGGCGCCGTCGCTTAGCTCGACCCGGATCTTGCGGTCGGCGAGCAGCTTGCCGAGGCGGCCCATCTGGATGTCTACGATCGGCCCCATATGCTCGGCGGCCAGCCGGTGGAACAGGATGATCTCGTCCAGCCGGTTGAGGAATTCGGGCCGGAAATGGCCGCGCACGATCTCCATCACCTGCGGCTCGACCTTCTCGACGCTCTCGTCGTCGGTCAGGCTGGAGAGGTACTGGCTCCCCAGGTTCGAGGTCAGGATGATGATCGTGTTGGTGAAGTCGACCGTCCGCCCCTGGCCGTCGGTCAGCCGGCCGTCGTCCAGCACCTGGAGGAGCACGTTGAAGACGTCGCTGTGCGCCTTTTCCACCTCGTCGAACAGCACGACCTGGTAGGGCCGCCGTCGCACCGCCTCGGTCAGCACGCCGCCTTCCTCATAGCCGACATAGCCCGGAGGGGCGCCGATCAGCCGGGCGACGCTGTGCTTCTCGATGAATTCCGACATGTCGATCCGCACCATCGCGGTCGCATCGTCGAACAGGAATTCGGCCAGTGCCTTGGTGAGCTCGGTCTTGCCCACCCCGGTGGGGCCGAGGAACAGGAAGGAGCCGAGCGGCCGGTTCGGGTCCTGCAGGCCCGCCCGCGCCCTCCGGATCGCGCGCGACACCGCCGCCACAGCCTGGCTCTGGCCGATCACCCGCTTGCCGATCTGCGCCTCCATCTGGAGCAGCTTCTCCCGCTCGCCCTCCAGCATCCGCTCGACCGGAATGCCGGTCCATCGCGCGACGACCCCTGCAATGTCCTCGCTGGTCACTTCCTCGCGCAACATCGCGGTCGCGCTGGCGGCCTCGACTTCGGCGAGCTGCTTCTCGAGCTGGGGGATGCGGCCATAGGCGAGCTCCCCCGCCTTGGCGAGGTCGCCCGCCCGCTGCGCCTGCTCGAGCTCGAGCCGGGCGCGGTCCAGCTCCTCCTTGATCTTGGCCTCGCCGGCGAGCTTCTCCTTCTCCGCCTGCCAGCGCTGGGTGAGCTCCGAGGACTGCTGCTCGAGATTGGCAAGCTCCTCCTCGAGCGCGACCAGCCGCTCCTGCGAGGCGCGGTCCTTCTCCTTCTTGAGCGCCTCCCGCTCGATCTTGAGCTGGATGATGCGGCGGTCGAGCGTCTCGATCTCCTCGGGCTTCGACTCGACCTCCATCCTGAGGCGCGAGGCCGCCTCGTCCATCAGGTCGATCGCCTTGTCGGGAAGGAAGCGGTCGGTGATGTAGCGGTTGGAGAGCGTCGCCGCCGACACCAAAGCGCCGTCGGTGATCCTCACCCCGTGGTGCAGCTCGTATTTCTCCTTGAGGCCCCGCAGGATCGAGATCGTGTCCTCGACCGTCGGCTCGCCGATGAACACGGGCTGGAACCGCCGCTGCAGCGCCGGGTCCTTCTCGACATGCTTCCTGTACTCGTCGAGCGTGGTCGCGCCGATGCAGTGAAGCTCGCCCCGCGCCAGCGCGGGCTTCAGCAGGTTGGACGCGTCCATCGCGCCCTCGCTC
>DASVVY010000011.1:0-9044 GCA_036386335.1 Allosphingosinicella sp. | reverse complement strand
GCGCAGCCGGCGTCGCGGCAGCCGGCGGCGATGCTGGCGACGACGCGCTCGGCGATGCCGCCCTCGAGCCGCCCCGTGGCGAAATAGTCGAGGAAGAAGAGCGGTTCGGCCCCCTGCACGATGAGGTCGTTGACGCACATGGCGACGAGGTCGATGCCGACGCCGTCATGCCGCCCCGTCTCGATGGCGAGCTTGAGCTTGGTGCCGACTCCGTCGTTGGCCGCGACGAGCAGCGGGTCGCGGTAGCCCGCCGCCTTCAAATCGAAGAAGCCGCCGAAGCCGCCCAGCGAAGCGTCGGCCCCCGGCCGGGCGGTCGACTTAGCGAGCGGCGCGATCGCCTTCACCAGCGCATTGCCCGCCGCGATCGAAACGCCCGCTTTGGCGTAGGTGTAGGATTCGTCGGTGCTCAAATTCACTCCCCACCTGCTGTCCCCGGGCGCCTAGCCACATCGCGCTTGGATTTCCACGTTCAACTCGCCAAAAGGCGGCTCGTGAAGCTTTTCCGCCGCGTCCCCCTCCTCCTCGCGCTGCTTGCCTCGATCCTCGTCGGCGGCGCCGTCTACGCGCAGCTCGAGGGCGCCGAGCGCGGCGTGCCGCCGATCGACAGCGCCTCCACGTTCGAGATCACCGGCATCGAGGTCGACGTCACCGCGGCCAATGCCGACAAGGCGCGCGAGGAAGGGTGGCGGCAGGCGCAGGAGAAGGGCTGGAAGGCGCTCTGGGCAAAGACCAACGGCCGCCCGCTCACCGAGGCGCCGGGACTCCCCGATTCTACCCTCAACGGCATGGTCTCGGGGATCATCGTCGAGCAGGAGCAGATCGGCCCGCGGCGCTACATCGCCACGCTCGGAATCCTATTCGACCGCGCCCGTACCGGCCAGCTGCTCGGCGTCAGCGGCCCCGTCACGCGCTCGGCGCCGATGCTGGTTATCCCGGTGATGCAGACCGGCTCCTCCTTCCAGAGCTTCGAGTCGCGCAATGAGTGGCAGAAGGCTTGGGCGCGCTTCCGCACCGGCAGCAGCCCGGTCGACTATGTCCGCACCAGCGGATCGGGAATCGACCCTTTGCTCCTCAACGTCATGCAGACCCGGCGGCCCGGGCGCGGCTGGTGGCGAATCCTGCTCGACCAATATGGCGCGGCCGACGTGATCGTGCCCGAGGTGCAGCTCAAGCGCACCTGGCCGGGCGGCCCCGCGATCGGCGTCTTCACCGCCCGCCACGGCCCCGACAACCGCCTGCTCGGCTGGTTCACCCTGCGGGTCGAGAACAGCGCCTCGATTCCGCGGCTGATGGACGAGGGCGTGCGCCGGCTGGACGCGCTCTACGCGCAGGCGCTCGCCGCGGGCATGCTTACCCCCGATCCCTCGTTGATCGTTCCCGAGCCGCCGCCCATCGAGGAGTTCTCCGAGGAGCCCGAAGTGGTGGAGAGCGGCGGCGCGACGCCGACCGCCGGCGAGCCGCTCACTCCGACGCAACTCGGCACGGCGACGTCGTTCAGCATCCAGGTCGCGACTCCCGACGCGGCGTCGGTCAGCCAGGCGGAGCTCTCGGTCAGCCGGATCAGCGGCGTCACCTCGGCCGTCACGACCAGCCTCGCGCTCGGCGGCACCTCGGTGATGCGGGTCACCTACACCGGAGACCCGGGGTCGCTGCAGGCGGCGCTGCAGGCGCAGGGCTGGACGGTGCAGGCGGCCGGCACCACCTTGCGCATCTCCAGGGGCGGAGGCGGCTGAGGTGCCCCAGATCGCGCTGCCGCTCGACTGGCCGGTGGGCGACCGTGACGAGGATTTCCTCATCTCCGACGCGAACCGAACCGCGTTCGACCATCTGAAGCGCTGGTCGACCTGGCCGGTGATGGCGACTCTGCTGACCGGGCCGCGCAAGTCGGGTCGGAGCCTGCTGGGGCGCATCTTCGTGCGCAAGACCGGCGGGCGCCTGTTCGACGATGCCGAGGCGCATGAGGAGGAACGCATCTTCCACGCCTGGAACGAGGCGCAGGAGTCGAGGCGGCCGCTGCTCATCGTCGCGGCCATGCCGGCGCCCGCTTGGGCGGTGAATCTGCCGGACCTGCGCTCGCGCCTCGCCGCGACGCCGCAGGTGGCGATCGGCGAACCCGACGATGCGCTGATCGGCAGCCTGCTTGCAAAGCTGCTCGGCGACCGCGGGGTGGCGGTGCCGCCCGAGGTGCCCGATTACCTCGTCCCGCGGATCGAGCGGAGCTACGTGGCCATCCAGCAGGCGGTGGAGGCGCTCGACCGGGCGGCTTTGTCCCACCACCGGCGGATGACGGTGGCGATGGCGCGGCGGGCGCTGACGGAGAGCGGCATGATCCGGCGGGCGAGGCACCAGGGCTGATGGACAGCCCCGCCCACGCGGCCCCCGGCGACGAGAAGGACCGCGGCGCCCAGGTGGCGCCGCAGCCGCGCTACTTCAACCGTGAGCTCTCCTGGCTCGCCTTCAATCGCCGGGTGCTCGAGGAGGCGTGCAACGCGGCGCATCCGCTGCTGGAGCGGCTGCGCTTCCTCTCCATCTCGGGCAACAATCTCGACGAATTCTTCATGGTGCGGGTGGCGGGGCTCAAGGGCCACCAGCTGCTCGGCGTCGAGGAGCGCTCGTCCGACGGCATGACGCCCGCCCAGCAGCTCGCCGCGATCGAGCGCGAATCGGATGCGCTCACCGCCAGCCAGCAGCAGGTGTGGGCCGAGCTGCGCCAGGCGCTGGCGGACGCCGGCGTGGCGGTGATCGGCGGCGGCAACCTCGACGCGGAGACCTCCGCATGGCTCGACCGCCACTTCCACGAGCAGATCTTCCCGGTGCTGACGCCGCAGGCGATCGACCCGGCCCATCCCTTTCCCTTCATCCCCAATCGCGGATTCTCGCTGATCTTCGACCTCAGGCGCCGGTCCGACGGCGAGCCGATCCGCGAGCTGCTGATGGTTCCGGGCACCCTGCCGCGCTTCATCCGCCTGCCCGGCGAGGCGGCGCGGTATATGGCGGTCGAGACCCTGATCCGCCGCAACATCGGCCACCTCTTTCCGGGCTACGCGCTGCTCGGCGGCGGCGCCTTCCGCGTGATCCGCGACAGCGACATCGAGATCGAGGAGGAAGCGGAGGACCTGGTCCGCTACTTCCGCAGCGCGATCAAGCGGCGCCGCCGCGGCCGCGTCATTCGCGTCAAGTTCGCAGCGGAGATGCCCCACGAGCTTGTCGCCCTCGTCAGGGAGGGGCTCGGCGCGAAGGAGGCGATCGTCAGCGAATCGACCGGCTTCCTCGGCATAGCCGATCTCGACGCGCTCTATGGGGAAGACCGGCCGGACCTCAAGTTCGGCGCGTTCACGCCGCGCTTCCCGGAGCGCATCCGGGAGCATGGCGGCGACTGCTTCGCGGCGATCCAGTCGAAGGACATCGTCGTCCACCACCCCTATGAGAGCTTCGAGGTGGTGGTCGAGTTCCTCAAGCAGGCCGCCGCGGACCCCGACGTGGTGGCGGTCAAGCAGACGCTCTATCGCGCGGGCAAGCAATCGGCGGTGATCCGCGCGCTGATCGACGCCGCCGAGGCGGGCAAGTCGGTGACCGCGGTGGTCGAGCTCAAGGCCCGCTTCGACGAGGAGCAGAACCTCCTCTGGGCAAGCGCCCTTGAGCGCGCCGGCGTCCAGGTCGTCTACGGCTTCATCGACTGGAAGACCCACGCGAAGGTCTCGATGGTCGTGCGGCGGGAAGGGAAGGGGTACCGGACCTACTGCCACCTGGGGACCGGCAACTATCATCCGTTGACCGCACGTATCTACACCGACCTCAGCTTCTTCACCGCCGACCCGCGGGTAGGCCGCGACGTCGCGCAGCTGTTCAACTACATCACCGGCTATGTCGAGCCGCAGGCGCTGGAGCTGCTGGTCATGTCGCCGCACCAGCTGCGCGAGGAGCTTTCGCGGCTGATCGAGGCGGAAACGGCGAACGCCCGCGCCGGCAGGCCCGGCGAGATCTGGGCGAAGATGAACGCGATCGTCGACCCGGTGATCATCGACCGGCTGTACGAGGCGAGCGAGGCGGGCGTGCAGGTCGACCTCGTCGTCCGCGGCATCTGCTGCCTGAGGCCCGGCGTCCCCGGCCTCTCCGAGAACATCCGCGTCAAGTCGATCGTCGGCCGATTCCTCGAGCACAGCCGCATCTGGTGCTTCGGCAATGGCGGCGAGCTGCCCAACCGCAACGCCCGCGTCTACATCAGCTCGGCCGACTGGATGCCGCGCAACTTCGACCGGCGGATCGAATATATGCTGCCGATCGAGAACCCCACCGTCCACGCTCAGGTGCTCGACCAGGTGATGGTCGCGAACCTCATCGACAACGAGCAGAGCTGGCGCCTCGACGCCGACGGGAGTTACGAACGCGTGCGACCTGATGGCGACAAGCCTTTCAATCTCCACCGCTATTTCATGACCAATCCGTCCCTTTCAGGGCGAGGTGCGGCGCTTCGCAACAGCGGATCGGTGCCGAAGCTGCGCTTCCGGCGCGGCGGCTGAGGAGCGATTCGCGTGCCCGATCAAACCTCCACCGCGATCGTCGACATCGGCTCCAACTCGGTCCGCCTGGTCGTCTATTCCGGCTCCCGACGGATTCCCTCCGTCATCTTCAACGAAAAGGTGCTGGCGGGGCTCGGGCAGGGCCTGGCGGAGACCGGCGCCCTGGACTCCGCGTCGCAGGCGCGGGCGATCACCGCGCTCCGGCGTTTCCGTCTGCTGATCGACGAGATGGGCGTCGCCGAGCCGCGCGTGCTCGCCACCGCGGCGGTGCGCGACGCCTCGAACGGGCCGCAGTTCCTCGATCAGTTGCGCGCAATGGGGTTCCAGCCGCAGGTCATCTCCGGGGAAATGGAGGGGACGCTCGCCGGCGAAGGCGTCCTTGCCGGCATCCCCGATGCGGACGGCATCGTCGGGGACCTTGGTGGCGGCAGCCTCGAACTGGCGGAAGTCGCAGACGCGGCGGTGCGCACGCCGATTTCGCTCCCGCTCGGCGTCCTGCGCATCCGCGCCGACGATCCGGCCGCCGAGGCCGATGTCCGCCGCCGGCTCCGTGAAGCGCTCGCCGAGTCGGGGCTGGGGGAGCGGGGGAGGGGGCGGCCCTTCTACATGGTCGGCGGCTCCTGGCGGGCGCTGGCGCGTCTCGACATCATCTCCACCAACTATCCGCTGCCGATCACCCACCATTACTGCATGCCGCCGGAGCGGCCGGTGGAGCTGCGCAAGAGCATCGCCAGGCTCGACCGCGCCAATCCGAAGAGCATCGCCATGCTTACCGCGTCGCGCATCCCGACGCTGCCCAGCGCCAAGCTGGTCCTCTCCGCGCTCGTCGACGAGCTCGGGCCGAGCGAGCTTATCGTCTCCAGCTTCGGCATCCGCGAGGGGCTCCTCTACCACGAACTGCCGCCGGAGGAGCGCCGTGCCGATCCTTTGCTCGAGGCGGCGCGGGAGGCGGGGCGGGGCCTCAGCCGCTTCGGCGAGCATGGCGACCTGCTCGACCGCTGGATCGCGCCGGTCTTCGCCGATCCTCCCGGCCACGCGCGCCTCCGCCTCGCCGCCTGCCTGCTTGCGGACGTGTCCTGGGCCGCCCATCCCGATTTCCGCGCCGAACGCGGCGTCGACATGGCGCTCCACGGCAATTGGGTGGGCGTCGACGCCTGCGGGCGGGTGATGATCGCACAGGCCCTTTTCTCGAACTTCGGCGGCGGCCGCGACTTTCCGGACCAGGGCATCGCAGCCCTCTGCACGCCGCGCGCACTGGAGCGGGCATCGCTCTGGGGGCTCGCCATGCGCCTCGGCCAGCGGCTGAGCGCGGGCCTGCCCGCGGCGCTCGAGCGCAGCTCGCTGTCCCGCGAGGGCGACGTCGTCCGGCTGACGCTGCGGCGGAGGGACGAAGCCCTTTATGGCGAAGCCGTCGCGCGGCGCCTCAAGAAGCTCGCGACGGCGCTCGCCTGCCGCTCGGAGCTGGCCCTCGCCTAGCCGCCGATCTCGGTTCGCGTCATTAGCAGCTTGCCGCCCCTGACGGCAAAGGCGAGGCGCCCCTCGACGAGATCCAGCGCATCGCGCCCGAACTGCTCGAATCGCCACCCTTCGAGAATCGAAAGCCCGTGGCGGCGGCCGGCGGCGAGCAGTTCGAGCTCATCGGAGCGGGCGATCAGCCGCGCGGCGACGTTCGTCTCGCGCGCCCGGATCTTGAGCAGCAGCTTGAGAAGGTCCGCAACCAGTGCGCCTTCCTTGCCGAGGCCGGGCCGGTCCTCGCGGGCGGGGAGCTCGTCCGCGGCAAGCGGTTCGGCCGAGTTCAGCGCCGCCATCAGCCGCGCGCCGATGTCGTTCGAGCCCCAGGCCGGGGAGAGCCCGCGCACCCGCGCCAGCGCCTCCTGGGTGGAGGGCGGGTGCGACGCGACGTCGGCGAGCGTCTCGTCCTTCATGATCCGACCGCGCGGCAGGTTCTTGCCGGCCGCTTCCTGCTCGCGCCACGCGGCGGCCGCCTTCAGCCGGCCGAGCACGTCCGGCTTGCGGCTCGATATCCGCACCCGCTTCCAGGCAAGCTCCGGGTCGTTCTCGTAATTGGCGGGGTCGGCGAGCCGCTCCATCTCCTCGTCGAGCCAGGCGCCGCGGCCGGTGCGCCGCAGCCGCTCCAGCATCTTCGGGAAGAGGGTGGCGAGGTGGGTGACGTCGCCGATCGCATAGTCGATCTGGCGCCTATCGAGCGGCCGCCGCGCCCAGTCGGTGAAGCGCGCGCCTTTGTCGAGCGAAGTGCCGACGAGGCTCTCGACCAGATTCGAATAGCCGACCTGCTCCCCAAGGCCGAGCGCCATCGCGGCGATCTGGGTGTCGAACAGCGGGTGCGGGGTGCGCCCGGTCAGGTTGTAGATGATCTCGATGTCCTGGCCGCCGGCGTGGAAGACCTTGAGCACCTCCTCATTGTCGACGAGGAGGTCGAGCAGCGGCGACATATCGAGGCCGGGCGCCTTCGGGTCCACGGCCGCGGCTTCCTCGGTATCGCCGATCTGGATCAGGCAGAGGTCGGGCCAATAGGTGTTCTCGCGCATGACCTCGGTGTCGACTGCGACGACCGGGGACCGGGACAGGCGCTCGCACAGGGACTTAAGCGACTCGGTATCGGTGATCAGCGGGTGGATCTGCATTGCGCCGCCTCATAGCGGCGGCCTGTGCGCTTGACAAAGCAAGCCTTGGCCGCGAAGCGCCGGGCCGTTCTCGTAAACCCGATATTCGAAAGCCAGCGGCCGCGATGCACGCCTACCGGACTCATAATTGCGGACAGCTCCGCGCCTCGGACGTCGGCCAGCGGGTGAAGGTTTCGGGCTGGGTCCACAGGAAGCGCGACCATGGCGGCGTGTTGTTCGTCGACCTGCGCGACCATTACGGCATCACCCAGATCGTCGCCAAAGCGAACAGCGAGCCGCTCAAGATTCTCGAGCACCTGCGGCTGGAGTCGGTGGTCACGATCGAGGGGGACGTCGTCGCCCGCGGGCCCGAGGCGACGAACTCGAACCTGCCGACCGGCGAGATCGAGGTCTCCGCCGACGCGGTGACGGTCCAATCCTCCGCCGAGGAGCTGCCGCTGCCCGTCGCCGGCGAGGCCGAGTACCCCGAAGACATCCGCCTCCGCTACCGCTTCCTCGATCTCCGTCGCGAGCGGCTGCACCGCAACATCGTGCTGAGGAGCCAGGTGATCGCCTCGATCCGGCGGCGAATGGTCGACCAGGGGTTCACCGAGTTCCAGACGCCGATCCTCACCGCCTCGAGCCCCGAGGGCGCGCGCGACTATCTGGTGCCGAGCCGGGTCCATCCGGGCAAGTTCTATGCGCTCCCGCAGGCACCGCAGATGTTCAAGCAGCTGATCATGGTGGCCGGCTTCGACCGCTATTTCCAGATCGCCCCCTGCTTCCGCGACGAGGACGCCCGCGCCGACCGCTCGCCCGGCGAATTCTACCAGCTCGACTTCGAGATGAGCTACGTCACCCAGGAGGACGTGTTCGCCGCGATCGAGCCGGTCCTCGCCGGTGTGTTCGAGGAGTTCGCGCAGGGACGGTCGGTCACCGCGGCGGGGAGCTTCCCGCGAATCCCTTTCCGTGAGGCGATGCTGAAATACGGCTCCGACAAGCCCGACCTCAGGAACCCGATCCTGATCTCCGACGTGTCGAAGCATTTCGAGGGCTCCGGCTTCGGCCTGTTCGCCGGCATCGTCGCGGGCGGCGGGGTCGTCCGGGCGATCCCGGCGCCGAACACGGCCGAGAAGAGCCGCCGCTTCTTCGACGAGATGAACGAGTGGGCACGTTCGGAAGGCCATGCCGGCCTCGGCTACATCACCCAGAAAGGCGGCGAGCTAGGCGGGCCGATCGCCAAGAACCATGGCGAGGAAGCGACGCGACGCCTGATCGGGGAACTCGGCCTCGGCCCGGACGACGGCATCTTCTTCGCCGCAGGCAAGGAATCGCAGGCCGCGAAGCTAGCCGGCGCCGCCCGCACCCGCACCGCAGAGCTGCTCGACCTGATCGACAAGAGCCGCTTCGAATTCTGCTGGATCGTCGATTTCCCCATGTTCGAATATGACGAGGAGGCGAAGAAGGTCGACTTCTCTCACAACCCGTTCTCGATGCCGCAGGGCGAGCTTAAGGCGCTTGAGACGAAGGATCCGCTCCACATCCACGCTTACCAGTACGACATCGTCTGCAACGGCGTGGAGCTGAGCTCGGGCGCGATCCGGAACCACCGGCCCGACATCATGTACAAGGCCTTCGAGATCGCCGGCTACACGCCCGAGGATGTCGACCGGAACTTCACCGGGATGATCAACGCCTTCAAATATGGGGCGCCGCCGCACGGCGGCTCCGCGCCCGGCATCGACCGCATCGTCATGCAGCTCGCCGACGAGCCGAACATTCGCGAGGTGATCCTCTTCCCGATGACGCAGAAGGCCGAGGACCTGATGATGGGCGCCCCTTCCGAGGTCACGCCCAAGCAGCTGCGCGAGCTCCACATCCGCCTCGTCGAGCCGGCCGG
>DASVVY010000010.1:0-4484 GCA_036386335.1 Allosphingosinicella sp. | reverse complement strand
CATCGGCGACGAGATCCTCTCCGGCCGCACCCAGGACAGGAACATCGCGCCGATCGGCCGCTGGCTCAACGTCCAAGGTATCCGCCTGTCCGAGGTGCGGGTGGTTCCCGACGTCATCGAGACGATCGCGTCGGCGGTGAACGCACTTCGCGCTCGCTACGACTACCTCTTCACCACCGGCGGCATCGGCCCCACCCATGACGACGTCACCGTCGACGCGATCGCCGAGGCGCTGGCAGTGCCGGTGACGGAGCACCCCGACGCCCGGGCGGCGCTGGAAAGCTATTATGTGACCCGCGGCGGCCTCAACCCCGCGCGGCTGCGCATGGCGCGCGTGCCGCAAGGGGCCGAACTGATCGAGAACCGCCATTTCGGAGCTCCTGGGATCCGCGTCGGCAACATCTTCATCCTGGCCGGCGTGCCCCACATCGCCGCGCAGATGCTGGAGACCCTGGACGGCAAGCTGGAGGGCGGCCGGCCGCTGCTCTCGCGAATCGTCGGCAGTCACACCCCTGAGAGCGAGGTCGCCGAGATACTCCGGGCCATCGAGGCCGAGCACGAGGGGTGCCAGATCGGCAGCTATCCCTTCTTTGGCCCGAGCGGGACCGGCGCGAACTTCGTCATCCGCTCCGCCGACGAGGGCGCATTGGAGAATTGCCAGGCGGCGCTCGTCGAGGCGTTGGAGCGGGCCCACAAGGAAGCGGTGCCCGGCGGGATTACCCCCTCCTAGCGGCTATTCCAATGTGACGCGGACGCGGTTGCCCCGGTCGCTCGTAAGGGCGACGGTGCGGCCGCGCTCGAACCGGTCGCGGTAGGGCCAGCACTCCCGGAACCCGCGCGCCCAGGTGAAGCAGAGCTCTCGGCGCTGAAGGGCCCACCGGCCGGCGCTTTCCCGTCCATCGAAGCGTGCCAGGACGGTGCCGCCGCGCCGGAACCGCAGGGTCGTGACCCGGCCGTCGGCGGCAACCACGCGCATCGTCCGTCCGGCGAACTCCGGCCCTGAATCGCGGCGGCCGCGGTCGCCCGCGCAGCCGGCGATCGCGAGGGTCGCGGCAAGGAGAACGGAGATGCGGCGCATCGCAACTCCAACAGTCGAAAAAGCGGCTGAGTTCCGAAGGGCTGGAGCGGGTGAAGCGAATCGGGCGTAAGCACACATTCCTCCGCGCCTCTGTCTAGGATCGTTGGCTCCCGAAAATCCGGGACGTGCTTCCCCAAGGCAGGTTGGCAAAAGGAAGAGGAGAGAAGGCGGTCGCCGATTGAGCGACGGAGTGCGGAAAGGCCGCACCGGCTCTCATCCGGAGACCTGTCATGATCAGGACGATACCTCTCAACAAGCTGATGCCGTCGCCGCGCAACGTGCGGCGGACCACCGATGACCAGGCCGACCTTCAGCTGAAGGCGGACATCGAGGCGCGGGGGCTCCTGCAGAACCTCGTGGTTGCCCCCGCGAAGAAGCCGAAGGGTCGCTTCTCCGTCGAAGCGGGCGGGCGCCGATTCCGGGCGCTCGCCAGTCTCGCGGAAGAAGGAAAGCTGGGGACCGACCACGAGGTTTGCTGCCTCGTAATCGACAGCGGGCCGGCCGCGGCGCAGGAGGCCGGATTGGCCGAGAACTTCCAGCGGCTCGCCATGAACCCGGCCGACGAGTGCCTGGCCTTCCAGCAGCTCATCGAGCAGGGCGCCGACGTCGAGGGCATCGCCCGGCGGTTCGGGCTCACCGTGCGCTTTGCCGAGGGGCGGCTGCGGCTGGCGAGCCTCGCGCCCGTCGTTTTCGACGCGCTTGGCGCCGGCGAGATCACGCTCGACGTCGCCAAGGCTTATGCCGCGACCCCCGACCAGGAGCGGCAGGCGTTCGTGTTCGAGCAGGTGAGCCGGAGCTACATGGCCCAGCACCCCGACAGTATCCGCCGGATGATGACCCAGGCGACGGTGAGCGCGAGCGACCGTCGGGCGAGGTTCGTCGGCGAAGAGGCCTATGCCGCGGCCGGGGGGCGGATCGAGCGCGATCTGTTCTCGGACGAGAATGGCGCGCGCTGGCTCGACATCGCCCTGCTGGAGCGGCTCGCGACCGAGAAGCTGGAGGCGCTCGCCGCCGAGACGGCCGCTTCGTCGGGACTCGCCTTCGTGCGGCCGACGCTGGAGAGCTGGGCCGGCTACGAGGTCACCCGCGGCCTGCAGCGGGTGCAGCTCGAGACACCGCCCCTGTCCTACGAGGAGAGCGCCGAGGTGGAGGCGCTCGAAGCCGAGACCCAGGAGCTGATCGGCCAGATCGAAGACGAGGAGACCACCGACGAAGCGCGCGAGGCTGCCGAAGCGCGGGTGCGGGAAATCGGCGCCCAGATCGAGGCGATCACGGACAAGCCGCCGGTGATTCCCGAAGAGCTGAAGCCCCGCATCGGCACCTTCCTGCTGGTCGACGAGGCCGGCCAGCCGCGCCTCGACACGAGCTATTACGTCGGGCCGTCTGACGAGCCCGAGGAGCCGAACGAACCCGGCACCACCGACGCGGGCGCGGACTCTCAGGACGGTCCGATCGTCGTAGCAGCGCCGCCCAGCAAGGAGGTGACGCTCTCGCAAGCGCTCGCCGACGAGCTCGCGATCCAGCGGCGCGACATCCTCGCCGTCCATGTGGCGGCCGATCCGGCGCTGGCGCTGGACCTTGCCATCTTCCTGATGATCGACCGCGAGGCGGGCTACTCGTCGGGGAAGAGCGGATCGTCGCTCGTCGCGCTGCCACCCCACGCCCCGGTGTTCGGCTTCAAGACGCCGGACGCGGCGGCGACCCGCGCCCGTGTGGCGGCGGCCGAGGCGCTCGACCGCAGCTGGACGGCGGCGGATACGCGCGCCGGCCAGTTCGACGCCTTCCGGGCCCTTCCCGACCAAGCGAGGACGGCTTGGCTCGGCCATGCGGTCGCGCGAACGCTCGACGCGAGCATCAACCTGCCCGCTGGCCGGGCGTGTCCCTTCCACGATCATCTCGGGCACCTGCTCGGGATCGATGTCGCCAAATGGTGGCGGCCGACCGGCGCCAACTTCTTCGACCGGGTGCCGAAGAGCGTGACCCTCTCCGCCTTGGAGGAGATCGGCGGCGCCGCCTTTGCCTGCGGCTATTCGAAGTCGAAGAAGGCGGAGCTCAGCGATGCGGCCGAGCGCATCTTCGCCGGGGACGTCGCTGCAGCCGACGTGAAGGAGCGGGCGCTCGCATGGGTGCCTGATGCGATGCGGTTCGCCGCGGCGCCGGAAGCAGCGGCGAATGTCCCGGACGAAAGTCCTCCGTGGGAGGGTCCGAGCGAGGATGCGTCCGATACGGCTGAAGTCGGCTCCGGTGCGGAGGAGCATAGTGGCGGGGAAATCGCTCCGCCGGCGTCAATCGCACCGGAAGGAGAAGCATGCGTCGGCCGCGGGTCCTCGCATCGGAGGAAAGGGAGCGGCAAGGAAGCGGACGGCGACGTGCCGCCCGTAATGCTGCAGGAAGCGGCCTAACGTCTACGGCTGTTTCCTTCGGGGTGGCGCTTCGGCGCCGCCCCGCCTCGCCACGGGCTGGGGACGGTGACCGGAATTAGTCAAAAGTGGCCGCAGGGATCGCCCAAAGGGAAATGCAGGCGCTCCCCACTATCCGCCGCGATCGACGCCGGCCAACGCGCCTAGCTGAGGTGCCTCACTGAACAGTCGGCCATTACCCCAGCCGGAAGGGGCGGCGACGCTTCACAGGAGATTGGCAGGGATGGCGCAAGGGCCGGGACGGATCGCCGCCCGGTTTCTCCGCCGTCCCCAACCCGTGCCGAGTCAAACTTCAAAAGGTGTCCGGCGGGCCAGTCAAGGCGCTTACTGGCACCTTGGCGTTGCCAGGCGGAAAGCTCGACGGGTGTGAATAGTCGGGCCTGATCGGCCTCGAAGCCGACTCATAGTGCCCAGCCTTGTTCGTCCAGTGGAACACGGCTTGTGGGGCATTGTCAGGTGCTTCCACCATGATCGGGTACAACACGCCGAAATTGGGGACTGCCTCGAAATCGTCGCCGCGAGCCAACAAGTCCTTTGGAAGCCAAGCGGTCACGCCCTCGTCCAAGAGCGCAAGCTGCCCAGTCGAATGAACCTTGGCCGGCAATCTTGCGTAGAAAAGGTGCATTCCTCTGTAACGCACCTCGTGATCCGCTGTCTCAGGCCAAAAGGCAACGCCGCGATACTTGAGTGCTCGCGGCGCCACGGCGCGACCCAGCTCTTCGAGCAGCTCGCGGCGAGCAGATGCATCGGGGCGCTCGTCGGGCTCGATTTTGCCGCCCAGGAAATTCCACATGTCGACGAAAGGCGGCTTGTAGCGCTTCAGCATCAACAGCTCCCCCTGTGCATTCTCACAGGCGATTAACGTGAACGGGATCGTGACCTCCGCATTTGACAACGCGGTACTCCAATCTCGCAGATCGCTATATCTCATCATGGCAGCTGATTTCCCGAAACGCACAGCGCGCCATTGCGCGGTAGCCGATGGA
>DASVVY010000009.1:0-27897 GCA_036386335.1 Allosphingosinicella sp. | reverse complement strand
CTCGGCGCGGCGCCCAAGAGCCTCGAGGAGGAGATCCAGGAGCTCAGGAACGCCGAGAAGGTCGAAGCCGAGCTCGAAGCGCTCAAGGCCCGCCGCAGCGCGGGCAGCGGACAGGAGGGGTAAGTGGTCGAGGATATTCCGAAGGTAATCGCCATCATCATGGTGTTCGGCACGCTGTTCATCGGCCTGCCGTGGCTGATCTTTCACTACATCACGCGGTGGAAGACCGCGGCGACGCTGACGCATGAGGACGAACGGTTGCTGGACGACCTGCACGATCTCGCCCGCCGCCTCGACGAGCGGATGTGCACGCTTGAGCGGATCATGACGGCCGAGAACCCGAACTGGCGGGCAGTGGCGTGCGATCCGACCGAAGCCGCCCTCACCGGGCGGACCGTGAGCAACCAGAGCGTCGGGAGGATCCCGCAATGAGCGCCCGGCACACCAAATTCTACCTCGACCGGCAGAACAAGAAGTGGTCGGGCGTCTGCGCGGGCATCGCCGACTATACCGGCATCGACACCAACATCGTGCGGATCGGCGCGGTGCTGCTGACCGTGCTCGGCGGCTTCCCATGGACGCTGATCGCCTATTGGGTGATCGCCTGGATGGCGCCGGCCAAGCCGCGCGAGCTGATGGCGGAGTCGCCGGAGGAGACGAAGTTCTGGCAGGGCGTGCGCGCCTCGCCGGCGCGGACCGTGCGCGACGTGCGCTCCCGCTTCCGGGACATCGACCGCCGCCTCGCCGACGTCGAGACCTACGTCACCAGCTCGAACGGGCGCCTCGCCCGCGAGATCGAGCAGCTTCGCTGAACGGGCCGAACGTGCCTGAGGGAGGGACTTCATGGATCCGATGTTGCTAGGCTTCTTCGCCATCGTCGTCGGCATTCCGGTCGTGTTCGGCGTCCTCGCCGACGTCTACCGGCGCCATCTCAAGTTCAAGGAACGCCAGCTCGAGCTGCTCGGCAACCAGACCGCGGAGAAGGCGGCGCAATATGCCGCGCACACCGAGCGGCTCGAGCAGCGGGTGCGGGTGCTGGAGCGGATCGTCACCGACAAGGGCGTCGTCGTCGCCGACGAGATCGAGAAGCTGCGGGGCGAACCGCTCAACTGAGACGAAAGGGCAAGGGGCCGTGTTCAACAACCCACTGATGTTCGCGGTGATGATCGTGCTGATCGTCATGGTCGCGAGTGTGGTGAAGACCGCCGTCAAGACCGGAGCCGCCGACGGGCGCCGCGGCGACGATCCGGAGACGCTCCGGATGAAGGAAGAGATGAAGGCGCTGCGCGACCGCGTCGCCGTGCTGGAGCGCATCGCAACCGAGAAGGAGAGCCTGCTGGAGCGCGAGATCGAGCAGCTCAGGGACCGCTGAGGAGGAGAGCATGCAGGAGCCGACGATCCTGATCGCGATGGCGGGCTTCACCGCGGCGGGGCTCGCGCTCACCAGCGCGGCGGCGCTCCGCGCCTGGGCCGAATGGCTCCAGCTGCGGCGCCAGGCCCTGCACCGGCCGGGTCCCGCCGGGCGCGGCGAAGGCCTGGCCGAGCTCAAGGCGCGGGTGCGCCGCCTCGAAGCGATCGCCGACGGGGTCGACGTCTAACCGCCGGGCGGCTTCCGCGCCGCGGCGGCCTCTGCTAGCCCGGCGCCATGTCCCACCACTCGCTCGACGACGTCTATTCCGATTACGAATTGCTGGAGCCCGACGATCGCTACCGGCTGCTGATCGACCTCGGCCGCGGTCTGGAGCCGATGCCGGACGCGCTTAAGACCGATGCCACGCTGGTGCGCGGCTGCTCGGCGTCGGTCTGGCTCTACCCCGTCCCCCGGGACGACGTCCGCCTGCATTTCCTCGCCGACAGCAACGCGGCGATCACCAAGGGCATCGTCGCGCTCGTCCTCCTCGCCGCGCAGGACAAGCGCCCGGAGGAGATACTCGCCACCGACTTCCAGACGGCCCTCGCGCCGTTCGACCTCGCCAACCAGCTGAGCTCGAACCGGACGCAGGGGATTCCCAACATGATCGCGCTGATTCGCGAGACCGCGGCGCGGCTCGCGGCGTGATCGGGGCGGCGCCCGGCTTCGATCCCCGGCGCTTCACCGAGCTGGCCAGGAGCTACGGCCATGGCGGCGCGCTCGGCATCCTCTATGTCGGCCACGGCCACGACTGGATCGAGCTCGGCCTCGACTATTCCGAGAAGCTGGTCGGCGTGCCGGAGACCGGCGTGCTCGCGTCGGGGCCCATCGTCAGCCTGATAGACATGGCGCTGAGCATGGCGGTGTGGATGAAGCTCGATCGCTTCCGCCCGCAGGCGACGCTCGACATGCGGGTCGACTATCTCCGCCCCGCGACGCCCGGCCGGCGCATCGTCGGGCGCGCCGAATGCTACGGCCTCACCAGGAGCATCGCGTTTGCCCGCGGGCTCGCCCATGACGGCGATGCGGCGGATCCGGTGGCCCATGTCGCCGCCACCTACATGGCGACCGACTAAAGCTCAGGCCTTGCCGTTGCGGCGGTCCTCGGCCTTGCGCAGCACCTCGTACGCGGCCTGGATCTTCTGGAAGCGGTCGGCGGCCTCCATGTCGCCGGGCGCAGCGTCCGGGTGGTTGGCCTTGGCGAGGCGGCGATAGGCGGACTTGATCTCCTCGAAGCCGGCGTCGCTCTCGACCTCGAGCACGTCCAGCGCCCGCATCTCCTCGCGCGAGCGGGTGCCGTCGCCGGGGCCGCCCCACGCATAATGGGTGGACTGCTTGTAGCCGTTCGCCCCGCGCCGCTCGTCGGCCTCGCGGGCCGCGGCGTCCTCGGCGGAGAGGCCTTCGAAATAATTCCAGTTTCTGTTGTACTCGGCGGCGTGCGTCTCGCAGAAATACCAGCGCTCCGGGCTGTTCGGCGATTTGGGCGCGGGCCGGTCGCCGGGGCGGTCGCATCCCTCCCGGTCGCACAGCCGCACCTGCGCCGCCCGGCGCTCGCTGCCATAGCTGCGCCAGCGCGGAAATCCCCAGTCGTTCGATCGCGTCTGCCGAGCCATGGTGCCCAGATAGAGGCTGCCTCGCGCGCGCGCTAGCCGCCACCTCCACCTGGCGGCAACTCAGGGCCGGTTGTCCGGCATCATGAAGCGGACGCTCTGCCGCTGGATCGTGCACGCCGCCGGCACCGGCACGGCCGCCGCTTCGTAGCGGAAGTCGCCGGCCATCTTCTTGGTCGCCTCTCCGAACACGAAGGGCGGGTGCGCGATGACAGTGCGGGCGCCGGTGGTGCGCCCGTTTGGGAGGACGGCGAACTCCACCGCCGCCCAGCCTTCGAAGCCCCAGCCCGCGGCTTCCCGTGGATAGTCGGAACTCTCCGCATTTGTTCGACGAAGCCTCGGCAGCGCTTCTTCGACGGGGCAGACGCTGTGCGGCGCCGGGACCGGTGCCGGCGGCGTGCCCCCTCGCTTGAGCGTCGCCAGCCGTACGACGAGGGCGTTGCCCAAAGGGTCGTTCTGGTCCGCCGCCGTCAGCCCGGCTTCCTCCAGCAGGCGTCGCGCCTCTTCGTCCTTGTCCTGCGCCACGGCTGCCGCGGCCGCCATCAGCCGGACCGCGAGGGCGGCGCGGCGGCTCGACGCGATCGCCGGGTCCGCGACGAGCGGACGATAATCGGGAACCTTCGGCTTCGGGGACGCGCCGCCCCTCCCAAGCTCCTTCTGCCACTCTACGGAGCAGCGGCTGCTCGCCTCCATCAGTCCGAACAGGGCGACGACGGGCGCCGGCGCCTGCGAGGCGCGCGCAATCTCAAGGGCGCGGGCCAGGTAGGAGTGCCGGTCCGCGACCGCCACCCCGCCCGTCCGGCCCAGCCTCAGGAGCACGGGAACGAGCGCGGGGGCGGCGAGCCCCGCCTCGGTCTCGACCCGGGCCAGCTCGGCGCGGCTCTCCGCGGCGGGCGGCAGCGCCACCCGCTTCACCCGCTTTACGAAGGCCACGCCCCGCGAGGCCAGCCAGCTTTCCAGGTCGCTCTCGAGCAGATCGACCACCGTTACCGGCTCCGGCTCGTTGGTGCACCGCAGCTCAACCCTGGTGAGGGCGCGGAAGAAGGCCGGGATCTTCTGCACGTCCTCGGCGGACCAGGACCAGGCCGCCACCGCCCGCGCGAAGGCCAGCGCTTTTTCGCCGCCGCCCGACGCATAGACCGGCGAGACCCGAGCGACCGTGCCGTCCTCAGCGATGGTGAACTCGACGACGCCGACGTCCGAGGGGGACAGGCCGTTCTCGCCGCATTTCGGCACGTTCATCTCCATCCCGGGAATCAGCTGCTCCGCGATGCGGCCGGCGCCGGTGTAGGCCAGATATTCCCGCGCCTGCGCCTCCTTGCCGGCGAGCAAGGCGGCGATCGCCAGGTCCGAGCGGGCGATTACGTCCGACTGGGTGACCTTCGTGGTGAGGCCGCCAAGCTTCTTCATCCCGTCGCGCAGCAAGGCATGCGCCTCGTCAAACCTGCCGAGGTTCAGCAGCACCCTCCCCTTCAGCGCGAGCAGATCGCCATGAACCTCCTTCGGGAGCCCCTTCTGGGCGGCGTACCAGGCGAGGCCGCGGTCGGCATCGGCGAGCGCTGCCGCGGGGTCGATGAAGGTGCCGGTGTCGATGACGCCGTCGAAGGCCCGGCCCTGGAGGACCGGGGTGTCGGCCGAGGCCTGGGCGGCGCGGTAGTGGCGGTTGGCGAGCCGGTAATCGAGCGCGCGCTCCGCGATCGCGCCGAGCGCGAGCAGCGCGGAGGCGCGGTCGTCGCGCAGCGACGCGTCGCCTTCCGGCAGCGCGGGGAGGCCGAGCTCCAGCGCCTGCTTCGCCTCGGCGAGGCGATTCAGCCGCAGCAGCGCCTCGCCCTTGCGCACCCGGACGACGGCAAGGCTGGCGGGGTTTCTGGCGAGGCGCTTCTCGAGCGCGTCGAAACCGGCGAGCGCCTCCTGCCACCGCTCCGCGAACAGCGCCTCGGAAGCCTGGTCGAACTGCTGCTGGACCGTCGCCGGCTCCGCCGCCGGGAGCGGCGCGGCCAAAGCGGCGGCAGCAAGCGCCGCGACCGGCGCCACATATTTCGCGTCCATCGGATAACCCCCTGAAACCCCTCGACATCATTAAGACGGGGAGCGCGGGCGATGGCAACCGCAAACGGAAAAAGTGCCAGAGGGTCTGTAAGCCGGGTTCTGTCCGCCCCTATTCGGGGCTGTGCGGCCATTCCTCTAGGAGGCGGATCGCTCCGCCCCTCAAGCAACCAACCCGGGCGGCATCGGCCGGAACGTGGCCACCGCCCCTATTCGGTCTTGCTCCCGGTGGGGTTTGCCGTGCCGTCCCCGTCGCCGGGTCCGCGGTGCGCTCTTGCCGCACCCTTTCGCCCTTGCCTGGCCGAAGCCGCGGCGGTCTCCTTTCTGTGGCACTGTCCCTGGGGTCGCCCCCGCCGGGCGTTACCCGGCACCGTCGTTCCGTGGAGCCCGGACTTTCCTCGCCGCGCTTGCGCGCGCCGCGGCCGCCCAACCCTCTGGCCGGCCTCATGTAGCGGGTGCGTTGCGCTTGTCCAAGAGGAGGCCGAGCAGGATCGCGCGGCACTCGCCGTCGATAATGCCGTCGACATGCTCGGCGCGGAAGCGACGCTGGAAAGCGGTGACCGCGGCCGGCGCGTCCTTGACCTCGTAGCCGAACCGCTCGAGCGCGAGCAGGAAGCCGCCGTCGGTCCAGTGCGGGTCGATCAGGTTCTTGGCCGGACGGGGCGCCGCCAGGCCGAGCCGGGCAAGCCAGCCCCAGTCGAACAGCTCGCCGGGATCGACCTTGCGCGCGGGCGCGATGTCGGAATGGCCGACGACGTTTACGGGCCGGATGCCGCGGCGCCGCACGATGTCGGCGAGGACGACAATCAGCGCCTCCATCTGCTCGCGCGGGAACGGACGGTAGCCGAATTCGTGGCCGGGATTGACGATCTCGATGCCGATGCTCGCGGAATTCACGTCCTGGATGCCCCGCCACCAGGATCGGCCCGCATGCCAGGCCCGCTTCTCCTCGTCGACCATGCGCAGCACCTGCCCATCCTCGGAGACGAGATAATGGCAGGAAACCTTCGCCTCCGGATCGCGCAGCCGCGCGATCGCCGAGGCGGCGTCCTTCATTCCGGTATAATGCAGCACCACCATCGAGACGAGCAGCGCGCGGTCGTCGAAATTGGGCGAGGGAGCGTCGATGATCTCGAACATGGCTTCCTCCCGCCTTCCCGCTCAGGCGGGCAGCGACGCCCCGATGAGCAGCACACCTTCTTCCTGGTCGGCGACCTGAATCTCGCCGCGGCAGTCCATCAGCAGGCTGTGGACCAGCCACGCCGCCGCCGCCCGCGGCGCGATCGCATCCTCGCTCGTCTCGCCGAGCAAAGCGCGCTTCAGCTCCGGATCGAGGACGATGCGCGGCCCGTCGGCGCGCACGACGATGTCGAGGCCCGCCCCGTGCCGCTCCGCGCCGACGTCGAGCCGCCCGCCCCGCACCAGCGCGTCGCCGGCGATGAGCACGAGGTTGAGGAGGACCTTCAGCGCCGACTTGCCCATCGCCGGCTCGTCGACCATCCAGCCGAGCTGGATGCGGCCGTCGCCGCCGAACAGCCCCTCGATCGCCACCCGCGCCTCGCGTGTGTCGACCTCGTCGGCGAAGCCGCCGGCGGCGCCGAACGCCAGACGGAAGAATTTGAGCTTGTTGGCCGAGGCCCGCGCGCTCTCCCCCAGCAGGTCCATGCAGCGCGCCCGCATCTCCGGATCGTGCTCGTCGGCGAGCAGCTCGATGCCGTTGTTCAGCGCGCCGACGGGCGAGAGCAGGTCGTGGCAGAGGCGCGAACAGAGGAGGCTCGCAAATTCATGGGATTTCATGCGGGTGACGGGCCCCTGTTTACCGCGTTTCCCCCCTATTGGCCGCAGCGGCGGACGCTTGCAAGCGCGAGCCCTTGATATCGCGCGGAGGGTCTCCACATCGGCCACGTAATGACCCGGGGGGAGTCGACCATCATCGCCACGATCGCGCCCGATGCCGCCGGCTGGCGCCTCGACCGTGCCCTCGCCGCCGCCGTGCCGACGCTTTCGCGAGAGCGGCTGAAGGCGCTGATCTCGAGCGGCCGGGTGACGGCGCCGGAAGGCGCGCCGGTCCGCGATCCAGCGACGAAGGCGGTAGCCGGCGGCGCGTATCGGGTGAGCGTCCCCGAGCCCGAGCCCGCGCACAACGAGGCGCAGGCGATCGACCTCGACATCGTCTTCGAGGACGATCACCTCCTCGTCGTCGACAAGCCCGCGGGGCTGGTGGTCCACCCCGCCGCCAGCAATCTCGACGGGACTTTGGTCAATGCCCTCCTCCACCATTGCGCCGGGGGCCTTTCGGGCATCGGCGGCGTGGCGCGGCCGGGCATCGTCCACCGAATCGACAAGGACACCTCGGGCCTGCTGGTGGTCGCCAAGACCGACGTCGCGCACGAGGGGCTGGCGGCGCAGTTCGCCCGCCACAGCATCGACCGGCGCTACCTCGCGGTCGTCGCCGGCCTGCCGAACCCGGCCGAAGGCAGCGTCGACGCGCCGCTCGCCCGATCGGCGGCGAACCGCAAGAAGATGGCGATCGTCGCGGAGGGCCGCGGCAAGCGCGCCGTGACTCGTTACCGGCTGGTGCGGCCGCTCCGGCACTCCAGCCTGGTCGAATGCCGGCTCGAAACCGGCCGCACCCATCAGGTCCGGGTCCATATGAGCTCGATCGGCCATCCTTTGATCGGCGATCCGGTCTACGGCCGGACCCCGAGCGGACTTCGTGAGTTATTGAAAAGACTGAGTTTTGCGCGTCAGGCGCTGCACGCGGCGGAGCTCGGCTTCATTCATCCCGTGACGAAGCAGGCCTTGTCGTTCAAAAGCGCCGTTCCGTCCGATATGCAGGAACTGTTAAGCGCGCTTAAGATATGAGGAACACGGACCGGCGAGACCAGAACAGGCCGGATACCAGGGAGTGAGAAGAACGATGGCTAGCGGCAAGAACGTCCCGGCGACGATCCCCGCCATGGGCGGCGAGGCGGGTCTCAACCGCTATCTCGCCGAGATCAAGAAATTCCCGATCCTCTCGCCGGAGGAGGAATATATGCTGGCCAAGCGCTGGACCGAGCATCAGGACACCGATGCCGCGGCCAAGCTGGTCAACTCGCACCTGCGCCTCGTCGCCAAGATCGCGATGGGCTACCGGGGGTACGGCCTGCCCGTCTCCGAGCTGATCTCGGAGGGCAATATCGGCCTCATGCAGGGCGTGAAGAAGTTCGAGCCGGAGCGCGGCTTCCGCCTTGCGACCTACGCGATGTGGTGGATCCGCGCGTCGATCCAGGAATTCATCCTGCGCTCCTGGTCGCTGGTGAAGATGGGCACCACCGCCGCGCAGAAGAAGCTCTTCTTCAACCTGCGCCGGATGAAGAACCAGATCGAGGCATTCGAGGACGGCGACCTGAAGCCGGAGGACGTCGCCAAGATCGCGACCGACCTCGGCGTCTCCGAAGAGGACGTCGTGTCGATGAACCGGCGCATGGCCATGGGCGGCGACACGTCGCTCAACGTCCCCCTGCGCGAGGAAGGCGACGGCCAGTGGCAGGACTGGCTGGTCGACACCGATCCGCTGCAGGACGAGCGCGTGGCCGAGGCGCAGGAGAGCCACATGCGGCACGAGTTGCTTGTCGAGGCGATGAAGGCCCTGAACGAGCGCGAGCGGCACATCCTCACCGAGCGGCGCCTCACCGACGAGCCCAAGACGCTCGAGGAGCTGAGCCAGGTCTACGACGTCAGCCGCGAGCGCATCCGCCAGATCGAGGTGCGCGCGTTCGAGAAGCTGCAAAAGGCGCTGATGGGCCTCGCCGGCGAACGCCGTCTGATCACCGCATCGTAAACCGCAGGACCCGTTGACACACTCGTTCGCCCCGAGCGAAGTCGTGGGGCCCAGCCGAGCGAAGCCGAGGCCAACATGATCTCGGCTGCGCTCGATTGGGTCTCCCGGCTTTGCTCGACACGAACGGAGCGGGCGCTTCACTGACGTCCTCATGGCACGCGTGAGACCCCGAAAACGCGGCTGGCTCGGCCGGACGATCGTCTGGGCCGTGCGCCTCGTCTTCGGCTTCGTCGGCCTCAGCCTGCTCTGGGTGTTCCTCTACCGGTTCGTGAACCCGCCGGTCACCTTCACCATGATCGGCGACCGCCTCGGCGGCCGCAGCATCTCGCGCGACTGGATGCCGATCGAGCGGATCGACCGCGACATGGTTCGCGCCGTCGTCGCTGCCGAGGACAGCAAGTTCTGCACGCACTGGGGCTTCGACCAGGACGCGATTGCCGCCGCGATGCGCCGCAACGCCCGCGGCGGCTCCGTCATCCGCGGCGGCTCGACCATCAGCCAGCAGACGGCGAAGAACGCCTTCCTCTGGCAGGGCGGCGGCTATTTCCGCAAAGGGCTGGAAGCCTGGTTCACCCTGCTCATTGAGAACATCTGGGGCAAGAGGCGGATCATGGAGGTCTACCTCAACGTCGCCGAGACCGGCATCGGCACCTACGGCGTCAACGCCGGCGCCGAGCGCTATTTCCGCCACGACGCCTCGAACATGAGCCGCATCGAGGCAGCGCGCATCGCCGCCGTCCTGCCGCTCCCCAAGCAGCGCGGGGCGGTGGCGCCGAAGGGCTTCACCCGCCGCTACGGCAGCTCGGTCGCCGCCCGCGTCGGCGTCGTCGCCCGCCAGGGCCTCGACCGCTGCGTCTACCAAGGCGCGACGGCGCCGCCCGAACCCGCGGAGCCGCCCCTCCCCGGCAGGGCCAAGCGCCGCGCCGCTCCAGCCCCTGCCCCCGCGCAACCGAAAGCCGCGCCCGCACCCCTCCCCGGCGAGGAGTTCGAGAGCCCACAACCCGCCCCGCCGCCTCTACCCGGACCGCCGGCGGAGGCCCCTGAGGCCACGGCACCGACCGAAGACGAGGCTTAATTCCCTCTCCTCAGGGAGAGGGGAAAGGAGGGGGTCAGCTTGCCCGCCGGGACCTTCGGGGTAGCCCCTCCGGCGACCGCACATGCTCCGCCTTGTAACCGAAGCCGATCAAAGCCGCCGGCAGCCGCCGCAGCAGGCGGAAGCGGTTGAGGAGGCGCAGGGGAAGCGGCGGCTCGAACGCGCCGCCCTGCCGCATCAGCAGGCGGCTGATGATCCGGTCCTGCGCCACCTTCTGCGCGCCCTGGATGATGCGCACGGCGGGAAGCCGCCGCTTCTCCACCCGCGCCAGCAGCGGATCGGGATCCTCGCCCCGCGCCATCGGTCCGGCGAGGACGTTGGCCGCGGCGACGGCATCCTGGACCGCGAGGTTGATGCCGACGCCGCCCACCGGCGACATCGCATGGGCGGCGTCTCCGATGACGAGGAGCCCCGGGCGGTGCCAGGTCTCGAGCCGGTCAAGGGAGACGGAGAGCAGCTTGACGTCGTCCCAGCCAGTCACCGCGTGCAGCGCAGGCGCGATGAACGGCGCCAGGCTCCCCACCTCCTCCCGGAACGCCTCGATGCCGCGGGCCCGGACCTCGTCGGCCATGCCCTTGGGGAAGACGTAGGCGCATTGCCAGTAATCGCCGCGGTCGATCAGCGCCATGATCCGGCCGGAGGCGAAGACGCCGGTCGTGTCGTTGCCCGGCGTCCGTTCCTTGGGCACCCGGAACCAGAAGACGTCCATCGGCGCCCCCAGGTCGCGGACCCGCAGCGCCGCCTTGTCCCGCAGCACCGAGCGGCGCCCGTCCGACGCGATGGTGAGGCGGGCGCGGACCTCCCGCTGCTCGCCTCCGCTCCGGTAGCGCACGCCCTCCACCCGCCCCGCCGCGAAGACCAGCTCGGTCGCCTCCGCCTCCATCAGGATGGTGAAATGCGGGTAGCGCCCCGCCTCGTCCGCGACGAAATCGAGGAACTCCCATTGCGGCATCATCGCGATGAAGTTCCAGCGCGGATCGAAGCTTGAGAAATCGGCGATCTCGACCGGATTGCCGCCGATCAGCCCGCTGATGTCCTGCACCTTGTCGTGCGGCCGCGCCAGCAGCCGCTCGAGCAGGCCCAATTCATGGAAGATGCGCAGCGTCGAAGGGTGGACGGTGTCGCCGCGGAAGTCGCGGAGGAAATCGGCGTGCTTCTCGAGGACGGTCGTCGCCACGCCGGCGCGGGCGAAGAGCAGCCCCGCGACCATTCCCGCCGGACCGCCGCCGACGATGCAGACGCTCGCTTCCCCCGCCGCCATGGCTGACATAGTCGCGCTTTCCTGCATAAAGGCAAGATGCCCCCCGGTTTCCAGAACACCGCCCTCAGCGACGCGCTCGTCATCCTCGGCGCCGCCGGCATCGTCATCCCCGCCTTCGCCCGCTTCCGGATCAGCCCGGTCATCGGCTTCATCCTCGTCGGCGTGCTGGCCGGCCCGGCAGGGCTCGGGGCGCTGGTCGGCGAGCGGCCCTGGCTCGGCTTCCTCACCATCTCCAACCCGCACGCGATCGAGCCCTTCGCCGAGTTCGGCATCATCCTCCTCCTCTTCTCGATCGGGCTCGAGCTGTCCTTCCGGCGCCTCTGGGCTATGCGGCGGCAGGTGTTCGGCCTCGGCGCGGCCGAGCTGCTCGTCTGCGCCGGCATCATCGCCGTCGGCCTTCACCTCATAGGCCAGAGCTGGGGCGGCGCCGCCGGCCTCGGCCTCGCCCTCGCCCTCTCCTCGACGGCGCTCGTCCTGCCGCTGGTTGGCGCGGCCACGCCGGTCGGACGCTCCGCCCTCGCCATGCTCCTCTTCGAGGACCTCGCCATCGTGCCGATCATCTTCTTCCTCGGCGCGCTCGCACCGCACGGCGGCGGTGGCGGGTGGGACGGCCTGCTTCGCACCTTCCTGGTCGGCGGCGCCCTCGTCGCCGCGATGATGGTGCTCGGGCGCCTGCTTCTCCCCCGCCTCTTCGCCCAGGCGGCGCGCACCAAGAGCCCGGAGCTGTTCCTCTCGGCGAGCCTCCTCGTCGTCATCGTCGCCAGCCTCGCCACCGGCGCGGCCGGTCTTTCCCCGATCGTCGGCGCGATCGTCGCCGGACTGCTGATCGCCGAGACCGACTATCGCAGCGAAGTGGAGGTCATCACCGCGCCGTTCCGCGGGCTCGCGCTCGGCGTCTTCCTGATCACCGTCGGCATGAGCCTCGACGTCCGCCTCATCCTCAGGAACTGGGAGGCGCTGCTCCTCGCCCTCGCGGCGGTGGTGCTGGTCAAGGCCGTTGTCACGGGCGTTCTGCTGCGGCTCTCCGGCGCCCGCAAGGCGGTGGCCGCCGAGGCCGGGCTGCTCATGGCCTCCCCTTCCGAGACCACCCTCGTCGTCCTCGCCGCCGCCGCCGCCGCCGGCCTCATCCGCCCGGAGACGGCCGGCTTCTGGACGATCGTCACCGCCCTCGGCCTCACCCTCACCCCGCTGCTCGCCCGCCTCGGCCGGGACGCGGCCCGGCGGGTGGAGCTCAGCGCCGACGCCGGCGGACCCGAAGTCGCCACCGGCGACAAGGCGCCCGACGTGGTCATCATCGGCTTCGGCCGCGTCGGCCGGCTGGTGGCCGAGATGGTCTCCGGCCACGGCCGCTCCTGGCTCGCCGTCGATTCGAACGTCGACAATGTCGCAGCGTGCCGCAAGGAAGGCTTGCCCGTCCTCTACGGCGACGTCGCCCGGCCCGAGCTGATGGACCGGCTGAACCTCGGCCACGCCAGCGCCCTCGTCCTCACCATGGACGACCCGGTGCTGACCGTGCGCCTCACCAGGAAGGTGCGCGCCTGGTGCCCCGCCCTCACCATCGTCGCCCGCGCCCGCGACGCGAGCCATGCCGCCGAGCTCTACAAGGCGGGCGCTTCGGACGCGGTGCCGGAGACGCTCGAATCCTCGCTCCAGCTCTCCGAAGCGGTGCTGGTCGACCTCGGCATCGCGATGGGCCCCGTCATCGCCTCGATCCACGAAAAGCGCGCCGAGCTCCGCCAGGAGATCATGCAGCAGGGCGAGCTGAGCCAGGAGCCGAGGCTGACCCGGCGTACGGTGCGGGATGCGAAAAGGTAGGTGGAAGACCGACGGGTCTCGCAAGTGGCAGAACACCTCTTTCCACGAACTATGGGTGGAACAACGGCCTCAGCGAAAACGAAGTGGCGGACTATCTCGTCACCATCGAAACAGACTTTATGGGCCTCAAAGGCGCCCCGGCGTCCGCCGGCGGGCCCGCGAGGTCGTGGATGCGATCGGCGAACGTGTCGCAGGTCCGCGCTCGAGGCTCCGCAGCCCGTCGCAACCGGGCCTGGAGAACCAGTCCCTGTCGGTATGCAATCTTCGCCTCGCCTCCCGGCTCGGTGCCAGGTGAAAGCCGCTTCTCCCGGTGATATCGGTGCGGGAGCCTCTATTGGGGAATGTGGCTTGGCGACAGGCATAGCGGCTGTTTCGCACCCCCGCTGAATCTCCGCAACGGGTGGAAAGCCGACGTTGCTCATTGCTTCTTGGAACTGGAACGGCTGTCCGGTTTGACGGCGGGGCAATGGCAAGATCAAGGCCGACGGCGCGTGCCGACGCAAGGACATCAGCAGTCGGACGGATCAGGAAGCCTGACCTCGAGGATGGGTCGGGTATCGCCTCCAGTCCCCGGCGTGACGAAGGTGATGAAACAGCCCTCATAGAGCCTTGGCGGCCCGTCCGCCCTGGTTATGGTAGTGACGCCATCGGAATCAGAACTACTGGGCCGAGGCGGACCGGGATGGAATTGCCAGGCCAGGCGTTCGCCAGGCAAAGGTTGGATGTTCACGGGATCGCCGTGTGCCTTGAACGCCTCCTTCAGCTGCTTTCCGAGAAGCCTGTTGTCCAGCGCCCCGATCCCGCCACCCGCCCCGTTTGAATTGCCCTGAGGGCTGTTTATCGCTCCGGTCGAATTGGCCGGAGGACTATTTATCTCCGTGGAGACGCACCCGATTAGCAAAGCAGCCGCCGCAACCAATCCTGACCCGCGCATACGGTTCTCCCTTCGAAGAGAAGTAGTTCGAGGACCCGAAGCTCGATAGCAAATGGTCCGCTGCCGAGCCGAACGCCTGCTTCCGACCCGTTGCGGGCATTCACCTTCCCTTCGGTCGAAGCTCCACAAGGCCCAGCCGCCGATCATCCCGTTCATCGGCGGTGAGGTTCATCCAAGCCATGTGTTCGTGGGCCACGGAACCAAGCAGCACTGACGCATCGCTGCGATAGACCGCCAAGTCCTCGGGCAGCTTTGGCGCTCTAAGGTCATAGAGGCCCTTGGACTCCGCAACGAGCACGTCCAGCAGACCAGCGCCCATTGTGAACCTCCAGAGCGGCACCGTCCCCTTTATCACGCCACTGCCGGGCCAATCACTCACGTCGTCGATTCCGAGCAGGTGGGGTTTTGCGGCCAAGAGGAACCGCTCCCTCGCCTCTCGCCCCTTCTTACTGTGCGGGAACGTATCCACGAGGGAGCAGTAGCTTCCCATTGCGGCGCAATAGCCCAGCAAGGCTTCGAGGGCAGGCCCGCGAGGCTCTGAGGCAAACCAATACTCTTGTGATGGGGGCACGGCTTTCATTTCCACATCAGACCACAAGGAACGTCCGCTTTCCACCCAATGCGGACGTTCAGATCACCCTTGCTCTGTGCATCAACATTCGTCGCCGTGGGAATGTCCGCTTACGACCCGTTGCAGACACAGGTGCCGGTGCCGTGCTGCTCTGCGTTTTCGTGCTGTCTCAGCCTTACCGGCACGAAGCTGCATGGCGGGTGCCGGCGCGGCATGAGCGGTTCGTTGAGCAAGCCTTGGGGAGAGCAGCGGGCTTGAACACGGGCAAGGAGAAATACCGGCGTGAAACACGCCCGCGTGTTCTAGAGCGCGGGCGTGAGACGTGCGTCACGCTCGCAACCCGTTGGAGCCACGCGGCGGGAAGCTACCTAGCGTGCTTTGACAGGAGCGACGGCTCCATCATCTCCGAGAGAGGACTTGGGACGCCATCAGCCGGGATACGGCTCAAAGACCGACTGGCCGAATGGGTACGGTGATACTCGATCCATCAATCCTTGAGCCCCTCGCGCTCTCGATAAGGAATAACCTTGAGGCTTCCCTTCGGACCTGCGATGCGACGCATGCCGTAAAACCCCCAAACTGAGGCAAATCTACCTTCCGAAGTTGTCAGGAACATCAGATAGGTAGCGCCGCGATCACAACAGCGTGGGTCCGCCTCCGCTATGCGGCTGGTAGTGGAAACCTCGATTGTGGCGGGTGCCTCGCCCTTAAGGCTACGGATGACCAATACGGTCGCGGTGGAGTCGAAGCGGCCGCGGCTGCCCTTCTTGCCGCCTATGACAGTGCCGATAACCACGAGATCGGCACGCTCCATAATCTGCTCGTAAGTCGGCTCCACCAGGAAATTGCCTTTAGCGGCGGTGGCCATGGCCAATAATGCGCCCGCAATCAGTTGAGGCCTCACGGTCCTAACTCCTCTCACCCTAGGAGGAACATAACGGAGCGTATTTGCTAGAGATACGCTCGTATTCCGAATGTATTCCGGTAGTGTCTCAGTTTGCATCTAGGAGCGCGCGGCCCACCGGCGCCCAAGTGCCGCCACGCCCATGAGGTTCCACTAGGCCGTAGCGCACCAGCAACTCAACCGCATCCTCTCCCGCGTTCATGCACCCATGATCCAAAGTCGGATTCGCCGCTCCCCGCGCCCCGATCGGATCCCTCGGCGCGGATCGAGTGCGACTGCAAGCTCCGCGTTGACGTCAAGGACTGTTCCCCGTACGTTCACGATCATGGCTCGCTCCGCATCACCGGCGATCAGGCACCGGAATCAGAGCCCCGTCGGCCTCCCGCGATGACCCGCCGCGCCGGTAGCGCCGACCTGCCGCTGCACGGCGGCCGCGTCCCCGCCTGGCTGGGCGAGCGGATGACGCGGCTCGGCACCGTCATCGCGGAGGCGATCGTCTACCATGAAGGCCGCGACTCCTTCCTGTCGCGGCTCGCCCACCCCTTCTGGTTCCAGTCCTTCGGCGCGGTGATGGGGATGGACTGGCATTCGTCGGGCATCACCACCAGCGTGATCGGCGCGCTCAAGCGCGGCCTCAACCCGCGCGCGGGCGAGCTCGGCATCCGCGTCTGCGGCGGCCGCGGGCGTCACTCCCGGCAGACGCCGGCGGAGCTCGCGGCGGCGGGCGAAGCGGCGGGGTTCGACGGGAGCGCCTTGGCGCGGGCGAGCCGGCTGGTCGCCAAGGTCGACAGCGCCGCCGTCCAGGACGGCTTCGACCTCTACCTCCACGGCTTCTTCGTCACCGACGAGGGGAAATGGGCGGTCGTCCAGCAGGGCATGAACGGCGGCAGCCGCACCGCGCGCCGCTATCACTGGCTCTCGGAGGGCCTGCAGAGCTTCGTCGACGCGCCGCACGCCGCCATCGAGGGCCGCCGCCAAGGCACGATCCTGAACCTCTCCGACCGCCGCGCTGCCCCCTCCCGCGACGGGCAGCTCAGCCTCCTCGCCGAGCTCGGGCCGGACAGGCTGGCGAGGGAAGCCGCCGCCGTCGAACGCCGCCCCGGCCCCGCGCCCGAGCCGCTCCTCCCCCACCTCGTCATGCCCGATCACCACGACGTGCGGGCCGGCGACGTGATCCTCCGCCGCCTTCACGGCACCCTCGCCGCGGCAGCCGACGCAGGGCCGAGGGATTTCCCGGAGCTGCTCCTCGTCCCCGGCGTCGGCGCCCGCACGGTCCGGTCGCTGGCGATGGTGGCTGAGGTGATCCACGGCGCCCCGTGCCGCTTCGCCGATCCGGCCCGCTTCAGCCTCGCCCACGGCGGCAAGGACCGCCACCCCTTCCCGGTCCCGCTCAAGGTCTACGACAAGACGATCGGCGTGCTCAAATCGGCGGTCGCGCAGGCAAAGCTCGGCAATGACGAGAAGCTCGCCGCGATCAGCCGCCTCGACGCCCAGGCCCGGCGGCTCGAGGCCTACGTCTCCGGCCCCTCGCTCGCAGCCCACCTCGCCGACGAGCGCGCCCGCTCCCACGCCCATGGCGGCATGAGCGTCTTCGGCCGCGAGCCGCCCCCGGCGCCCGCCGCAGCCTCCGCCTAGAGGACGCAGATCGCTTCGGCGGTCCGGCAACTTTGCGCCCTTGCGACGGGACGTTTTCGCGCTACCAACGTCGGAAACGCTATCAGGGGAAGACCAGGATGACCGCCAGTTTCGATCGCCGCGCCCTCATTGCCGGCGGCCTCGCCGCCTCGGCCGCCGCCCTGGCGCCGCTCGATGCGGCTTTCGCCCAGCGCCGCCGCCGCCGCGTGTCCGCCAACGACAAGGTCCAGGTGGGCCTGATCGGCTGCAAGGGCATGGGCTGGGCGGACCTCGGCGCGATGGTTAAGGGGGGCGAGATCACGCCGGTCGCCCTCTGCGACGTCGACGCGAGCGTCCTCGCCCAGCGCGGCTCGGAGCTGCAGGGCGCCGTCGGCAGCACGCCCCGGCTTTACGACGACTACCGGCGCATGCTGGACGACAAGTCCGTGGACGCGGTGATCATCGCCACGCCCGACCACTGGCACGCGCTCCAGCTCATCGACGCCATGTCGGCGGGCAAGGACGCCTATTGCGAAAAGCCGCTCGGCAACTCGATCGCCGAATGCCGGGCGATGGTCGCCGCCAAGCAGCGCCACAACCGCGTCGTCCAGGTCGGCCAGTGGCAGCGCAGCAACCAGCACTGGGCCGACGCCATCGCCCACGTCCAGTCCGGCGGCATCGGCCGCGTCCGCAAGGTCAAGGCCTGGGCCTATATGGGCTGGATGAAGCGCATCGCTCCCCAGCCGGACCAGGCGCCGCCGCCGGGGGTCGACTACGAAAGGTGGCTCGGCCCGGCGCCCAGGCGACCCTTCAACCCCAACCGCTTCCACTTCAACTGGCGCTGGTACTGGGACTATGCGGGCGGCCTGATGACCGACTGGGGCGTCCACCTGATCGACATCGCCCTGCTCGGCATGAAGGCGCAGGCGCCGCGCTCGATCAGCTCGCTCGGCGGCGACTACGCCTATCCGGGCTCGGCGATGGAGACTCCGGACACGCAGACCGCCCTGTTCGACTTCGGCGACTTCGCGGTGGAATGGGAGCATGCCGTCGGCATCAGCCACGGCCCCTATGGCGGCCGCGACCATGGCGTCGCCTTCGTGGGCGAGACCGGCACCCTGGTGGTCGACCGCGGCCAGTGGCTCGTCTCGCCGGAGGTGAGCGACGGCAAGCCGCTGACCCGGGAAATCCCCGTCACCCCGGTCAAGGACGACGGCGTCGGTCGGCACACGGCGGACTTCATCGCCTGCATCAAGGATCGCTCGCGCACGCCCGCCTGCCCGATCGAGTCGGCGGCCAACACGGCGATCGTCTGCCAGATGGGCAACATCGCCTGGCGCACGGGCCGCAAGGTCCACTGGGACGCCGCGGCGGGCGCGTTCAAGGGCGATTCCGAAGCCAATGCCCTGATCACGCGCCGCTACCGCCCGCCGTACCGCCTGCCCGCCTCGGCCTAGAGGAAGCGCATCCGCGGCTCGGCACGGGGGCGGGTGAACAACTCGGTCATCGCCCAGACCATCGCATCGGCCCGGTCCGGCGACCCGCCCGGCCCCCTGTAGCCGGCATAGGTCATCCCGCACAGCTGCTCCTCCAGCTCCGCGAAGGCGCCGGCCAGCCCCGCCTCGCCCTTCTCGAAGCGGAGCGCCACCGGCTCGGCTCGCGCCGCCTTGCCCTGCGCGGCGTGCACCAGCCGCACCGGCACCGGGCACCCGGCGGCCCTCAGCACGCTCTCGACCATCTCACCCCCCTGGTTCTTCTCGGCGACCACGCTGGCCGCCCCCCAGGCGTCCGCCGCCGCCGCCACCCGGCCCGCCCAGCCCTCCGGCCGCAGCCCCGCCACGCTCAGGTCCGCCAGCACCCACGCCTTCCCGTCCAGGTCGAGCCCGCACACCACGATCCCGCACGCATCCCCCTGAGCGCTCGCCGGCGGATCGACCCCGACCACGACCCGCCCCAATTCCCCGGCGAAGGCCGGGGCCCGGCCGGCGCCGTTCGCCGGACCCCGCCCTTCGCCGGGGAGCAGCGCAAACCGCCTCGATCCTTCGATCACCTCCCTTGTCCACAGCGCCCCCGGCAGATCCTCGAGCAGCAGCCCGTCCAGCTCCTGCCGCCCCAGCCGCGTCCCCCCATAGGCCGCCCGCATCGCGCTGCGGAAATCCTCCGGCAAATGCGGATTGTCGTCGGTCCGCCCGTGCGTCGCCGCGCAGCGCGGCAGCGCCAGCACCCGCTTCAGCAGCGGCACCGGCCGCGGCGTCGTCGTCACCACCGCCCGCGGCCGCTCCCCGAGCCTCAGGCCCAGCATCAGATTGTCCCACGCCGCCTCCCCCTGCCCCGACGAGCCCAGCGCCCCCCACTGCGCCAGCTCGTCCCCCCAGGCGAAATGGTGCTGCGGCCCGCGCAGCATGTCCGGCCGCGCCGCCGAATAGACGAACCCTCTCGCGCCCGACGGGAAATGCACCTCCCCCCGGCTCTTGATCCAGCGCGCCTCCTCCCCCCGCCGCGCCACCGCGAGCAGCCCGCTCGCCCCTTCGACCATCACCCGCGCCGCCTCCTCGAGGCTGGCGGCGACGAGTGCGATCCGCACCCCGTCCCCGCCTTGCCTCGCCCGCGCCCACACCCATTCCGCCCCCGCCCGCGTCTTGCCGAAGCCGCGCCCGGCGACGATCGCCCAGATCCGCCAGTCGGGGTCGCCCGCCATGCCGTTCGCGCCCGGCTCGACCTGCCCGTCATGCGCGCGCCACCACCATTCCTCCTGCAGCGCCCGCACGCCGACCTCGGGCAACCGCGCGATCACCCGCCGCCGGATCAGCGCCGGCGCCAGCAGCAGGTCCTCGAGCACCTCGAGCATCTCCTCCCGCCTCACGCCGCGTCCCTCTCGCCGCCGTCACCCTCGTCCCCGCAGCAATCGTCCTCGTCCCCGGGCCCCGCCTCCTCCTCCGGCGGCATCTCGACGCCGCGCCGCAGCCCGAGCGCGCGCAGCCCCTTGTCGATCTCGCCGATCGCCTCCTCGAAGCTCCATTCGCGCACGCGCCCGCCCTGCACCGGCTTGGAGCGCCGCCGCTCCCACCGCTCGAGCAGCTTCAGCACCCGCTCGAACTCCTGCGCGATCTCGCCGGCGGGCACGATCTCCTCGCTCAGCCGCTGCTGGGCGACGAGCCGCTGGCGCACCGCCTCCGCCTCGAGCCGCGCATAGCCGATCTGCAGCGCCCGCTCGCAGGCGGCGTCGAACTCGGCGTCCCTGGCGCGGTGGCGGTTGACCGTCACCTCGTGCACCCCCGCCGCCTCGGCCGCGGCGCGCAGGTCGCAGGTGCCGGCGAAATGGGCGAGGAACACGTCCCGCCGCCACCCTTCGAAGCGGAGCCGCCGCGTCTTCTTGAGCTGCCACTTGCGCCCGTTCCCCGGCGCGATAAAGCGCGGCGCCGCCGATATCTCCACCGCCTCCTCCCACGCCTCCGCGAACGCCGCATCCCGCTTCCGCACGCGCAGGAACGTCGAGACGGAAAACCCCGCCCCCCGCGCCGCATCCTCCAGCACCGCGCCCCGCCGAAGCGCCTGGAGGAACACCCCCATCGCCCCATCGTCGATGCGCCGCCCACCCCGGCGCGAATCACCCTGCTCGCCCATTTGGTTATTAGAACACAAGTGGTACACTGTAGGAAAGTTCTTTTTTCGCCGAGGGCGCATGCCGGGGCAAAGGGCATGCGCCACAGCCCCCCCGCCGACTGTTCCGGGGGATGATCGGGCCTGTAGCTGGGTTCACTCCCGCGACGGCTGCCGCGAGGATCGGGGTTCACGCAGGGCGGGACCAGGAACAAGCCCCCCCCCCGCGCGCTTTATCGTCGTGCCTCGCTTCTACTTTCACGTTCACAACGACATCGACGCCGAAGACAACGAAGGCGTGGAGCTTCCTGACGTGGGCGCGGCGCGGAACTATGCTGCGGAGAACGCCCGTGCCCTCGTCTGCGAGAGCGTCAGGAAGGGCCATTTGAACCTGGACCACTACATCCTCGTGACCGGCGACACCGGGCGGGAAGTCCTCAAGCTGACCTTCCGCGAGTCTTTCACCCTGGAAGGCTAGGAGAGCGCCGCCGTTAGCTAAGGTTGAGGATGCCGACAGCCCCAACGACCACCGAGGGCTTCCCCAACCGTCGCGCAATTTCGCGAAACGCAAGGTCGCGGTCGATGTCGTCGAAGGCTACAACAGCTCGGTCCGTGATGGGTCCCAGCGTGTTTATGAAGCGAAGTTTCGCTTCATAGGACTTGTCCGAATCGTAGTGGACCAGGTCGATTTTCCCTCCCGTCTCCTCCAGGATAAGCGGGATGTTCGCCTTGTCCCCGTCGAGGTGAAGCCGCCAGTTGGAGCGGAGATGCTCCGGCACCATGAGGCCCACCTGGTCAGGCCGCAAGTGGGTCGGCAAATCGCTGCTAAAGAGCTTGCCGAACCCGTTCACCGCCATCGCATCGAGGATCGCGCGGCTGCTCACTCCGGCTGAGACCCCTGTTTCCAACACGACCCGCGGCTGCAGCCATCGCGTTAGGAAATAGAGGAGCGCGGGATTGGCTGCTCCGCCCATGGCCCGGCGTGTGCCTCCGGAAATCGGGAGGGATGCGATCGCCGCGCGGTGCTCCCGCAGAAGCTTTGAGCGATATTCCTTCGCCTCGGCGTAAAGCGCCGGATGGCGGGGGGCGGCAAACTCCGTGAACGACATGGTCCGGAGGCTCGCCCAGAGGGAACCGCACAGCCGGGTCGGGCTGGTCAGCGTTCGCCATGTCTTGAGAGGGGATTGCCGGACGAAACCACGTCCGATCCTCGCCATGCCTCGTAGATGCACCTCAGCCGCCCGCGTCGCTCTTCTCGAACAGATCGATCTTCGGCCGACGGGTCCGCGTGCGCCGCTTTCCCCATGTTGTCCGCCACAGCATCAACCCCGCCGCAGTCAAGGCAAACAGCCCGGCCAGCAGATAGCCAATTTCCTGTCGCACCGTTCCCCCCAGTTACGAGGAAGCGCGGGTGGCATATAGGGCGGCGACTGTCTAGGGGGCGGAAAAGCGTCCGCGGCCGCGTCCTGGACACCCTTTCCCGTTGATGGCAGTCCGGCCCCGGCTCGCGCATGGGGCAGGGAGGCATGCGAGGATCGCGTCCGCTCAAGGCTGGCGCGGGGACGCTCACCAACGCCGGCAAGCCCCTCGGGATCGGCGAGGCCGGCACCGAGCCGAACATCGGAATGGCGGGATTCCCCCTCTCCCAGGGGGAGAGGGTTGGGGTGAGGGGGTACGGAGCCCGAGGGCAAGCGCCGACGCCCCGCCCCTCCCTGCCCTCTCCCACAGGGAGAGGTTCCCTAAGCCGCCACCGCCTCCAGCGCCTCACATACCCCCGCCACCGCCCCGGTCGCCCAACGAAGACTCTGGTGAGAGTCCGCTTTCGACCGGTTGCGGACATTCGATGCATGTGAAATGACTGAGCGATGCGCGCTTCGAGGTTTCTACGTCCACTGCTCGTCGTGAGCATCGCCGCTGCGGGCCTACCCGCCTACTCTCGCGCTCAACCAGAAGGTGAGAAAACCTCGGTGACGAAGGATTTCAGACTTTCCGCCGACCAAAGTCGGCCTTTAGCAACCGGGCGCGGCGGGGCGATCGCGAGCGACCGGATTACCGTCGATGGTCAGCCTGTAGGCTATATGTATCGCACTGCCCCCCACAACCAACTCGACAGCGGATGGGCTTTCCTGGCCGGCGATGAAACAGACGCTTACATGAGCGACGCGAGCAATCATGCCGTGTATGACGTGAACACAATTGCCAACTACGATCCTGAGATCATCCCGCTGCTCGATGCTCCTATCGGGTCTGCCTTTATCCGAACCCCTTCCGGCTTAGTCTTGGATCCGCAGGGCGCGCCAAATGAGTGATCGCTCGCGCTGAGGTCTGGTTTCCACCCATTGCCGACAGCGGGTTCTTAACCGACGAACTAACGCGCGACCCCCTAAGCCGCCACCCCCTCCAGCGCCTCCAGGACCGCCGCCACAGCCTCCGCCGCCCCCAATCCTCTCAGTCGCGAAGCGATGGGGAGGGGGACCAGGCGAAGCCTGGTGGAGGGCCCCCACCAGCCAGGCGCTAAAGGCACGACCAGCGAAACGAACCGCCCCGCCCCAAAACCCCCTCTCCCACGGGGAGAGGGTTGGGGTGAGGGGGTACGGAGCCCGAGGGGAAGCGCCGACGCCGCACCGCCGAGCCTCTCCTCCAGAGCGAGAGCCCCGCCCCCGAAGCCGCCCCCAATCCTCCGCGCCGCGAAGCGATCGGGAGGGGGACCAGCCGAAGCCTCGTGGGAGGGGCTGAAGGATCGCTCTTCACACGACTTGCGCCTAGCCGAATGTCCGCGTTCGACTCATTGCGGACGTTCGGCCAATCGTGGGAAAGACCGCATATACTGGCTGAATGGGTCCGCGAAAATGGCAAGCCTCCAAACCATCCGCGAAAGGGATTTGCCTTGGGTTTTCCGTTCGATGTTCTCGTCGGCTTCGCTCTCTCCACCGCCAGCATGACTGCCCCAACACCACAGCGGGTCACTGAGCCTGCCGAAATCGTATTCGGGAGAGCTGAGTCCGAGATCGAGCTGAAGACCCAGGTTTTTCAGCGCATATTTGGCGATGAGCCTTTTGACTGGGCGGTCGATCTGAACACCGGAATCATTGCGTTCACCAGCGCCACGAAGACGGTCCGCGCGCGCGTCCAAGTGATTGGCACATACAACACGCTTGACGGAACTTTCCTCTGGGCGTGGGATCACCCCTCCATTCCCGAGGCCCGTAGGATAGATGCGCGGCTCGCCCGACGCTTCGGTGAGCTTCATAGCTTGCCCTTGTTCACCACCAGGATGATCGAGTGCACCGAAGAGCAGGCTTGGGGCTTTACCGCCGTAGCCCTTTATCTTTCCGGTGCCCAGGGAGCCTACCGTGGGCCGGCGGGGACGACGATGGTGTTTATGACCTTTGGGGAGATGACGATCGCACCAATCAAGTGAAGCACAATCGAAGCACACCAGTCGTCGAGGCCTAGGCTTTCCATGCTCCGAAAGCGACCGAGGCCTACCATCCATAATGTAAATTCGTGCGGACGTGGGCGCCTCTCTGAAGCGGCGAGTGTGCCCGGCAGGCGCCATGAAGAGACTCTCCCCCGCCCCTGCTTCAGGCCGCTATTGATCTAAAATTCGCCGCTGCAGGAGTTGTAATGATCGCGCATTATCCAGCTTTGCCCCGTTCGCAAATTATGCGCCTCGTATTTTATACCGTACAGGCTGGCGGCTGGACAGTTACTCGGTAACTCATATACGCAAACGCGCACCTTGTCGCCCACTCGACTTTGCCCAACTCCAGGCTCATAGGAAAAACTCTTCAGTACCAGCCCTATGTCAAAAGTGACTTCCGTCTGAGCCTCATCCGGGTCGTCACGTCCGGTGCTTTTAGCCGTTACGATCTCTGCCGAATAGCACGTCCCGACGCTCGGGAAGCTCTTCGTCGGCGAGGCCCAGCGATTACGCCACCCACTGCGCCGAGCTTCCTCGACGAGGCACTTATAATATAGCTTATGTTCCGGCACGGTCTCATCACTGTAGAACCTAGGATGTGCCTGTCCATTCGGATAAAGACTCGCTACTGAACATTCGGTTTCCAGATCACTGCGGGGAAGTTCGAATAGCACTAACAGTTCTTTTGGAATATCCAGATTGTTCTCCCCGGATAGAATCTCTTCGGCGTTTTTTCCCCGCATTTTTTCGTCGCCGAAATTGGTTTCCGGGTCCTCCGGCTGAACGGCAAGAGTGCTCAGAGAAAGGAGTAAGAGGGAGATGAGGCTCGCACGCATGTTCGTCTCCGAAGCATGCGGTGGGTATGCTCTTTCGTCGAGTGCCCCGCAACGGGGATGGTGCGGCGATCGAAGTGCACGAGAATGCCCAGACGGCAGTGCTCGCATCCTTGCTGGAGCCACTCTGTCATGCGGCAGTGCTACAACCGCCCAGATCGCGTTTCCACCTATTGCGGGCATCGGACTGAAAAAGCGAAGAACAGGCCGACAGGGCGATACAAACCGCCACCGCCTCCTTGCCAACGCCCCCTCTCCCGGCGGGAGAGGGTTGGGGTGAGGGGGTACGGAGTCCGAGAGTAGGCACCAACGCCCCACCCCTCACCCTGCCCTCTCCCCCAGGGAGAGGGTTCCTAAGCCGCCACCGCCTCCCGGAACAGCTGCCCCACCCACTACCGGCGCCAGGCCGCCGCCAATCCCCCGCCGAACCACGCCGCGAACAGGAACCAGAAAGCCTGGAACGGCGCCAGCTCTCGCACGAAGGGGTAGGAGAAGGCGCGCCACACGCACCCGGCGACTCCGACGACAGCCCAGCGGTAGAGCGCGGGCGACAGGGGACGCGGGTGGCTGCGCGAGGCAAGCCTCCAGCGGAGGCGCCGTGCCTCCGGCGCGGGGGCATAGAGCGAGAAGGCGAAGCGAGCGAAGGGCAACGCGAGGCAAAGGGCGACGATCGGCGCAAAGAGTTCGAGGACAGGCAGCGCGTCCGTGAAGCAATCGTCGAAGTTGCCGGTGAATTCCCGGCCGCGGCAGCGATAGGCGTGCTTGGCAATACCCCCGAACAGCGGCATGAACGAGGACGCGAGCCAGAAGCCGGCGCCCAGCAAGGCGAGCAGCCAGCGAAGCGCTTCGCTCAGCCTCACACCTCCACTGCCTCCAACGCCTGTCTCATGGCGCAATCGCCTCCCTGCACCTATGCCCCCTCTCCCGTGGGGAGAGGGTTGGGGTGAGGGGGTACGGACTCCGAGAGTAGCCGCCGACGCCGCACCCCTCACCCTGCCCTCTCCCCATGGGAGAGGGATGAACGCTAAGCCCCCACCGCCTCCAGCGCCTCCCGCACCGCCGCGACAGCCTCCGCCGCCTTCGCGCCCTCCGGCCCGCCGCCCTGGGCCATGTCGGGCCGGCCGCCGCCGCCCTGCCCTCCGAGCGCCTCGACCGCGCGCCGGACCAGCTCGACCGCGTTGCGCCGGCCGGCGAGGTCGTCGGTGACGCCGACCGCGACGCTGGCGCGGCCGTCGTTGACCGCCACCAACGCGACGACGCCCGAGCCGACGCGCTTCTTGGCGTCGTCGACGAGGCCGCGCAGCGCCTTGGGGTCCATCCCCTCGATCACCTGGCCGATGAAGAAGTGGCCGCCGACCTGCTCGGGGCCGGCGCCTTCCGCCTTGCCGCCGCCGCCCCCGCCGAGCGCGAGCGCCTTCTTGGCCTCGGCGAGCTCGCGCTCCAGCCGGCGACGCTCCTCGATCAGGGTCGCGACCCGTGCCGGCACCTCCTCGGGCGCCGCCTTTAGCGCGGCCGCGGCTTCCCTCAGGCTCTTCTCGCGCTGGGTCAGCCACTGCCGCGCCGCCTCGCCGGTCAGCGCCTCGATCCGCCGCACGCCGGCCGCCACCGCGCTCTCGCCGACGATCTTGAACAAGGCGATGTCGCCCAGGGCGTTGACGTGGGTGCCGCCGCACAATTCGACCGAATAGCTCCCCTCGCCGCCGCCTTTGCCCATGCTGAGGACGCGCACCTCGTCGCCGTATTTCTCGCCGAACAGGGCCATCGCGCCCGCCTCGATCGCCGCGTCGGGGGTCATCAGCCGGGTGGTGACGGGATCGTTCTGGCGGATGTGGAAATTGACCTCGCCCTCGATCGCCTCGATGTCGTCGGGTGAGAGCGCCCTGGGGTGCGAGAAGTCGAAGCGCAGGCGATCGGGCGCGACCAGGCTGCCCTTCTGCGTCACGTGCTCCCCGAGCCGGTTGCGGAGCGCGGCGTGGAGCAGGTGGGTGGCCGAGTGGTTCGCGCGGACGCGGCCGCGGCGCTCGGCGTCGACCTCGAGCCGGACCGCGTCGCCGACCCTGACCTCGCCCGCCTTGACGATGGCGTGGTGGGCGTGGACCCGGCCCAAGGGCTTCGACGTGTCGGCGACTTCCGCCTCGAAGCCATTGTCTCCGCGGATTTTTCCGGCGTCGCCCATCTGGCCGCCGCTCTCGCCGTAGAAGGGCGTCTGGTTGGTGACGATTATGACGCTGTCGCCCGCCCCGGCCCGCTCGACCCGGGCGCCGTCGCGCACGATCGCGACCACCTGCCCCTCGCCTTCGTGGCCGGCATAGCCGGTGAACTCGGTCGATCCGTGCTCCTCGGCGATGTCGAACCAGATCTCGTCCGACGCCTTTTCGCCCGAGCCTTTCCAGGCGGCGCGGGCGGCGCGCTTCTGCTCGGCCATGGCGGCGTCGAAGCCGGCGCGGTCGACGGCGAAGCCCTGGGCGCGGAGCGCGTCCTCGGTGAGGTCGTAGGGGAAGCCGAACGTGTCGTAGAGGCGGAAGGCGACGTCGCCGGGCAGCGTGTCGCCCGCCCTCATCCCCGCCGTGGCTTCGTCGAGCAGCCTGAGGCCCTTGTCGAGCGTCTGGCGGAAGCGGGTCTCCTCGAGCTTCAGCGTCTCCTCGATCAGCGGCTGGGCGCGCACCAGCTCCGGGTAAGCGGCGCCCATTTCGGCGGTGAGCGACGGCACCAGCCGGTGCATCAGCGGCTCCTTCGCGCCCAGGATGTGGGCGTGGCGCATCGCCCGGCGCATGATCCGCCGCAGCACATAGCCCCTGCCCTCGTTCGCCGGCAGCACGCCGTCGGCGATCAGGGACTTGAAGGTGTCGGTGTCGTAATTGTCGTGGACGCCCTGGAGAACCGCTGCGATCCGCTCCAAGCCCATCCCCGTATCGATCGAGGGTTTGGGAAGATCGCGAACGATCTCATTGTCTT
>DASVVY010000008.1:0-74381 GCA_036386335.1 Allosphingosinicella sp. | reverse complement strand
GGGGGGCAGGTCTGGGTCACAGGCACCGAACGGGCCCTCTTCGAAGGGGCGGACCCGACCGCCGCCTGGTTCGAAGTGCGGGACGGCGCGGTGACACCGGCCTGAGCCTGCCTTGCCGCTCTCGCGCGGGAGGCGAACCCCCCTGACGCTTGACACTCCGCCCCGGCAGCCACGAACTGGTCTTCGCCATGCTGTCAAAATTGCTCCCATTCGTGCTCGCAGCGGCCGGCCTCGCCGCACCGGCCTTTGCTCAGCCGCCCTCTTTGACCTCCTGCGAGTGCCGGCTGGAGCTCGTAAACGGCGAGCGCGCGCTGTGGACCTATCGGCCCACCGGCCGGGGCGGCGCAGCCTTGACGATCGCGCCGCCGGTTTTTGAGATCGACGGCAGGGCGGTCGCCGGGCCGCTACAAGACTTGACGCAGTCGGCGGCGAAGCGCCTCCCGAATGGGGCGGTGGAGCAGGCCTTCACTGGCTTTCTCAAGGCTGATCCCCGGCTGAAGATGACGCTGCGGTTCCGGAGCGCGGCGGACAGCCCCGTCGTTCGCTTCCGATACGAGCTGAGCGCCGCACGGCCGGGGCCGCGGCTCACCAAATCGGCTGGCCGGGACTCCGTCACCTATCTCGCCACCTCCGCGGCGGCCCTGCCGCGGGCGAAGGAGGTGCGCCTGTCGGAGTTCGACGAACGCTCCCACGCCACGACCCTTACGGAAGCGGCCCTCCCGCACCGCCTGTTCGAAAATGGCGGCTCGGCGATGGGCCCGATCATCGTCCTGGCCGACGGCGCCGGGGCCAATTTCCTGCTCGCCTACGAACATGGCTCGCAATTTCCGGAACGCTTCCTCGAATATCGGCTCGGTCCCGACCGGACCGTCAGCCTGCACGCGGTCAAGGGCAATTACCTGAGCGGCCAGCCGGTGGACCGCGCCCACCCCTACGAGACGCTGTGGTTCGAGGTCGCAGGCATCGAGGGAGACGAGGATCGCCTTGCCGCGCGATACCGCGACTTCGTGCTGCGTTACCTCAGCCAGAACCTGGAGAGCCGCAGGCCCTATATCTTCTACAATAGCTGGGGTCGGCAGGAGCGGGTGCGCTGGGCGGGCGGCACCTATCTGCAGAGCATGAACCTGGAGACCACGCTCGAGGAGATCGAGGTTGCGCACCGGATGGGCGTCGAGGTCTTCGTTCTCGATACGGGCTGGTACGAGAAGACCGGCGACTGGCACGTCAGCAGGGAGCGGTTCCCAGACCTTCTGAAGGAGGTGAAGGCGCGGCTCGACCGCTACGGGATGAAGCTTGGCCTGTGGTTCAATCCCACGGCCGCGGCTCTGAGCAGCCGCATGCTCGCCCGGAACCGCGGCAACGCGATGAGCAGCGGCGGGCGTCCGCTCCCTGCCAACCCGATCTGGGAGACGGAGGCGAGCCAGCCGCTGAGCCTGGTAAGCCCGTATTGGAAGAGCTTCGCCGATGAGCTGATCCGCCTCAACCGCGAGGTCGGCGTCACCTACTTCAAATGGGACGCGGTCGATCAGCACGGCTCTGACGCGGCGAGGCACTTCCACGGCGACGAAAGTCATTCGGCCCGGGAGCGCGCCGACGCCTACGGCTTCCAGCTCCCGATCTACCTGTCGAAGATTGCCGACCGGGTGGCGGCGGCGGTTCCCGGCGCGATCGTCGATTTCGATGTCACCGAACCGGGCAGGGCGGTGGGCCTGCAGTTCCTGTCGTCGGGCAAATATTTCCTGATCAACAACGGCCCCTATTTCCACAATTTCGACCTGGCGGAGCCGTGGAAGAGCCCGTTGCCGAATGGGAATGCGAACGTCTTCGTCAACCCCGGGCCCGCGCGGGGGTGGTTCGCCCGCTCGGCCCTGCGCTACGACAGGTGGATACCTTCGGTGCTCTTCCTCACCCACTACCAGCCTGACGAGCCCAGGGCCTCGCAGATCGTCAACCTCGCTTCGCTGGTGCTGGGGCAGAACGGCATTTGGGGCGAGATCCTGAAGACGTCGCCGGAGGGCGTCGCCTACATCGGGGATGTGATCGCCAGGTACAAGCAGGTGCGGGATGATATCACCGCCGCCCCGCCGGTCGTCGAGGGCCTGCCCGGCGGCAGCCCCGAAGTACATGAGAAGATCAATCCTGCGTCAGGACGGGGCGCCGTGGTCATCTTCGCCACGGCTGCCGGACAATATACGTATGTGACGGCCAACCGCGCCGACCCTGCTGCCTGGATTACCGGCGGACCGGCCGAAATAAGGCACGACGCAGAGGGGCGGGCGGTCATCGAGGCAAGCTTCGAAGAACCGGGCGCGCGCATCGTCTTCTTCGGGCTGCGATAGCACTCTCCGCCAAGTCTCCGCACGTGGAGGGCGAACAGTTCTCGCGGTGCGCGGGCGGTCGGGCTGCCTGGTCCGCTCGCGTAGCCGACGAGCGGTCTGGCCGGACGTGCGACGCTCAACTTGATCCAGCTATTTACCTGTGGTATAAACCGATATGGTTATACACTTTCCCAATGGGATCTTTGGCTGGGTTCTCGCTCCCGGCTGCCTGCGGGAAGTTCCAGAAGTGACACGATGCGGCTGCCAACGCCTCGACTTTGTCGCTTCCCGCGCGGCTCCGCACCCCTTTTTCCTTTAGTTCGGCCCCCTCAGACCCTATATCCTCGTCATGGCGACATCCCCCAACGAAAATGCCTACGGCGCCGAGTCCATCAAGGTGCTGAAGGGCTTGGACGCGGTCCGCAAGCGGCCCGGAATGTATATCGGCGACACCGACGACGGCTCTGGCCTCCACCACATGGTGTTCGAGGTTTCCGACAATGCCATCGACGAGGCGCTGGCCGGCCATTGCGACCTCATCCGCATCGTCCTCAACCCGGACGGCTCCGTCTCGGTCGAGGATAACGGCCGCGGCGTCCCCACGGGCATCCACAAGGAGGAGGGCGTCTCCGCCGCCGAGGTCATTATGACCCAGCTCCACGCCGGCGGGAAATTCGAGAACACGTCCGATGACAACGCCTACAAGGTTTCGGGCGGCCTCCACGGCGTCGGCGTCTCGGTGGTGAACGCCCTCTCCGAATGGCTCGAGCTCACCGTCTGGCGCGACGGCGAGGAGCATTGGATGCGCTTCAGGAACGGCGACGCCGAAGCCCCCCTGAAGGTGGTCGGCGAGGCGGGGACCAAGCGCGGCACCCGCGTCACCTTCCTGCCCTCGCCGACCATCTTCAAGATCACGGAATTCGACTGGGACCGGCTCGAGCACCGCTTCCGCGAGCTTGCCTTCCTCAATTCGGGCGTCCGCCTCCAGCTGACGGATGCCCGGCACGAGGAGGAGAAGACGGTCGAATTGTTCTACGAGGGCGGCATCGCCGCTTTCGTGCGCTGGCTCGACCGCGCCAAGACGGCGCTGATGCCGGAGCCGATCGCGATCACCGGCCAGCGCGACAATATCGGCATCGACGTTTCGCTCGAGTGGAACGACAGCTATTACGAGCAGGTCCTCTGCTTCACCAACAACATCCCGCAGCGCGACGGCGGCACCCACCTCGCCGCCTTCCGCGCCGCGCTGACCCGGACGCTCAACAATTTCGCCGAGCGCAGCGGCCTCCTCAAGAAGGAGAAGGTGAGCCTCACCGGCGACGACATGCGCGAGGGGCTGACGGCAATCGTCTCGGTGAAGCTGCCCGATCCCAAGTTCGGCTCGCAGACCAAGGACAAGCTCGTCTCCTCCGAGGTCCGCCAGCCGCTCGAGAGCCTGATGGCCGACAAATTATCCGAATGGCTCGAGGAGAACCCGGCCCACGCCCGCACCATCGTCCAGAAAGTGATCGACGCCGCCGCCGCCCGCGAGGCCGCCCGCAAGGCGCGCGAGCTCACCCGGCGCAAGGGCGTGATGGACATCGCCTCGCTGCCCGGCAAGCTCGCCGACTGCCAGGAGCGCGACCCGGCGAAGTGCGAATTGTTCCTGGTCGAGGGGGATTCGGCCGGCGGCTCGGCCAAGCAGGGCCGCAACCGCGAGGTCCAGGCGATCCTGCCGCTCAAGGGCAAGATCCTCAACGTCGAGCGGGCCCGCTTCGACCGGATGCTCTCATCCAAGGAAGTCGGCACCCTCATCCAAGCGCTCGGTACCGGCATCGGCCGCGACGATTTCAACGCGGACAAGCTCAGGTACCACAAGATCGTCATCATGACGGACGCCGACGTGGACGGCGCCCACATCCGCACCCTTTTGCTCACCTTCTTCTACCGGCAGATGCCGGAGCTGATCGAGCGTGGTCACCTCTTCATCGCCCAGCCGCCGCTATACAAGGTCGCCAGGGGCCGCTCCGAGGTCTATCTCAAGGACGATGCGCGGCTGGAGGAATATCTGGTCGACGCCGGCATCGGCGCGATGGCGCTGGAGACGGCGGAAGGCCGTCGCTCGGGCGAGGACCTGCGCGCGCTCGCCGATCACGGCCGCCGCGTCCGCAGCCTGATGCGCTACGTGCCCCGCCGCTACGATCCGGCGATCATCGAGGCGCTGGCGCTGGCCGGCGCGCTCGACCCGGCCCTAAAGGACGGCGAGCGGGCGGCGGCGATCGCCCGGGCTGCGGCCTGGCTCCAGGCCGGGGACGAGGAATCGCAATGGGCGGGCGAGATGGGCGCCGACGGCGATTATGTCCTGCGCCGGCTGTGGCGCGGGGTCACCGACCACCATGTCGTCGACCACAAGTTCGTCGCCTCCGCCGAGGCGCGCAAGCTCCATACCCTCACCGCCGAGGAGGCCGCGACCTACGGACGGTCGAGCCGTCTCGTCACCTTGAAGTCCGCCGCCGCCGCTGCTGCACCCGAAGGCGACGGCCAGACCGCCGACGAGGACGAGCCCCATACCCGCGTCGAGGGAATTCCGAGCTCGGATCGCGCCCCCGACGCCCGCGGAGTCCTCGTCCGTCGGCCGACCGAGCTGCTCGAGGCGATCCTCGCCGCGGGGCGCAAGGGCCTCTCGATCCAGCGTTACAAGGGCCTCGGCGAAATGAACGCCGACCAGCTCTGGGAGACGACGCTCGACCCCGAGAATCGCAGCCTGCTGCGCGTCGAGGTCTCCCAGGCCGACGTCGCCGACGAGATCTTCACCCGTCTAATGGGCGACGTCGTCGAACCGAGGCGCGACTTCATTCAGGAGAACGCCCTCAACGTCGCCAATCTCGACGTCTAGGAACCGCATCGGGAGGAGGGCTCTGTTCCCGCAGCCGGGCTGAGGCCGCGCATCGGCCGTCTCAGGCGGTCGGGTTCGCCGGGACGGTCACGAGGGTAGCGGCGTCGCCCCGGACCGGCTTCAGGAACTCCGTGCCGGCGAAACCGCGCAGCGCCGCTCCGGCGAACATGGTCTCGACCTCCCGGAAGCCATTGATCGGGGTCGGCGAGACCTCGCTCACCTGATGCCCGTTCGGCAGCCGCGCGATCACGTTGTTCGCCGCAATCGCCGCGCTGCTGCGCAGGCGCAGGGTGCCGCCGTTGGTGTCGACCCTGAACAGCTTCGCCGGCGCAGGCGCAACCGGCTCTGCGACGATGACCGGGATCGGCGCGGGTGCCGGCGCCGCCTGCTCGGGCTGAAGGAAGGCGTCGCCCGCAAACCCGCGCAGGCGCGCATCCGCGACTGTCGCTTCGACTTGGCGGAAGCCGTTGACGAGAGTGGCGGAGACCTCGCTCACCACCTGCCCGTCCGGCAGACTGGCGACGACGTTGTTCGCCGCAACCTTCGCGGCGCTGCGCAGCCTCAGCGTTCCACCGTTCGCGGCGACCCGGAACAGCTTTCCGGTCGGCAGGGCCGGAGCCGGCTGCGGAACGGGCCCCGGCGCCGGCGTCGGTACGCTGCGGGCGAGGGCGAGGAAGTCGGCGAAGCGCTCGCCGTAGAATTTCTCGCCGTCGAAAAAGCCCTGCTTCAGGCCCTTCTCCGGTTTGAAGCGGCCCGTGTTGTATGCGATGGCCACAGCCGCCATTTCGAAGTCGCTCAGGTGCGTCTTGGTTCCGAAGCCGATCCTCTTGCGGGCGGCCTGCAGCTCCGACAGGCACTTGCCGAGGCTCTCGTCGAAATGGATGTAGCGCCGCTGCAGGAAATATTGCGGATCCACCTTGAAGAACTGGATGTCGTACTGGAAAATTCCGTAGCCGTGGCAGAACTTGTTCGGATTCGAAGCGGGGAACCCGGGAACGTGCTGCGCCATGTCGACGAGCGCCGCCCGCGCGATGTTGAACATCGCGAGGCCGTTCGGTGCCGCGAGCAGCGCCGCCTTGTTCTTCGGAAACGCGGAACGGTTCGGCGCGTCGAGCGTGTCGCCGACGCACAGCTCCAGGATGCGCTCGACGGTCATCGTCGTCTTGCGCAGCCGGCTCCAGATGTGGCCCGTTTCCTGCGACGCGATCGCCGTCACCATGTCGAGGTCGAACGGCGTCCCCGCCACGCCGGCGTTCACCTGCGCTTGAAACTGCGTCTTGAACCACAGCATGTCGCTCGCGTTCGGCATGACCGTCTCCCTCCCGTTTCGGCGGCACTGCCCTGAAGGATAGATAGAGGCTGCAGCGCGCGGGACTATGTCGCGCCTGCAGCTCTACTTGGCGCGCCGAGTCGCCCGCAGGTGATGATCTGCCTCTCGGCCCGCTGAATCAAGCGCTAAGCTTTGATTGTACCAAGTTCTCGGACGACCTAAAGCTATTGCTTCGAAACGACTTTCCCGAATGCGGGCTGTGTGACGACGTCCCCAGGCCCGCAGTGCTTCTATTCGCTGCCGCGGGCGCTCCCCGCCGGCTGTCGCTCGGCGAGCTGCGTCAGCCGCCCGAATTCCAGCCGCCAATAGTCGCCTGTTCGCCCCGACCGCTCCGCCAGCCGTCGCGCATCGCCGAAGCCGAAGCGGCCGAGCCAGGGGTCGCCGCGCAGCCTTTGCCCGAACGCCGCCACCGCCGCGGCGAAGGCCGTGTCTCCCGAAGGCGCCGCCGCCGTCTGCACCAGCGCGGCATGGACCGGCTGCTCGATCAGCAGCGACTTGTCGCCGTCCGGCAGCTTGTAGCGCAGCCTGAGCCAGGCGAGCTCGCCGCTGGCGCTCCCTCCGGCCTCGCCGCGGTTCGCCGCGAAGTGGCGGTCCGGCAGCCAGCCTTTCGCCCCCACCGGCACCAGCTCGTAGAGCGCCGTCACCTGGTGGCCCGCCCCGATGTCGCCGGCATCGACTTTGTCGTTGTCGAAGTCCTGCTCGGCGAGCGTCCGGTTCTCATAGCCGATCAGCCGGTATTCGCGGACATAGGCGGGGTTGAACTCGACCTGGATCTTCACGTCCTTGGCGATCGTGAACAGGGTCGACGAGAGCTCCTGGTCGAGCACCTTCCCGGCTTCGCGTGGCGAATCGATATAAGCGTAATTGCCGTTCCCGTGGTCGGCGATCTGCTCCATCATCGCCTCGTTGTAATTGCCCTCGCCGAAGCCCAGCGTGGTGAGCGTGATGCCCGCCTCCCGCTCCCGCTCGACCATGTCGACGAGAGCTGCATTGTCGCTGACGCCGACGTTGAAATCGCCGTCGGTCGCCAAGATGACTCGGTTGATGCCGCCGTGGATCCTGTTCTCGCGCGCCGTCTTATAGGCCAGCTGGATCCCTTCCGCGCCCGCGGTCGAGCCGCCGGCCTCGAGCTGAGAGAGCACGCTCACCACCTTCTTCTTGTCGGCCGTCGGCGCGAGCACCCGGCCCGCTGCGCCGGCATAGACGACGATCGACACCCGGTCCTGCGGCGCCAGCCGCTCGGCGAGCAGCGCCAGCGAACACTGGACGAGCGGCAGCTTGTCGATGTCGTGCATCGATCCCGAGACATCGACGAGGAAGACGAGGTTGGCCGGCGGCCGCTCGGCGCGCGGGAGGTCGTAGCCGCGCAAACCGACGCGCAGCAGACGCGTCTCCGCGTTCCACGGCGTCGTCGTCATGTCGGCGGTGATGGTGAACGGCCGCGCCCGGTCCTGCGGGGCCGGATAGTCGTAGCGGAAATAGTTCAGCATCTCCTCGGTCCGCACCGCTCCCTGCGGCGGCATTGCCCCGCCGGTGAGCATCCGCCGCACATTCGCATAGCTGCCGGTGTCGACATCGACGCTGAAGGTCGAGACCGGCGCCTGAACCACCGCCTGCACGGTGGCGACTTCCTTGCCGTCGTAGCGCTCGCGGTTCTCCTCGGGCGGCTCCATCATGAGCTGCGGCAGCGAGTTGATCATGTCCGCGGTCTGCTGGGGCCCCTGAAGGACAACCTGGTCCCCAGTGACGACCGTGACGGGAGGGGGAGGGGGAGCGGGCGGGGGTGGGGGCGGGGGTGCCGCCATTGCCGAAGGGGCGGTGTTGATGCGCTGTCCCGTGGCGACGATACCCCCGCCGTAGCGCTGGTCAACTCCGTCACGGAAACGCGTGAGGTAAGGCGCGCAGATCGCGTCCGCGTCGAGGGCAGGCTGCCCCCTGGTGTCGGCGAAGGCGAGCTGCGGGGCCGAAGCCGGGCTGGCGAGAATGAGGGCCGCCATCGGCAGCAGGACGAGATTGCGCATCGTGCATCCTCCCGAATGAGAGGATGTTACAATATCACACTAGTCTGCCGCAGCAACAGCTTATCTTGGCTGCCGTTCAGATAGCGTCCGAGATGGTCTTGGCTGCCGCTGCATCCTCCTCGGCCGCTTGGGCGGGCGCTGCGGCGCTCCACTTGTCGGCGAGGCAGCGGGCGAGCGCGGCCATCGCGCCGCGGCTGCCGGCGAGCGGGAGCGTGTCGACGCTCTCACCGTCGCGCACGATTCGCATGCCGCTGGCGGTCGCGAAGGCGTCGATGAAGCCGGTGCCGGTGCCGGCGCCCGGCTGGACGGTGAACAGGAAACCCGGGCCGTCGCTGTCGATATTCTGCTTCGGAGTCGCGTCGACTGGCATCGTGCGTACGCCGAGGAAGTCGACCCGGATGTCGTAGTCGCCGCCGTCGCGGATGCTCTTCCAGCTCGGGTTCTGGAGCAGGAAGGCGAGCTTGTCCTCGCCGGCGAAGCCCCAGATCGACAGCATCGTGCCGCCGGGCGAGACCGCCTGGACCATGCAGCCGTTGGGAAGGGCGGCGATGCCCCAGTCGCCGGTCGCCGGGCTCGCCGGGGCGGATTGTTGTGCGAGAGCCGCGGCTGGGGCCGCGAAGAGAGACAATGCAATCATCGAACGCAACATTGCGGGCCTCCAGTTTCGGCCCCGCCCGCATCGGTTGCCGTTGTCGAGCGCAGAACAGCCCGCACGGCACTTTGGTTGCACTCGCTTCGGCGCTAGTCCGCACCGGCCCACAGCGCGGGCGCGGCGGCGCGTCCCTCGCTGGGAAATGGGATAGCCCGCCGGAACTCGTCGGTGAAGCGTCCGTCGACCCGGATGCTGAACGAAAGGCCGCCGGTCGCGTCGGCGCCGTGGAACTGGTTGACGGTGTCGAACCAGGCGGCGTGCGAGCGGACGTAGAGCTTCTCGCCCGTCTCCGGCGCCAGCATGTAGAAGGGCTTGTCGAGGTTCGTCCTGAACCAGATGAACTCGTGGCACAGCTCGGCGCTGTCGTGGTCGCGGTGGGCGGGCACCGCGCGGCCGCTGTCGTCGTACATGATGATCATCCGCCCCGTCGCCGCGAAGGGGAGGGTGGCGATGAAATCCATCAGCTCCTTGAACTCCGCCGCGTCCTCGGCGGCGTGCCAGAGGTCGGTGCGGTCGAGGTCGTAATAATCCTCCGGCCGCTCCGAGCGGGCGAGATAGACCATCCGCGATCCGGGGACGTCGGGGTCGCGCCCGTCGAGCAGGAAGGGCCCGGTGCAGAAGCGTATGTCGCGCGCAGCCTCCAGCCGCCGGATCAGCCGCTCGCGGATGTAGCCATCGAGCGACCGCAGCCGCCCGGTATCGATGAACGGATCGAGATTCTTGTAGCAGGGATAGAGCGGCTTCATCCCCGGCTCGCGGGCACGCGATGGAACCCGGCGCCGCCTGTGCCGTTTAAAAAATAATTGTTCATTCTAACTCGTGTTAATGCGTTCTCTGCAAACCAGAATAATAGCAGCCGCCTTACCCCATAACAAGAAACGTTTCTCTATTTTCCCATTCCCCTTTCGCCTTGCAGGCGATCCCTTTGTGCTGTCCGGAGAGGTATGAAAGTATATGTGAGCGGCCTCTATTGTGGAGGCAACCCGCAGCCAGGCGTCGGCATTGCCCGATCTCTACGCCAAGGCTATCCGGATGGGACGCTGGTCGGCGTTGAATATTCGAACCGCGTTTCCGGCATTCACTGGGAAGGCTTCGACGAGCTGTGGATCCAGCGGCCGTGGGACGAGCTCGACCTCGACGCCCATGGCGAGCGCGTCAAGGCGCTGCTCGACGGCGGCGCCCTCTGGATCTCGGGCAGCGACCTCGAGGCGATGTGGCTGGCGAGCGTCTTCCCCGACGGCCACCCGAACCTCCTCGCGCCTCCGCTGGCGCCGCTGAAGCGGATCGCCAAGCCGGCGGTCGAGGCGCATGCCGGCCTTCCGGTCAAGATCCCGCCCTACGTCTCGACCGACCTGCCGGACTGGGATCTCCACGCCTTCTGCCGCGAGCATAATTGGCGGATGTGGCTGAAGGGCCCCTATTACGACGCTGCCCGCACGCCGAGCTGGGACGTGTTCCAGGCGGCCCGCAACGCCCTCGCCAAGGTGTGGTCGACCGACAAATTGTTCCTCCAGGCCCACGTCACCGGCTACGAGGAATCGGTGATGCTCGCCGCCTATCGGGGCGAGCTGCTCGGCTGCGTCAGCATGCGCAAGCGCGACATCACCGCGGAAGGCAAGACCTGGGCCGGTGACATCTCCGAAGTGCCGCCCGAGTTCGAACGGCCGCTCCGCCGCATCGTCAGGGAGCTGAACTGGACCGGCGGCGGCGAGCTTGAAATGGTTCGCGACCCTTCCGGCCAGCTCTGGCTGCTCGAGATGAACCCGCGCTTCCCGGCATGGGTGCACGGCGCCACCATAGCCGGTCACAACCTCCCGGCGCTTCTCGTTCAGGGCGCCACGGGCCGCCGGGCTGTCCCGGCTCCTGCCGAGGCCGAGGAATTCACCCGCATCGTGCTCGAAGTGCCGGTCCGGGCCGATTACCCGCTCCCGGCGCTCGCCGAGCCCTTCGCCGGCGCCGTCGGTCACTCGATGAAGCACCCCTCGGGCCTGACGGCCCTGGCCGAACGGCTCCACAAGGCAAACCCCGAGCTCCTCGAGGTCGTCGCGGCAGAGGATGGCAAGGAGGGGGACGGCCTGCCGAGCGTACCGGAAACCTACCTCACCGATCTGGGCTCCTACGATCTCGAGACGGTCGAGACCCCGCAATTCCTGTTCCTCGACAAGACCGCCGAGGGGCTGTTCAAGCGTGCCTCCGCCCGCGCCCACCGTCTCAGCACCAATGAGGTGCAGGTGGTGAGCGGCTATTCGATCAAGACGAACCCCGACGAGCGTCTGATCAAGCTCGCGCTCGACAACGGCTTCCTCGCCGAGGCGATCAGCCTCGCCGAGGTGCAGAAGGCGCTGCAGGTCGGCTTCCGGCCCGATCAGGTAGTGCTGAACGGCCCCGGCAAATGGTGGCCGCAGGGGCTGCTGCCGAAGGAGCGAATCCACGCCTTCTTCTGCGACAGCGTCGCCGATCTTGAGCGCGCCGTCGCCGCGATGGCGGCGGGCGAGCTCAGCTCCAAGCATGTCGGCGTGCGCCTCCGGACTCCGAACGTCGTCTCCCGCTTCGGCATCCCGATCGACAGCCCCGCCACCTTCGGCAAGCTGATCCAGGCCGTCGGCCGTCTGCCGCGCGACACCGCCTTCGGCGTCCACTTCCACATGGCGAGCTCCAACATCGGCGTCGCCCAATGGTGGCATCTGTTCGAATCGATGTTGAAATGGTGCCGCTCGATCGAGCAGCTCACCGGCCGGGACATCGAAATCCTCGACATGGGCGGCGGTTGGTTCCCGGACGACTGGCACGCCGAGGACGAATCGAAATTCGGCCGCGCCGTCGCCATGGTCCGCGAGCGGCTGCCGAACGTGCGCCAGATCGTCTCGGAGCCCGGCAAGGCGATGGCCCAGCCGTCGATGGCGCTCGCCATGCGCATCCTCGAAATCCAGGAGCATGAGGACGACAGCGTCGAGGCGGTGGTCGACGGCTCGATCGCCGAGCTCCCGATGTACTTCTTCCAGCCCCACCGCATCCTTCGCCAGTGCGGCGAGACCGGCGCTTTCCAGCCGGTCGGCCGCGGCAAGACCCACCTCATGGGCCGGCTCTGCATGGAGCATGACATCGTCGCCTCCAACGTCGCGCTGCCGGAAGGCACACGGGCGGGGGACGTCCTCATCTTCTGCGACGCCGGCGGTTACGACAGGAGCATGTCCTATGTATTTGGCCGAGGCTGATCCGCAGCTCGACCTGCGCACCGAAGAGCGTCCGGCGCGGGCGCCGGCGCTGCCCAGCGACCGCTGGACCGACTTCCCGCACAGCCAGCTCTCGCATCACGGCGCCGCCTGCTGCGAGACTGCGCGGCAGTGGGTGGTGGCGATGGACTTCGCCCAGCTGAACGGCGGCGACCTCGCCAGCGGGCCGCGCTGGCTGCGGGAGCGCTACAAATGGGGCCCTTCGCCCTGGCCGATGCACTGGTGCGAGCTTGTGAAGCGCAAGGTGATCGACTGCGGCGCGCATTCGGCGCTCGCGCACGAGGTCTTCTCCGCCCGCGGCCTTGCCGCCTTTCCCGCTCAGCTCGTCCAGCGCTATAGCGAGGACGCCACCCACCACTGGCGCGGCAAGTGGAGCGAGGAGGACGTCTCCTGCCACTGGCTCGATGGCGAGCATATCTACCACGAGGCGACGGCGATCCTGCTCGGCGAGGACGAGGTCAAGATCTGGGATTCGAGCGCCGGCAGCTGGGTCAATCCGCGGCAGGCGGGCGGCTACGGCAGCCTCGCCGCGGTCCGGATCTTCGCCGACGGCCATTACGGCGGCGGCGATGGCCTGCGCTGGGGCGAGCGCCGCCTCAAGCCCAACATCTGGAACCAGATCTAGGAATTCCTCCCCTGCCTTCGCCGGGGAGGGGGACCGCCGAAGGCGGTGGAAGGGCCTGAGCGAAGCGAAGGGAACGCTTGCCGCTCCGCCGCGCGCTCCGCCGCTCTTGCCGCCCCCGGCCCAATCACCCACGTCCGGGCCGATGACCTTCCGCCCCCCGCGCCTCGCAGGCCGCATCCAGCAGCAACCGAGCCCGCTCGAAGTCGAGGTGCTGGGCGAGATGGCGGCCGCCCTCGCCGCCTCCGGCCGCCGGGTGGAAGCCGCCCTCGCCGGTCTCGCGGCGACGCCGCGGGAGGACGCCGATCGCCCGCACCTCCTGAAGGCCGCCGCCGCCGCGGTCTACGCCTACTTCATCCAGCGCGAGCTCTGCGGCCTGCGCGACCACCGCCCGGTGATCGACCATTACGAAATCCCGGCGGAAGTCCTCGCCCGCCTCGGGGCGTGCTAAACGCCCGCTGTTCTCGGCGTAGCGCAGGCTGCGGGCAACCTGCGTCCGGCCCATACCCGGGTCCTCAGGTCCCGCAATCCGGGTTGAAGCAATAGCCGGCGCCGCGCACCGTCTTGATGCATTCCGGCTTCGCCGGGTCACGCTCGATCTTGCGGCGGATGCGGGTGATGCGCGTGTCGATCGAGCGGTCGAACGGCTCCATTTCCTTCGAATGGGCGAGGTCGAGCAGCTGATCGCGGGTCAGCACCCGGTTGGGGTGCTCGGCGAAGCATTTCAGCAGGTCGAACTCCATCGCCGTCAGCGGCACCTCGGTGCCGTCGGCCTCGAACAATTTGCGGCTGTCGAGGTTGAGGCGGCACTTGCCCATCTGCACCTCGCTGCCCATCGTCGCCGGCCCCTCGCCGCCCCGCGTCGCCCGCCGCAGCACGGAGCGGACGCGGGCTAGGAGTTCGCGTGGGTTGAAGGGTTTCGTGATGTAGTCGTCGGCGCCTATCTCGAGTCCGACGACCTTATCGATGTCGTCGCTCTTGGCTGTCAGCATTATGATGCCGGCCTGGCCTAAACCTCGAATTTCGCGGGCGAGGGTGAGGCCGTCGTCGCCGGGCATGTTGATGTCGAGGAGGGCAAGGTCGATCGGCCGCGAGCCCATGATCGCGCGCAGCGCCTCGCCCCCATCCGCCTCGCTGACCGAAAGGCCGTTGCGGCGCAGATATTCGGAGACGGTGGACCGCACGTCCTCGTCGTCGTCGACAACCACGATGTGGGCGGGCGCGTTCATGGCTCGATCAGCGCCGCGACGAGGCAGCGCACGCCGGCGCGGGTGAACGGCTTCTCGAGCACCGGTCGCCCGCTGTCCTTGAGGAAGGTCTCCATCGAGGCGCCGAGCGTGTCGCCGGTGAGGAAGCCCATCTTCGACAGCAGGTTCGGCCGGATCTCCTTCAGCCGCGCGTACATCTCCGGCCCGCTGACGCCCGGCATCCGAAGGTCGGAGAGGACGACGTCGAACTCGCCATGGTCGAGCTCGCGAAGCGCCGCCGAGCCGTCCGCCGCGACCGTCACGTCGAAGCCCTCGCGCTCGAGCAGCTCGCGGATCGTGTCGGCGATGTCCGCCTCGTCGTCGACGACCAGCGCCCGCCGCCGCACCGGCTCGATCGCCACCGCCTGCGGCGGAGTACCGCCGACCAGTTCGAGCTCGACCGGCTCGGCGGCGGGCAGCTCGATCCGGAAGGTGGCGCCGCGCTCGGTCGGCAGCACCCTGAGGCACCCGCCATGGGCCTCGACGATGCCGTGCGAGAAGGACAGGCCGACGCCGGTCCCGGACCCCTGCGGTTTGGTCGTGAAGAAGGGCTCAAAGATGCGGCCGAGCACGTCCGGCGGGATGCCGGGACCGTTGTCGACCACGTCGATCGCCACCTTGCCCGCCTCGGTGATCGAGGTCCGGATGACGAGGCGCTTCTCCAGAGTGTCGCTCGTCTCCAGCGCCTGCTGGGCATTGATGATGAGGTTCACGAGCACCTGGTGGAGCTGGTCGCTGTCGCCCAGGATCGCCGGCACGTGCGGATCGCACTCGCTCGCCGCCGCGATCCCGGCGGTGCGGAGCCCGTATTCGGCCAGCTGCAGCGCCGCGGAGACGAGCCCGTTGGGATCGACCGGATTGCGCTGCGGCTCGCGCCGGCGCGCCATGGCGAGGAAGGTCTGGACAATCTTGGCGCAGCGGTCGGCGGCGGCGATGATCTTCTTCGCGCGCGCCTCGAACGGCGTGCCGCGACTGTCTTCCTCGAGCATCTCGGCCTGGCCGACGATCGCCGACAGCGGGTTGTTGAGCTCATGGCTGACGCCGGCGAGGAGCGAGCCGAGCGCCGCCAGCTTCTCCGACTGGTGCAGCGCCTCGCGCGAGCGGGCGAGCTCCACTTCCTGCTGCTTGCGCTCGGTGACGTCGAGGTGGATGCCGGTCACCACCTGCACCTTGCCGTCGTCGTCGCGCAGCGCGGTGCCGAGCGACTGGACCCAGCGCACGTCGCCGTTCGGCCACACCACCCGGTGCTCGAATGAGATGTTCTCCGCCGGGAAGCCGCTCCGGTACGGCGCGAGCACCGTCTCCCAATCGTCGGGATGGATGTAGCTCCTGAGCATCTTGGCATCGAGCCGAAGCTCCTTGCCGACGCCCCAGAATTCGCGCGACCGGTCCGAATACCAGGTAGCGCCGGTCTCCGGATCGACCGTCCAGATGCCGAGCTTGGCGCCCTCGACGGCGAGCTCCAGCTGGCGCCGCGCCTCTTCGAGCTCGTCCTCGGCCTGCTTGCGGTCGGTGATGTCGAGGTGGATGCCGTTGACCATGGCGGGCTCGCCATTCTCGTCGCGGGTCATCGCGCCCAGCGAATAGATCCAGCGGGTGGAGCCGTCCGGGCAGATCACCCGATACTCCACCTCGACCTTGTCGGTCTTGAAGCCGTTCACATAGGGCTCGGAGACTTCCGGCCAATCGTCCGGGTGGACGGCGTTCCTGATCACCTGTCCGTCGACCGGCGCCTCGGGATCGAGGCCGTACATCTGCTTGGATCGCTCGGAATACCAGGCGGTGTCGTCCCTCAGGTCGAACGTCCAGGTGCCCAGCTTCGCGCCTTCGACGGCGAGCTCGAGACGCCGCCGCGATTCCTGCAGCTCCTCGAGGTGGTGCTGGTCCTTCCTGAGGTCGCGCAGGTGGCAGATGAAGCGGCGCTGCCCCTCCATCTCGATTCTGGTGATGGCGACTTCGAGCGGCACCAAAGCGCCGTTGCCGAGCACGCCGTCGACCCGCGCCTGGATGGCGTGGCCCTCGCCCTTGCCGCGGACGAAGGCGGAGAGCGCCTCCTCCTCGGCGCGGCGGGCCGGGTTCGGCCGGATGAAGCAGGAGATGGTCTTCCCCAGCATCTCCTCGCGTCCATAGCCGAACGCCCGCTCGGCGGCGGGATTGAAGTCGACGATCTCGCCCCGCTCGTCGATCACCAGGATCGAGTTGGGCGACGATCTCATAACGGTCGCGAGAACGCAGGGTATCTCGCTGTCACTGAACACGGTGCTTCCCCCCAGAAAGCCGCAATGGCCGCCCATAGCACGGGGCGGGGCGCTCGTGCAGCCTCAACTGTAACATTTGAAACAAAATTCCCTGTTGTGCGGCATTTCGCTGCAACAGCCGGGGCCCAGAGGACCGCCACCAGCCGGGGAGGCTGCGTCACTAGGAGAAACGAACATGGTCAGCTTGCAAAAGGCACGCCTGCGCGTGCTCCTCTTCGTCGCCGCCGCCCTCGGTAGCAGCGCCGCTGTTCTGAGCGGAACGCTGACGGCCCTCAGCCTCAGCGCCGCCTGACGCCGCGCCGCTTCGGCGGCCGGTACAAAACAAAACGCCAACCACATCGTCCGCAGCCCACCTTGCTTGCGGAAACAGGGAGAATGATTGTGAAGAAAGCTTATCTGTTCGCCGTCACCGCCGCCGTTGCGGCTGTCGCCGCCGCCACCCCGGCCGCTGCCGAGGGTTTCCGCGCCGAAGTCCATGGCGGCTGGGACCATGTCTCGACCGACGGCGCCGACGATGACGGCATCGTCTACGGCATCGGCGCCGGCTACGATTTCTCGATCGCGCCGAACGTCGAGCTGGGCGTCGACCTCAGCGCCGACCTCGCCAGCACCAAGGAGTGCGAGACGGGCGTTCTCGCCGCCGGCGATGAAGCCTGCATCCGCGCCAAGCGCGACCTCGCCGCAGCCCTGCGCCTCGGGTACAAGGTCAGCCCGGAGGGCACCATCTATGCGCTCGCCGGCTACACCAATGCCCGCGTCCGCTTCGACTACGAGACGGCCGCCGGCGTCCGCACCCGCGACTCGGCCAACCTCGACGGCCTCCGCCTCGGCGCCGGCTACCAGCACAATTTCGGCCCCGCCTACGGCAAGATCGAGTATCGCTACTCGAACTACGAGGCCGACGTGACCCGCCACCAGGTGCTCGTCGGCGTCGGCGTCGCCTTCTAAGCGAAGTCCACGAACATATCCCTCGCCCCCAGGGGGGAGATCGCGGCCCCGGCGGACACCACCCCCGCCGGGGCCGCCCCTTTTTGCGGGATGCCTGGCTGACGCGAAGCTCCTCGGCCGGCCTTGGCCGGGCATTGCCGCACCGCAGCCTTCGACAAGAGCGTCGCGATCAGCATCGAGAAACGCGCGCCCGTCGCCCCGTCTGCACCGTTTCTCCTCGCCCCGTCGATCATGGCTTGAGACGAAGAGGCCACATATTGGCCGCCATCGTCGAAAGGCCGCCTTCTTGCGCATCCTCCTCGTCAATGTTCCCCATCCTGCGATCGGCAGCCGCATCCCCAGGGAGCAATTGCCGCCGCTCGGGCTGCTCTGCATCGGTGGCCCGCTGATCGACGCCGGGCATGAGGTCGCCCTCCTCGACGGCGAGTTCGGGCCGATGCCGCTAGACACCCTGATCGACGAGATCGCGGCGCGCGCCCCTGATGCTGTGCTGTTCGGCCATTCCGGCTCGTCCTCCGCCCAGCCAATCGTCAGCAATGTCGCCGCCGCCGTCGCCGCGCGCCTGCCGGGCGTCCACATCGTCTATGGCGGCGTCCACCCGACCTATTTCTGGCGCGAAATCCTGCGCAACGAGCCGTGGGTCACCGCCATCGTCCGCGGCGAGGGCGAGGACACGTCGGGGCGGCTGATGCGGGCGCTGGAGGCCGGCGAGCCGCTTGACGATATTCCCGGCATTGCCTTCCGCCGCGCCGGCGCCGTGGTCGGCACGCCGGCCGCCCCGGTCATCACCGATCTCGACGCCTATCGCATCGGCTGGGAGCTGATCGACCATCGCCGGTACAGCTATTGGGGCGGCAAGCGCGCCGTGGTGATCCAGTTCTCGCGCGGCTGCCCGCATTTGTGCAATTATTGCGGGCAGCGTGGCTTCTGGACCCGCTGGCGGCACCGCGATCCGGTCCGGCTGGCGAAGGAGATCGCCCACCTCCACCGCGTGCACGGCGTCGAGGTGTTCAACTTCGCCGACGAGAATCCGAGCGCCGGCCGAAAGCCGTGGCGGGCGTTCCTCGAGGCACTGATCGCGGAGGATGTTTCCGTCACGCTGGTCGGATCGACCCGCGCCGACGACATCGTCCGCGACGCGGACATCCTCCACCTCTACAAGCAGGCGGGGTTCGAACGCTTCCTGCTCGGCATGGAGAATACCGACGAAGCGACGCTGAAGCTGATCAGGAAGGGCGGCGCCGTCTCCACCGATCGCGAGGCGATCCGGCTGCTCCGCCGGCACGGCATCCTCTCCATGGTGACATGGGTGGCGGGCTTCGACGACCAGACCGACGCCGATCTCTTCCGCGGGCTGCGTCAGCTCATCTCCTACGACGCCGACCAGATCCAGGCGCTCTACGTGACGCCGCACCGCTGGACGCCCTTCTACCGGATGGCGGCCGATCGGCCCGTGGTCCAGGCAGACAAGACCAAGTGGGATTACAAGCACCAGGTGCTCGGAATGCGGCGGATGCCGCCGTGGCGCTTGTTCCTGTGGGTGAAGCTGATCGAGGCGGCGGCGCAGCTGCGCCCGCGCGCACTCCGGCGCTGGGCCTGGCACCCCGACCCGAAGATCCGCCACGCGATCCGCTGGTATTACCGCATGGGCCGCCGCGTCTGGCTGCACGAGGTGGCGAGCTTCCTCTTCCGCGACCGCTATCGCGACGACGGCCGCACGGTCTCCGACCATCTCGGCCAGCCGCAGGAGCACGAGGAAGAAGCCTCCCGGGTCGTCCGCCGCCCGCGCAAGCCCGATGCGGCACGGGCCGCACCCGCGCACCCCTGAGCGGTTCTTCTCGGCGCTTGCAATGTTCTTAACCCGTTCCGGGCTAATCGGGGTCTCGCGCGCGCAAGGGGCGCTCCGGGTTTGAGGAGACGGGGGTGGCGGAGAAGGAAGGGGCGGGCTGGCTCGACGACTTCAGCCTTGTCGTCACGCCGGACACGGTTCGGGGCATGCGCCGGGATCCGGGGTTCGAAGCCTTTACCGGGTCGAAGGCAGCGGCCTTTCCCTGGCTCGTCCTCGTCTCCGTGCTCGCGGGCGCGCTGGGCGGCCTCGCCGTAAGCGGAATCCTCTGGAGCCGCTGGTGGCAGGTTCCGCTGTGGCTGGCCTGCACCATTGCCTTCTGGGCGGTAGTCCTGCGGGCGGTCCGGCGCGCCTTCCAGCAGCCGCTCCCCTTCCTCGCCGGCTGGGGCATGTTCTTCGGCATGCTGATCGGCGCCTTGACGATGTGGGCCGCGCAGGTGACCAGCCCCGGCTGGTGCTACGGCATCGCCGGCGGCCTCGTTTTCTTCCTGCTCGGGATCACCGGCGGGCTGATCGAGCCGCCCAACAGCAAGCGGATGGAAGACTGGTTCCTGACCAGCGCTGCGGCCGCCCCGGCGGGGAGCTGCCTCGCCGCCTGGATCTACCGCAACCTCCTGACCGGGACGGACGGGCTCGCCGCCGCGGCGCTGACGGGCGCGCTCGCGGCCCTGCCGTTCCTCGCCGTCACCCTCGGCCTTCACCTCTATGCCTGGAAGCCGGAACGCGGTCTCGTCAGGCTTGCTTTGCTCTATCTCCATGAGGAGGGCTCGGTTGCCAAGGCGATCGGCCTGCTCGACGGCGCGCTGAAGGCGAACCCCGCCAGCGCCGCCTTGCTCGCACGCCGGGGCCTGGCACATGCGTTGACCGGCAATATCGCTTCAGCGGAAGAAGACTGGGCGCGGGCGCGAACCATCGAACCGGGGACCACGGCCGCGGAGATCGCGCGCGGCTGGGCCGCGCTGCGGCGCGGGGATTCGGCCGGTGCCGCCGCCGCGTTCGAAGGCGCGCTGGCGCTGGACAGGCGCGATCCGACGGCGCTCACCGGCCTCGGCGTCGCCCGGCTGCGCGAAGGCGACGCCGCGGCCGCGCTCGCCGTCCTGAAGCGCGTGCCGGGGAAGAAGCACGGCGCGCTCAGCCTCACCTATCTGGCCGAAGCCCACCTGCGGACCGGCGACGCGCCCTCGGCCCTCTCCACCGCGACCGCCGCGATTGAGGAGACAGACTCGATCCACGGGCGCTCGTGGATCGTGCGCGCCGAGGCGCAGCGCGCGCTCGGCCGGATCGACGCCGCCGCGGAAGATTACAACCGGGCGCTGTTGGCGGCGGACGAAGTCGGGATCGAATCCGCCGCGTTAGCGGGCCTGGAGGAGATCGACAGGCCGGTCAGCGAGGACGAGCCCGACTGGTGACGCCCCGCCTCAGCGGTGGCCGCCGTGGCCGCTATTCTGGCTGCCGGTGCGGCTGTCCTCGTTGCGGTTGGCGCGCTGCTTCTTGTCGCCGCCGACATCGTCCTTGCCGCCTTTGTTGAAGTCGCCCTTCTTTTTGTTGTCCGTCATCGTCTCTCTCCGCTGTGGGTCGGGGCGTGAACGGGCGGGTCAGGCGTTCGTTTCCCGGGCGAGTATCTCCTCGGCGACGCGGTGAGTGCGCTCGTTGTCAACGTCGATCGCGAGGCGTCCCTCGGCGACGACCACCGGCCGGATGGCGATGCCGAAGCGGCGGGAGAGGTGGCGGAAGAGGCCCTCGATCGTGGTCAGCCGCAGCGCGTAGAGGAGCAGGGTGGAGAGGCCGAGCGCGCGCACCGCGTCGCGCTTGCGCTTGGCGAACTGCCCGCCGTAGCGGAACCCCTCGGTCCCGGGCAGCGCCCGCGCGCTATTCAGCCAGAACAGGTTGCAGTTCGAGTAGGCGCCGCCGCGCAGGCGGTAGAAGCGGCGCTGCCCGTCGGGATGGGCGGCGCGGATGGCGCGTTCCTCGGCCAGCATCAGCAGGCCCTCGGCGTCGCTCGCGGCGCCCCCGGCGGCGAAATCCCGCATCGCCTCCCCCGTCATCAGCACGTTATCGGCGGTGGTGATGAGGAGGGGGAAGCCCGTGGTCCGGCTCGCGGAGACGAGGCTGTCGACGATATGATGCTCGGCCGCAACCGCCCTCAGCCGCCCCGCCGCGTGGAGCCGCGCCACCGTCGGCTCGGCGGCGATGACGCCGAAATCCTCGATCGAGACGAACAGGGGCGCCTCCGGAAAGGCCTCGTCGGCGATCCGCAGCACCCGCCCGATCATCGCCTCGCCGCGCACCGGCACCAGCGCCTTGTGGCTGACCCCCATCTTCGCCGCGAGCGGATCGAGGCTCGCCGAACGGCGTCCGGCGAGGACGAGGATGCTGGGCTGCGCCTTCATCAGGCGCGCTGCCTACGCTCAGGCGGCGCGGGAGCCCAATGCTTTCTGGCGGCGGCGCTGGACCGAGGAGCCGAGGCCGATCGCCTCGCGATATTTGGCGACGGTGCGCCGGGCTATGTCGAAGCCCTTGGCGCGCAGCAGGTCGACGAGCTGGTCGTCGGAGAGGATGGCGTTCGGGCTCTCGGCGGCGATCAGCGCCTTGATGTGGCTCTTCACCGCTTCGGACGAGGCGGCGTCGCCGCCGTCCGAGCTCTGGATGCCGCTGGTGAAGAAGTATTTGAGCTCGAAGAGGCCGCGGTCGCAGGAGAGGTATTTGTTCGAGGTGACGCGGCTCACCGTCGATTCGTGCATGCCGATCACTTCGGCCACCTGGCGCAGGGTCAGCGGCTTCAAATGCGAGACGCCATGGCGGAAGAAGCCGTCCTGCTGCTTCACGATCTCGGTGCAGACGTTGACGATGGTGCGGGCGCGCTGGTCGAGCGCCTTGATCAGCCAGTTGGCGCTGGCGAGGCATTCGGAGAGCCACGCCTTTGAGCGGCGGTCCTGCGGGCCCTGGCTGAGCTCCACATAATAGCTGCGGTTGACGAGCAGCCTGGGCAGGGTCGCGCCGTTGAGCTCGATCGCCCAGCCGTTGCCGCGGCGGGCGACGAAGACGTCGGGCACCACGCCTTCGACCCGCCCGGTTTGGCCGAAGCGGCAGCCGGGCTTGGGATCGTAGGCCCGCAGCTCGCGGATCATGTCCGCAAGATCCTCGTCGTCGACGCCGCAGATCCGCCGCAGCGCGCCGATATTGCCCTTGGCGAGATAGTCGAGATTGTCGATCAGCCGCGCCATTGCGGGGTCGTAGCGATCCGCCTCCTTCGCCTGGAGGGCAAGGCATTCGGAGAGGCTGCGGGCGCCGACGCCGGCCGGGTCGAAGCTGTGGATGGCGCGGAGGACTCGCTCGGCCTCGGCGGGCGGCACGCCGAGCCGGGTGGCGATGTCGAGCAGCGAGCCGTGGAAGTAGCCCGTCTCCTCGATCTGCTCGATGATCCGCTCGGCGAGCGCGAGGTCGCGGCCCGAGAAGCGCTCGCCGGCCTGGGCGAGGAGGTGCTCGTGGAGCGAGACCTCGCCGGCGGCGAAGCTGTCGAAATCCGGCCCTTCGCCCTCGCCGCCGCCGCCGAGGATGCCGTCGAGGCCGAGGCCGCCGTCGAGACCGCGGTCCGAGGGGCCGTCCTGGTGGAAATTCTCGTCGTTGACGTCGATGTCGATCGGCGCCTCGCCGCTGCCGTCGCCGCTCAGCACCAAAGTGTCCGCCGTCGCCGGCTCGTCGGCTTCGAAGCCGTCGGTTTCGATCTCGGCCTCCGGCGGCTCGCGCGGGCCCTCCTCGCCGGCGGCGCTTTCGAGCAGCGGGTTCTTCTCCAGCTCCTCGGCGATGAAGCCCTCGATCTCGAGGTTGGAGAGCGCCAGCAGCCGGATCGCCTGCTGGAGCTGCGGCGTCATCACCAGCGACTGGCTCTGCCGGAGGTCGAGGCGCGGGCCGAGCGACATCGCTACAACTCGAAGCTCTCGCCCAGATAGAGCCGGCGCACGTTCGGGTCCGCGACCAGCGCCTCCGGGCTGCCGGCGAACAGCACCTGGCCGTCGTAGATGATGCAGGCGCGGTCGACGATCTCGAGCGTCTCGCGCACATTGTGGTCGGTGATGAGGACGCCGATGTCGCGCTTCTTCAATTCGCAGACGAGGTCGCGGATGTCGGCGATCGAGATCGGGTCGATGCCGGCGAAGGGCTCGTCGAGGAGCATGATCGACGGGTTCGCGGCGAGTGCGCGGGCGATCTCGCACCGGCGCCGCTCGCCGCCCGAGAGGGCCATGGCCGGCGCGTCGCGCAGGTGGGTGATGTGGAATTCGCCGAGCAGCTGCTCGAGCCGCTCGCGCCGCACCCGCCGGTCCCGCTCGGAAACTTCGAGCACCGCCATGATGTTCTGCGCGACGGTGAGGCCGCGGAAGATCGACGTCTCCTGAGGCAGGTAGCCGAGGCCGAGGATCGCGCGCCGGTACATGGGGAGGCCGGTAATGTCCTCGCCCTCGAGAACGATGCGGCCGCTGTCGGGCTTCACCAGCCCCATGATCGAATAGAAGCAGGTCGTCTTGCCGGCGCCGTTGGGGCCGAGCAGGCCGACGACCTCGCCGCGCTCGACGTGAAGCGACACGTCCTTCAGCACCACCTTGCGGTCGTAGGACTTGGCGATGGAAACGACCGACAGGCCGCGGTCGAGATCGCCGGTCATGGCGCCCTCGACAGGCCGTTCGATGGTCGCACTCTCGTTCATTCGCGTTCCGCTCCCCCGCTTCCAAGCTTAGGGCAAGCGGTCGCCGCCCTCAACTGGCAAGATTCGTGCATGGCCCGCTTTTGCAACCGTTTGCGGCGAAGCGAGCGTCACTGGCGCCGCTGCGGGACCGTGAAGGTGCCGGTGACGCGGCCGCCCTGCGCCGAGGTGCCCGGCGGCCCTCCGCCCTCCATCACCGCCCGACCGCTGTCTAGGTCGATGACCAGGCGGCCGCCGTTCACGTTCGAATCGCCACGGGTGAGCGTGACGCCGCCGATCAGCGTGATCAGCCGCTTGTTGAGGTCGTAGATGCCGAACTGCCCCTTCGCCGTCTCCGACGGGCTGCGGATGGTGACGCCGCCGCTGGCGTCGAGTCGCTCGATCTCGATGCTGCCGGTGTTCGAATAGGCGACCGTCAGCCGCGCCGCCGTCAGCGTCATCTCCGCTTGGCGGACGACCACGTTGCCCGAGAAGACCGCGCGGTCCGCCCGGTCCTGCACCTCGATCCGGTCGGCGGCAACGTCGACGGGAGCGTTGCTGTTGTGGCCCTTCAGCGCCGACGTCTGCCCGAGCGCCGGCCCGAAGGCGACGAGGGCGGCGGCGCCGGCCGCGCCGAGGGAGAGGAGGAGCCGCTTCATGGCGCTCATCTGAGCCCGCCCTGCACGATATGCAAGCGCGCCCGGCCGGTGAGGACGACCCGGCGGTTCGGCAGGTCCGCCTGCATCTGCTGCGCCGTGAAGCGGCCGAGCGGCATGATCCCCTCGACGCCGTTCTCGCCCTTGAGGCTGCGGCTGTTGAGATCGACCAGCACGTCGCGCGTGTGGAGCCGGTAGCCGTCGGCGGCGGTGAGCAGGATCGGCCCGATCACATCGAGATTCTGCTTGTCCATGTCGTAGCGGCCGCGGTCCGCCTTGAACGTCGCGGGACCTTCGGGAAGGTCGATCTGCGCGGAGACGCCGCGGATGTCGACGACCGGGTCGGTCGACTTCGCCTGGACGGCGGTGTCGGCGTTGAGCACGAACGGCCGTCCACGATTGTCGGAGCCGCGATATTGCGCAGATTGCACCTTCAGCCGCTCGCGCGCCACGTCGACCTTGTTCTTGTCGAGGAGGAAGCTGACCTCGCGCTTCTCGCTGAGCGGCGACAGGAGCAAATAGGCGAGCAGCACGCCGACGCCGATCGGCAGCACGATCTTGAGCGCGCGCACGAGATAGTCGTGGAAGCCGCCGGGGCGGGCCCAGCTCCGCTCGGCGGCGCGCTCGGGGCGGGCGACCTCAGACATGGGCGAAAATGTCTACCTCGGCCCAGCCGGCGAGGTCGAGCGTCGCCCGGTGGGGCAGGAAATCGAAGCAGCTCTTCGCCAGCGCCGCGCGGCCCTCGCGCTCCAGCCGTTCGTCGAGCTTCTCCATCAGCCCGTGGAGGAAGCGCACGTCCGACGCCGCATAATCCTTCTGCGCGTCCGAGAGCTCCGGCGCGCCCCAGTCGGACGATTGCTGCTGCTTCGAGATCTCGGCACCGAGCAGCTCCTTGACCAAATCCTTGAGGCCGTGGCGGTCCGTATAGGTCCTGACCAGCCGCGACGCCGTCTTGGTGCAATAGACCGGCTCCGCCATCACCCCGAGATAGGCGCGCATGATGGCGAGGTCGAACCGCGCGAAATGGTAGATCTTGATCCGCGCCGGATCCGTCAGGATCGCCTTGAGGTTCGGCGCCTCGTAGCGGCTCTGCGGGCCGAAGCGGACGAGATGCTCGTCGCCGCTCCCGTCGGAGATCTGGACCAGGCACAGCCGGTCGCGGCCGGGGTAGAGGCCCATCGCCTCGGTGTCGACGGCCACCGGGCCGGGGGCGAGGACGCCCTCGGGCAGGTCCTCTTCGTGGAAATGGACGGTCATGGCTGTCACATAGGGTAAAGGGTGGGGCGGCTCAACGCGTGTGCGGTTCGGGCCGCTTCGCAGGCTTGATCGTTGCGCCCGGGCTCTTAACAGGAGCCGAACCGCCAGGGGGAAAGCTCAAAGCCATGCCATCCGGACTTGCCGCGCTGCTCGACGACGTCGCCGCCATCGCCAAGCTCGCCGCCGCCTCGATCGACGACGTCGGCGCCGCCGCCGGGCGGGCAGGGGCCAAGGCGGCGGGCGTGGTCGTCGACGACACGGCGGTGACGCCGCGCTACGTCACCGGCTTCACGCCCGACCGCGAGCTGCCGATCATTGCGCGCATCGCGAAGGGATCGCTGAGGAACAAGCTCCTCATCCTGCTCCCGGCGGCGCTGGCGCTGAGCGCGCTGCTGCCCTGGGCGATCACGCCGCTCTTGATGATCGGCGGCGCCTATCTCTGCTTCGAGGGCGCGGAGAAGGTGTGGGAGGGGGTGTCCGGCAAGGAGCAGAGCCTGGAGGAGGAGGCGGCGGAGCTCAACAGCGCGGCCCACGAGCGGGAGATGGTCGCCGGCGCCGTCCGCACCGACTTCATCCTCTCCGCCGAGATCATGGCGATCGCGCTCGCCGAGGTGATGGCCGAGCCGCTCCTCACCCGGGCGCTGATCCTCGCCGTCGTCGCGGTGGCGATCACGGTCGGCGTCTATGGGGTGGTCGGCCTAATCGTAAAGATGGACGATATCGGCCTCCACCTCGCCGAGCGGCGCAGCGCCGGCGCGCGCGCGCTCGGCCGCGGGCTGGTTCACGCCATGCCGCGCCTGCTCTCGATCCTTTCGACCGTCGGCATTGCGGCGATGATCTGGGTCGGCGGCGGCATCGTCGTCCACGGCCTCGAGGAGCTCGGCCTCGCCGCGCCCGCGCACATCCTCCACGAGGTGGGGGAGGGTGCCGCCCACGCCGTTCCGACCGTCGCGGGCTTCGTCGAATGGCTGGTCGGCGCGATCGGATCGGGCATTTTCGGGCTAGTGCTCGGCGCCCTGATCGTCGCCGTTCACCACAAGGTGGCGCACAAGCACTGACTTTGCAGGAAAGCGCTCGCGGCGGCGGGGCTTTTGCGCTATATGAGTCGGCAGTGTGCCGTTCAGAGGGGCGCATGAGACCGTTTGCGCATAGCCCGGCGCGGTGGTTCTGGACGAAGACAGGGGTGCTGGAAAGTAATAGGTTAGATGGGTTTTGACAGAGGGCGCCGCGGGGAGCGCGGCGGGCGCGGCAGAGACAAGCGCGACGGATTCGGCGGCGACGATTTCTACGGCGGTGGCAGCAGCGGCGGCGGCGGTTTTGAAGACCGCGGCGGCTTTGGCGGCGGTGGCGGCGGCTATCGCGGCGGCGGTGCCGGTTACGGCGACCGCGGCGGCTTCGGCGGCGGCGGCGGTGACCGCGGCGGCTTCGGCGGCGGCGGTGGCGGCGGCTATCGCGGCGGTGGTGGCGGCGGCGGCTTCGGCGGCGGCGGTGGCGGCTTCGGCGGCGGACGCGGCGGCGGCGGCATGCCCCCCCAGGTGGTCGGCGAAGGCAAGGGCGTCGTAAAGTTCTTCAACGGACAAAAGGGCTTCGGCTTCATCGTCCGTGACGACGGCGGCGAGGACGTGTTCGTCCACATCTCCGCGGTCGAGCAGGCGGGCCTCACCGGCCTTGCCGAAGGCCAGCCGCTCGAATTCACCCTCGTCGATCGCGGCGGCCGCATCTCGGCGACCGACCTCAAGATCGAGGGCGAGCCGATGCCGGTGACGGACCGCGGACCTCCGCGGGATCGCGATGCCGGTCCAGGCGGCCCGCGTGGCGGCGGCGGCTTCGGCGGCGGCGACCGTGGCGGACCGCAGCGCCAGCTCACCGGCGAAAAGGCGCAGGGCACGGTCAAGTTCTTCAATTCGATGAAGGGCTTCGGCTTCATCAGCCGCGACGATGGTCAGCCGGACGCGTTCGTCCACATCTCGGCGGTCGAGCGGGCGGGCCTCACCGGCCTCAACGAGGGCGACCGGGTCGAGTTCGAGCTCGAAGTCGACCGCCGCGGCAAGACCGCTGCGGTCAACCTCCAGCCGATCCAGTAAGCGCTCTCCCAAAGGCGCTAAGAGAGGCCCGGCCGCTAACCCAGCGGACCGGGCCTTTTCTATGCTCCCCTCTCCTTGGGGAGAGGGGTCGGGGGTGAGGGGCTCCGGCTGCAGAGGGTAAGCTTGGGCGCCCTAGCCCTCACCCTAACCCTCTCCCTCCGGGAGAGGAGACTTGGCGCCGGCGAATCGCCAGCGCAGCGTCTCCCCGGCGTGAAACGGGACGACGCTCGTTCCTGCCGCCGCAAGGGCGTGGGGCACCTCCACGGGCGAGCGCTCCAGCGTCACCGTTCCTTCGTTCAGCGGCAGGCCGTAGAAGCGCGGCCCGTTCTCGGACGCGAAGGCCTCGAAATGCGCGAGCGCCCCTTCCTCCTCGAACACGGTCGCATAGCTCTCCAGCGCGAAGGGCGCGTTGAAGATGCCGGCGCAGCCGCAGGCCGCCTCCTTCTTCTCCACCAGGTGCGGGGCGCTGTCGGTGCCCAGGAAGAATTTGGGCGAGCCGGAGGTCGCCGCCCGCCGCACCGCCAGCCGGTGCTCCTCGCGCTTCGCGACCGGCAGGCAGTAAGCGTGGGGCCTCAGGCCGCCCGCGAAGAGGGCGTTGCGGTTGATGATCAGGTGCTGCGGGGTTACCGTCGCGGCGACGTTCGGTCCGCACGCCAGCACGAAGTCGGCGGCGTCGGCGGTGGTGATGTGCTCGAACACCATCTTCAGTTCCGGAAAGTCGCGCACCAGTGCCAAAAAGGTGCGGTCGATGAACGCCTTTTCCCGGTCGAAGACGTCGACGTCGGGATCGGTGACCTCGCCGTGGATGAGGAGCGGCATTCCGATCCGCTGCATCTCCTCCAGCGCCGGATAGATGTTGCGGATGGCGGTGACGCCGTGGGCGGAATTCGTGGTCGCGTTGGCTGGATAGAGCTTGGCCGCGACCCAGGCGCCGCCCTCGAAGCCGGCGACGATCTCGCCTGGATCGGCACCGTCCGTCAGGTAGCAGGTCATCAGCGGCGTGAAGCCCTCTCCCGCGGCCTCGGTGATGCGGTCCCGGTATGCCTCCGCAGCCGCGACGGTGGTCACCGGCGGCACCAGGTTCGGCATCACGATCGCCCGCGCGAACTGCCGCGCCGTGTAGCGGGCGACGGCCTTCAGCATGTCCCCGTCGCGCAGGTGGACGTGCCAGTCGTCGGGACGGCGGAGGGTGAGGCGGGTCGGCTCGATCATGGGTCCGGCTTGGGTTTCGGCTGGCGCGTCCCTATCAAGGGAGGATGGCCGCCACCACCCTCGTCGACCGTGCTCTCCTCCGCCTGTCGGGGGAGGACGTGCGCGGCTTCCTCCAGGGGCTGGTCACGAGCGACGTCGCGCAGCTCGCGCCCGAGCGGCCGCTCTGGACGGGGCTGCTCACGCCGCAGGGGAAGGCGCTGTTCGATTTCATCCTCTGGGCGGACGGCGAGGACGTGCTGATCGACTGCGAGCGGGACGCGGCTGTCGATCTTGCCAGGCGGTTCACAATCTACCGCTTGCGCCGCAAGATCGCGATCGCGCCGGAGGAGGGGCTCGCGGTCCACTGGTCCCGGGATGGCGGCGCCGGACTCCCCGATCCCCGGCTGCCGGAGCTCGGCGTGCGTTGGCTGGCGCCGCCCTCTGCGCCGGCCGAGGGCTGGCTCCCGCACCGCCTTTCCCTCGGCGTCACCGAGGGCCGCGCGGAGCTCGGCTCGGACAAGACCCTGTGGCTCGAATGCAATGCGGCGGAGCTCAACGGGGTCAGTTTCACCAAGGGCTGCTATGTCGGCCAGGAGAATACGGCGCGGATGAACTACCGCTCCAAGGTCAACCGCCGGTTGGTCGTCGTGCCCGCCGCCGGGCCGGGGGAGCGCACGCGCGTCCATTATCCGGAGATCGGCCTCGCCGTCGAACACCGCCGCGTCGAGGATCTGGGGGGCGCCATCGTCCCCGCCTGGCTCGCCGCCGCGCTTCCCGCCTGACCTTTCGCTCAGCGCCGGCTGAGCAGGCGCTCGACCGTGTCGTCGGCGGTGCCGGCCTTGCCCGTGTCCTGCCCGACCTCGCGTTCAAGCGCGGCGCGGATGTCCTCGATCTGGCGATCGGTCAGGTGCTCGATGCCGATGAACTGGTGGCGCGCCTTGTCGAGCGAGCGCAGCATCTCGTCGAGCTTCGCCTGCATCGCCGCGGCGTCGCGATTCTGGCTGTTCTGGATGAGGAACACCATCAGGAAGGTGACGATGGTCGTCGCCGTGTTGACGATCAGCTGCCAAGTGTCGGAGAAGCCGAAGATCGGGCCGGTAATGCCCCAGCCGCCGATCAGCAGCAGCGCCACACCGAAGGTGACCGGCTGTCCGGCGGCCATCGCGATCCGGCTCGCGCACATCGTGAAGAACTTGTCCACGCCGCTGCTCCTTTCCGATCAGAACGCGGCGCCCTTAACATGAATCAGGATACGGCGGCACCCGCCGCGGCGCAAAGGCGTTAGAGGCGGCGATGCCTTCGACCGTGATCCGCGCCGTCGCCTACCGGCCCGACGCCGGCGAGCTCGAAGTGCTGTTCACCACCGGCCGCCGTTACGTCTATCACGACGTGCCGCCGGACGCGGCCGAGGCGTTCCGCGCCGCGCGCATCAAGGGCCGCCACTTCAACGCGCGGATCCGCGGCCGCTACCGCTTCACCGAGGCGGCAGACGACTGAGAGCCGCTGGCCCGCGGCTTGCCGCTGGCCTCCGGCTCCTTGCATTCCGGCAGCCCGAGTTCCTTCGAATGGCGGCACTGCCGCACCTGGACGTCGGCGGTGGGGGCGATGAAGATCGCCCAGTCCCCGGTGTCGGTGCAGTGGGCGGTCCACATCGCCATGCTCTTATATTCTTCCTGGTAGGCGCCCGAATCCACCTTCTTGCAGCGCTGTCCGGAATCGACGATCGCGCGGCGCAGGCCGAGATAGCGATAGAGCTCGCTCATACCCTTGAGCTGGTCCGACACGGGATTCGGCACCTTGATGTCGGTGGTCGGTGCCGGCTCCGGCGTTTGATCGCCGCACGCGGCGAGGGTGAGGCTCAGCATCGCCGCGGCGGCCACGATCTTGATCATCTTTCCCTCCTTCGCTTCCCGCGAGAACGGCCGAACCGGCGCCTGTGTTTCAGCGGGCGATCGCGCCGCTGAAGCGCTCGTTGCCGACGAAGCCGAGCCGCTCCACCCGCTCCCGCTTGAGGGTCGCGAGGACGCGGTCGAAATCCTCATAGCGCGCGGCGCCGTCCGTGCGGAAGTGGAGCACGCCCTCGGGGAGGGTCCCGCGCAGGGCCTGCAGCCGCTCGGGCAAGGCCGCCTCGCTGACCGGCGCCCCGTCCCAGAGCAGCCCGCCGGCTTCATTCATGTCGAGGATATGGACCTGCGGTTCCTCCGGCACCGGGGGCATCGGGCCGGTGGGGAGGTCGAGCTTCACGCTGTGGGTTGCGATCGGGATGGTGATGATGAACATGATCAGGAGGACGAGCATGACGTCGATCAGCGGCGTGGTGTTGATGCCGGAGAACGGCTCGTCGGCAGCGGTGGCGAAGGCGGGGCGGCGGTGCATGGCGGCTCTCCTGCGTATGTTATAGAATAACATAGCACAAACCGGACGGCCGCTCAACGGTTCCGCGCCGCCGCGTCAGCCGCCGGTGTAGATGTGCCACTCCCGCTGCCGCGCCGTCGCGCCGGGGGCGGAGGTGGCGCGGCGGATGCTGACGCTGCCGGCACTGGCGAAGGAGTCGCCGCCGCGGATCCGGCCGGTGATCATCACCGGCACCTCCACATAAGCCCAGCCGCCGGATTCGACCGGCTCGCTGGGCTGCCCGACCGTCGCCCGGTAGCGGTCGTAGCTCCTGAAGTTGGCGCTGAACCGCTCGAGCCCGGCCTTGTCGCCCGAGCGCATCGCCCACGCGCCCGGATAGTCGCCCGCCTCGATCAGCGCGTAATAACGGCGCAGCATCGCGGCCGGATCGCCGCTCGCCTCCCGCGGCCGCTCGGGTTTCGCCGGCTCCGCGGCCCGGCCCGCTTGGGCAGCCGCGCGAGACTTCGCTTGCTCGTTGCCGGGCGCCGGCGTCTCCGAGTCGGTTCCGCAGGAGGCGGCAAGGAGAAAGGCGAGGGGGAGCGCCGGCCGGAGCATCGGGGCAGTCTACCCCGACGCGCGCCCCGCGTCAGCCCCGGGCTCAGGCCCGCAGGCGGTGCTGGTTGCCGTGGACGAGGTCGGTCGCGCGTTCGAAGCTCATCGGACGGCCGAACAGATAGCCCTGGATCTGGTGGCAGCCGAGGTCGCGCATCCGGGTGAAGTCGTCGGCGGTCTCGACGCCTTCCGCGGTCACCGTCATGCGGAAGCTCTTGGCCAGCTGGACGATCGACTGGATGATCGCCACGGTCTCGCGATTGTGCGCGGCCTCGCGGACGAAGCTGCCGTCGATCTTCAGCTTATGGAAGACGGCCTTGTTGAGGTAGCCGAGCGAGGAATAGCCGGTGCCGAAATCGTCGAGCGCGATGCCGACGCCGAGGGCGCGCAGGCGCTTCAGCACGTCGAGCGAACATTCGCTGTCGCCGAGGAAGACCGACTCGGTCACTTCGAGCTCGAGCCGGTTGGCCTTCAGCCGGTACTTGGACAGCGCCTCGGACACGGTGTTCGGGAGCGCCGGCAGGATCAGCTGGCGGGCCGACAGGTTCAGCGCGACGCTGATATAATCGGGCCAGACCGAGGCGGCGCGGCAGGCTTCGTCGATCACCCAGTCGCCCAGGTCCATGATCAGGCCGGTATCCTCGGCCAGCGCGATGAACTCGATCGGCGAGACGTTGCCGCGGGTCGGGTGGTTCCAGCGGATCAGCGCCTCGAAGCCCATCAGGCTCTGGTCGGCGGCGTTGATCAGCGGCTGGTACTCGAGGCGGAACTGCTTGGCGGCGATGGCGAGGCGCAGGTCCTGCTCCATCCGCAGCCGGTCCTCGGCCTCGTTCTGCATGTCCGCGGAGAAATAGCAGCAGGTGCCGCGGCCCTGGGCCTTCGCCTGGTAGAGCGCGAGGTCGGCCTTCTGGATCAGATCGTCGACGCTCTGGCCGTCGATCGGGCCGAAGGCGCAGCCGATCGAGACACCGATGCGGATTTCGGCCTTGTCGAGATGGTAGGGCTCGGCGATCGCCTCGATGATCCGGCAGGCGAGGTCCTCGACCTTTTTGCGGCTCTGCGCGTCGCGGATGACGATGGCGAACTCGTCGCCGCCCATCCGACCGACGTGGCCGATATCGCTCACTTCGCGCACCAGGCGCTGCGAGACGCTCTTCAACACCGCGTCGCCCTTGGGGTGGCCGAAGGTGTCGTTGACCGGCTTGAACCCGTCCAGGTCGAGGAACATGATCGCGCAGGGCACGTGGCCGGAGGTGGCCGAGGACAGGGCCTCACCCAGCAGCTGGCGCACGCGGCCGCGGTTCGGGAGGCCGGAAAGAACGTCCATGTTGGCGAGGTTGGTGAGACGCTCCTGCGTCCGCCGGACCTCCGTGATGTCGGAGCCGACGCCGCGGAAGCCCTGGAACTGTCCGGCCATGTCGATGATCGGATCGCCGGCGAGGCTGATCCAGCGGGCGCCGCGCCGCGTCTTCAGCTCCATCTCTAGATTGGCGAAGGGCTGGCGGGCGAGAAGGGTGCGGCCCAGCGCGCTGTTGCCGCCGAGCGTGGCCGGAAGCGAGTGGCCGATCAGCTGGCTGGCCGAGCGGCCGAGGAGGGCCGTCATGCGCGATGAGATGTAAACGACGCGGTTCTCCGCATCCACCTGCCACAGCCAGCCCACCCCGCGATGCTCGTATTCCTTGAGCAGCAGCCGCACCGACTCCGCCTGGGTGCGGACCTTGGCGATGGTGAGCAGCTGCTCGAAGGTCCAGCGGGTGAGGCGGGAAACGCCGAAAATGGCGGTAGCAGCGATGCCGATGATGGCGACGCCGACGCGCGGGTCCATCTGGCCGCTGCCGAAATAATAGGCGCAGCACAGGGCCGCGGTGACGGTCGCGATCCAGGCGAAGGCGGCCGCGGGAACCGCGGCGAGCGCGACTGCGGCGAGGATCATCGCGCCCATGCCCGCGCCGATCACCACCTGGATTTCCGGCGCGTGGGTGGCGAAGGCGTAGCCGGGGAGCGAGCACCATATGGCCGCGAGGCCGACGGATTCCCCGATCGACCGGACGAGCGACGGGCGCTCGGCCGAGCGGCTGCCGGCGGATTCGCCCTCGTGGAGCGTCCGCCGGTAGCTGGTCCAGAAGGCGATGCCGACCACGACCAGCCAGCCGAGCACCATCTCGATGCGGCTGTTGCCGTACAGCGCGGCGGCCACGAGCAGGCTCGCGCCGAGGCTGGTGACGGCGAAGAAGGGAGCGAAGAGGGCGCGCGTTTGCGCCTGTCCGTTGCGGAGATAGGCTTCGCGCAGGCGGTGACTGCCGGCGTCGGCGCCGACGCTCTCGTCGGCGAGCTCCGCGGGCTCCGCTTCCGGGTGATCGAAATCCAAGGGGACGGGCGCGTGATACATGAAGGTCCTGCCTGCTGCGGCTTGGACCCTTTGGTAACCCGAGAGATTTGATGGAGTGTTAAGGCTGAGGTGAATTCCCGCCGCGGGGGCGTTCGTGCTTCCAGTTGCGGCGCTTGCCCTCGGCGATCCATTCCACCGCCTGCGCGATGCGGGCGGCGCGGGTTTCGGGCCGCTTCGCCTCCACCACCCACTCGACATATTCGCGGCGGGCGCCCGCCGGGAAAGCCGTGAAAGCCGTAGCGGCACCGGCGCGCGCGGCGAGGGCGGCGGCGAGATCGTCCGGCACCGGCAGCTGCGGTCTGGGTGCAGCCTTGGGGCGCGGCGTGGCTTCGCCGACCTTTGCGGCGGCTTCCCGGATGAGCCGCTCCAGCTCCTCCCGGGGCGGCAGGTCGTCGATGGAGGTGAGGCGGCCGAATTGGCCCATCGCTCCCACCTCGGCGCGGCCGCCGAGCAGTTCCCGTCCGCGCCAGAAACCGAAGGTGGCGTGCCCCTTGAAGGCGGCCATTTGCGCCAGGATGTGGCCGCGCAGGAGGAAGGCGGGCATGCCCCACTTCAGCCCCTCCTCGACCTCGGGGCAGGCGGCATGCACCGCCTCGCGCAGGGCCGCGAGGACCGGCCGCGCGAACTCCGCGCGCTTGGCGATGTAATCGTCGACCTGCGAATCCCGGGTCATGGCGCGATGATAGACTCGTTCCAGCGCTGAATCGATTCGGCTCGCCGAAGGCGCCGGAACCCGCGATTCCGCGAAGCGTCGGCGGAAGATTCTCTGTGGAGAATCAGGATGATGCGCGCAGCCCGCCTGTCTTCCAGCGCGATCGAGCGGATCGCCTATGATGAGGAGGCGAAGGCGCTCTGCATCTGGTTCCGCGAGACCGGCCGCTACATCTATTCGGACGTGCCGCGGGCGATCTACGAGGGCCTCCGTCGGGCCCCGTCCGCCGGCCGCTATTTCAACGAGTGCATCAAGCGCCGCTTCCCCTGCCGCCCGGACCCGGAGCGCCGCAGGTTCAGGCCGAGGGCCGCCTGAATATCGGCGTCAGTCGCCGCCCGGCACGACCACACGGCCTATGAGCCGCTCGCCTCGCGCCTGCTTCGGCATGACCTCGATGTCGATAAGCTCCTCACGTTCTGCCTTGCGGCCGAAGTCGCGGATGAGGCGAGCCGTCATGCGCGCCGCGCCGTTCGGGTTGAGCTGGTCGTTCCGGTACACGTCGGCCCGGACGGTGTAGGTCCCCCCCGCGGCGCGGCGGATGAAATACTCCTCCGGACCGAAGCCGCGAGTCATGTCGTCGGAGAGATGTCCGCCGATCCGGCTTCGGGGGCTGCCATAGAAGGTCTTGTGGCCGGTCGGCTCGATCACCCACAGATCGATGTCGGTGTCGTCGCTGTTCCATTCGATGACGACGCGCAAATCCACATCGAGGAGCGAGATCAGCCGTGGGTCAAGCGCCACTGCGCCACCGCCGACCGCCTGATAGCGCCGGATCAGCCGGTTCACCTCCATGAGCGAGATCATCTCGACACCATTCCACCGCGCGTCCCACGGTGTGTAGATGATCTCGGAGAGGAGCGCGATCGCGCGGGCGAAGTCGGTGCGTGCCTCGGCAGCGGGTTGATGCTCTGCGCGAGCAGCGAGTGCGAGCGCGAGACGGCGGACCGGCTGCGGCCGGTCGAGTGCCTCACGCACCAGCTGCTCACAAAGCGATACTGCACGGTCGTATTCCCCATAGCGGAGCAGCCGGTCGGCGACGATCGCCAAAGTCTCGCTGTTCCGCGTCGGAAGCTCGAGGGCGGAGAGAAGGGTGGCGAGCGCTTCCGCCCGGCGGCCGGCGGCCCAATGCCATTCGGATACGTCCAGCCAGAAGGCCGGCAGGGCGCCATGCTGGGCCTGCTGTTTGGCCATCACCTTCGGCCGCTCGCCCGCCGAGGCCGCACGCAGGGCGACCAGGTAGGGTCTTTCGGGTGCCCACGGCTTGATCACGATCGAAGCGCCCGAACTTGCCTCGTCGCCCGCCAACGACTGGGGCAGGTCGTTGATCATGTCCTCGGTACGAACCCTCCCCAGCAACCCCATGTCGGAGCTGTTGACGACCGTCACGGGGCTGGCGGAATTTCCACGCACACGGTGGCCGCTGACGACAACCTGGTCCCCTTGTGTGCCGGGTGACGCTGCAGGCGGAGGGGGAGAGGGAGGCGGAGGTGGAGGTGGGGCCGCTGCCTCGCTGACGTCGTCGAGGCTCGCCTGGTCGTCGTCCTCGTCCTCATCTTCATCCTCGTCGTCCTCTTTGCGAGCGCTCGCACGAAGGTCGAATTTACGTGCCCACCAAGCCTTCTGCTCCTCCCAACTCGCGAGCACCGTTTCAAGACGGCGGGCTTTGGCTGCCTCCTTCTTCGTTGCGGCGTCTTGTGCGAGCGTCTTGTACCGCTCTCGCTCCGCCGCTGGGAGGCTGGCGGGAGGCTCGACGCCCGCCTCGGCGTAATCGGCCGCCGTCTCGAGCACCAGGAACGCGATTTGCGGGCCCGCGACCGAATAGCGGCGCGCGAAGCGGACCAGCTCCCCGCGGTCGGCCTCGTCACGGGAGGCCCGGACTGCGAGGCGGTCCCCGGCCCAGAGGGCCGCGGCGGCTGCGACCGCACTCTCCTGGGACGCGCCCGGAGTATAGACCCGCTCGCGGGCGCCCTCTTCAACCCCGGTCAGGGTGACGACGACACCGCCGCTCGCCGGCATCTGACCGACGATACGCCAGCCCCCTGCGGCGGCCTCGATCGGCACGAACTCGATTGCTCCGCCCGTTGCCGCGCGAACGGAGAGGACGCGTGGAGCGCCGTGGATCAGCCGCCCGAGCAGTTCCGCGGCGTTGCCCCGATCAAGCCGCATCGCTTCGCCGCCGGTGCCCCGAGCCAATGCGCCGAGCCATGCCTGATCAGCGTCGGCTCCGCTTGCGACTGCGGAGAGGGCGCAGGCGGGCCGGAACCCCTCTCGCGCATCGACCGTGATCAGGCCATCGGAGAAGAGCAGGCAGACATCCGCGCGGATATCCGTCCGTGCCAGCACCGCCACGCTCGACCCGCCGACATAGCGAACCTCCCGTAGCCGCGCAGCGACGGCGGCGGCGTCAGGCAGGCGAAGCCGGTCGGCTCCCCCTGCGTCGAAGAGGATCAGCTCGATCATCCGCGGACGGACCCGCTCCAGATAAGATGTGAGCAGCGCTATCTCACCGGCCGTATCGTCATCGGCGCGGGAGAGGGAACGGTCCCAAAGGATTGTCACGAGTTGCGGTGTCGAGGAGGCATTGCCGGGGGCGGCGGCGTCGGCAATTTCGAAGAACCGTTCGCCGCTGGCACTCCGGCCGACCAGCATCGCTTCGGCTCGCACGCCAGGCACGAGGGTCAGGGAACCGTCCATCCGCACCTTTTCCGCTTCGTAGTTCAGGCGCCAGGTTCCCCGGTCCGACCGCCATTCAGCATCGCCCGCGGGTAGTGTGGCCGCCGGCCGCGCCGCCATACCCGTGGCTTCGATCGAAATGCTGAGCCGGCCCACCGGATCTGGGGACGCGAGCGGCAAGACGTAGCCGCGCGTGGGATCGAGGGGGGTGGCGAAGCGCACCCGGATCGTACGGCCCGAAGCGGGCGCGATCGGAAAAATGTGCGTGGTGAACGAGAAGTCCCGTGACACCTCGGCGAGGCCAGGGTCGATGCCGCCGCGAACCCGCGCCTCGTACGCTGTCCTTGCCTGCCGCTGGTCGAGAAGGACGCCGTCCACCATCGTACCACCCACGTCGAGCGCGTAACCGGTGACGACGGAGCCGCGCGGCAAGTTTAGCCCGAACTCTCCCTGCAATACCTCCCTCGAAGAATTGTCGAAGCGTACCGTCAGTGTGGTTTCCGCCACTCCGCCGTGGAGCTTGACTGCGATCTGCATGGAGCCGAGTCGAAGGGCTTCGCTGCGCATCGATGCGTCGTTCACGCCACGAATTTGCGCGGAAAGCTGCGGGTTTGCTTCGGCGGCTTCGAGTGTGCTGGCGCCGCACAGGACCAAAGCCGCTGCCGCCGCTCTTGCCCAATGCCCCAGGAATCCGATCATCGCTTGCCCCTCGCGCCCGGCCGTGGAGACTAAGCCATTGCCCCTGCAACGCAACAGGCGGTACGCCTAAGCCTCAGCTGTGTCGGCGATCAGATGCGGGTGCGTCAGCACCGTCGCCCACGCGTACTGCGTGAGGATGGGGGAAAAAAGGGCCAACGCTTCATCACCTGCGGCGTTCGGCGGTCGCGGTTCGTCGTGCCTGCCGCCGCTGTCTTAGCCCCGGCTCCACCCCGGCTTGGGCGGCTGGTGGAGGTTTGCCTCGGGGATGAGGCGCCTGAGCTTCCTGGCGAAGCTCCTCAGGCACACCTCGCTCTCGCCGAGGGGTCCGGGCGTGTAGCTGCGCGAGCCCATGCCGAGCTGGACGCCGCGGACGAGGGCGGTGTCCTCCTCGTTGACGCGCCGGTTGATCCGCCAGTTGAGGTAGCGCGCCGCCTTCATCTCACGCCGGCCGTCGGGGAGCGCGTAGCTGATCTCGCGGATCAGCGTCTCGTTCGCCGAGACGGGCAGGAACTGCATGAAGTCGACCTGGTCCGGATAGATGTCGAAGGCGACGTTCGGCCACAGCTTGAAATAGAGCCAGCGGCGCTGCAGCTCCGCCGGAAAATTCGGCACGTTGGGCAGGTACTTCTGATACGCCCGCTCCGAAGGATTGGGGGACTCGCGTTCGATCAGGTCGCCGGCCATGCGGTCGACATGCTCCTCCGCCTCGATCGCATAGCCGCGGCCGAACAGGCGGGTGAGGCCGGGATGGGCCACCGGGATGTGGAGCCCGTCCGAATAATTGTCGGCGATGTTCTTCCAGTTGACGTCCCGCGGGCGCAGCGTGACGCGGCCGAGCGCCTGCAGCCCTTCGAAGCGGTACGGTTCGACCTCGTGGTCGTACGGCCGCATCATCTCGGCGACGGAGGGGCCGCCGCCCTCCAGCCGGATGAAGACGAAGCCGCGCCAGGTCTCCATCTCGACCTCGACGAGGCCGTGGGCGGCGGTGTCGAGGCCGGGATATTCCTTGCGGTGCGGTACGCCGATCAGACGGCCGTCGAGGCCGTAGGTCCAGGCGTGGTAGGGGCAGACCAGCCGCTTCGCGCAGCCCGCCTCGCCATCGACGATGCGCGAAGCCCGATGTCGGCAGACGTTGAGGAACGCCCGTACCTCCTCGTCCTCGCCGCGTATGACGATGACGCTTTCGCCCAGATAATCGAGCGTGCGCCAGTCGCCGGCCTCGGGAACCTCGTTGACGTGGCAGACCACCTGCCAGGCTGGGCGGATGACGCGCTCCATCTCCACGGCGAAGAACTCCGGGTCGCGGTAGATCCAGCCGGGGAGGCTCAGCTCCGGCTCGGCGACCGGGACGAGGTGCGGCGATGTCGACATGCGTGGACCCTGCCCCAGCCGCGGCGGAAAGTCACCCCCGCCGCCGCCGTTTCGGGGCGGGCAGCCCTTCGATCGGGACGATGCCGAGCGTGCCGTCGCCGCAGCGTATCGCGAGCCGCTCCACCCGCTTGGGGAGCTTGAAGCTGCCGCTGACATTGTGGGTGACCAGGGCCTGAGTCGCGCCTTCGCGGGGCGGCGTGGTGCGGACCATGATCTGCTGGGTGCGGGGGCGGATCCTCTGGATGGGCCCCGGCTCCAGCCGCACCGAATAGCCGCCGGTGGGGACGGTAACGGTGCCAGTCACCACCAGGTTGCGCCTGGTGAGCGGCTTGCCGTGGGAAGTCTTCCAGGTCTCGACCCAGGCCCGCCAGCCGGCGGAGCCGCTCGCGTGGCAGGGCGAGTAGACGGTCTCCGGAACCGCGACGAAGCAGCCGCTGAGCGCGAGCGAGGCGAAAGGGGCAAGCAGGAACAGGCGCATCGGGCGCGCCTTAGCTTGCGGCCCGCGACGGCGCTAGACCGCCGCCGCCCGCCGAGCCCGGGTGGCGGCCCGGCCGAGCCGGACTCCTTCGAAGACGAAGATCGCGAGCGCGGCCCAGATCGCGCCGAAGCACAGGATGTGCGCGGCGGTGAGCGGCTCCCCGAAGGCCAGCACGGCGAGGAGGAACTGCATCGACGGTGCGACATATTGCAGGAAGCCGAGCGTCGAATAAGGCAGCCGCTTCGCCGCGGCGGTGAAGAGGAGGAGGGGGATTGCGGTGATCGCGCCGCCGAGCACGAGCAGGAGGTCGGTCGTGCGGTCGACCAGGAAGCCGGACGTGCCCTGGTGCTGGACCCAGAGGATCCAGCCCAGCGCGATCGGGGTGAGGAAGATCGTCTCGATCGACAGGCCCTCGAGCGCGTCGACGGGGGCGACCTTGCGCAGGAAGCCGTAGAGGGCGAAGCTCGCGGCGAGGGTGAGGCTGATCCAGATCGCGCCCCCGGCACCCAGCGCGAGCACGGCCACGCCCGCCGCCGCCAGCCCCACCGCCCCCTTCTGCGCGGTGCTGAGCTTCTCCTTCAGCAAGACCACGCCGAGGAGGACGTTGACGAGCGGGTTCAGGTAATAGCCGAGGCTCCCTTCGAGCACATGGCCGGTGACGACGGCGTAGATGTAGACCAGCCAGTTCACGCCGATCAGGAGCGCCGTCAGGGCGAGGGTCATCGCGATGCGCGGCGTGGTAGCCGCAGCGCGGATCGCGGGCCAGCGTTTCCAGAGGGTGGCGAGGAGGGCGAGGAAAATCAGCGACCAGACGATCCGGTGCGACACGATCTCGAGCGCGCCGACATCGTCCACCGCCTTGAAGTAAAGCGGCAGCACGCCTCATAGGAGGTAGGCGCCGAAGCCCATGAGGAAGCCGGCGCGGGTGCGGGCATTGGGGTCGGTCACGCGCGCCGCCTAGCGGAGGCGCCGCGGCGCGACAACCGCGGCACCCGGCGAACGAAGGAGCGACGATGGCGGCCGGAGCATTGGCGAATCCTCGGGAGATACGGCTCCACCTGGTCGCCGCCGCGCGCGCCGGGCACGCGCTGACCTATTCGGAGGTGCTGGAGCGGCTCGGCTACGCCTTTTCGCGGCCGAAGATGCGGGCGCTGTGCGCGCTGCTCGGCGAGGTCGACCGCGAGGCTGCGGCGCGCGGGGAGCCGGAGCTCGCCGTGCTGGTCGTGCGCCAGAGCGACGGCATTCCCGGCCAGGGCTGGTGGGTCGCCGGGGGCCCCCGGGTTCGCGGCTATGGAGGACCGTGGGAGGGACCGGAGGCGAGGAGGTTCATCGACGCCGTCCAGGCGGAAACCTTCGACTGGTGGCAGTCCCGTTCCGGAACAGGCGGCGAAGAGGGGGCCGGTTAACCATCTCTGCTCACCCATTGGGCAAAGGCTTGAGGCATAGCGGGCGGCGAGGAGCCTTCGCATGCAACACCGAGCAACGTCGCTGATCGCCGCCACCCTTATCGCCGGCGCCTTCGCGCTGTCCGCCTGTCAGGGCGAGGACGAGGCCGTCGCCAACGCCGGCAACGACGCCGATCCCGCGCTGACCAGCGCGCTCGAAAACGAGATCATGGTCGATCCGAACCTCGCCCAGGGAAATCAGGCGGCACGGGCCGGCGGCCAGACCGCAGCGTCAGCGCCGGGCGGCAACGCTGCCGCCCGGGCCGGCGGCACTGCGCAGGGGGCAGGCCAGCCGCCCGCATTGGCGGCGGCCGCGCAGGCGGGCGGCGGCCCGGGCTGCACCAACGCCGACCAGTTCGACTACGGCCCGGGCTGGGCGAACCGCGGCTCGCCGGTCTTCCCGCTCTATCCGGGCGCCAAGGTGACCGAGGCGGCTGGCAACAACGGCGGCAATTGCCGCGCCCGGGTTATCACCTTCACCACGAGCGACAATTTCGAGCGGGTGCTCGACTGGTACCACACCAAGGCGGTCCGCGCCGGCTACAGCTCCGAGCAGCAGGTCCGCGACGGCGACCGTATCCTCGGCGGCGCCAACGAGCGCGACGGCGGCGCCTTCTATCTGATCGTGACGCCGAAGCCCGCGGGCGCGGAAGTGGCGCTGATCACCAACAACGGCACCTAAGTCACCTTGCCGCGGACGCTGAACCGCGGATCGCGCCAGCGGCCGGTGTCGAGGATGTCGCGCATCCTCTCGACTGCGCTCCAGATGTCCTCGAAGCCGAGGTAGAGCGGCGTCAGGCCGAAACGCACCACGTCGGGCGCGCGGAAGTCGCCGATCACCCCGTCGGCGATCAGCGCCTGGCAGATCTCGAACGCGTTTGCATGGCGGAAGGAGATATGGCTGCCCCGCCGCTCCGGCTCGCGCGGCGAGATGCAGGCCAAGTCGGGGCAGCGCTCCTCGACGAGGCGGGCGAACAGGTCGAACAGGGCGATCGACTTGGCCCATAAGCGCTCCATCGCGACGGCGTCGAAGCTCTCTACCCCGGCTTCCAGCGCCGCCATGCCGAGCACCGGCGGGGTCCCCGCCAGGAAGCGGGCGATGCCGGGCGCGGGCACATAGTCGTCGGTGAAGGAAAACGGGGCCGCATGGCCCATCCACCCGCGCAACGGCGAGACGAGCCGCTCCTGAAGCGCCTCGGCAACGTAGAGGAAGGCGGGCGCGCCGGGGCCGCCGTTCAGATATTTGTAGCCGCAGCCGACCGCCAGCTCCGCGCCCGCACCCTCGAGGTCGAGCGGCACCGCCCCGGCGCTGTGGCTCAGGTCCCAGATGGTCCGCGCCCCGGCCGCTCTCGCCTTGGCGGTAACGTCCGGCATGTCGAAGCGGAAGCCGGCCTTGAAGTGGACGTGGGTCAGGAGGAGGAGGTTGGTGTCCGGCCCGAGGCTCTCCTCGATCCGCTCCCGCTCGACGACGCGCAGCTCGAGCCCCGCCAGCTCCGCGGCGCCGCTCGCGATGTGGAGGTCGGTGTGGAAATTGCCGGCTTCCGAGAGCAGCACCTTGCGCTCCGGCGACAATGCGGCGGCCGCGACGATCAGCTTGAACAGGTTCACCGACGTCGAATCGGCGACGATCACCTCGCTCGCCTTTGCCCCGATCAGCGGCGCGATCTTCGCCCCGATGCGCTGCGGCGCGTCGATCCAGCCGCGGGTGTTCCAGCTGCGGATCAGCTCGGATCCCCATTCCTCCTCCACGGCGCGGCGCTGCCGCTCCACCGCCGCCGTGGGCAAAGCGCCGAGTGAGTTGCCATCGAGATAGATCACCCCCTCGGGCAGCAGGAAGCGCTCACGGTATCCGCGCAGCGGATCGGCCGCATCCAGCGCGCGGACGTCGTCGAGCCTCATACCGTCACCCCGGCGGAAGCCGGGGGCCAGGAGCACGAACGATCGAAGTTCTCGCGGGACACGATGTTCATGGGTCGCCGGAATGACGCAGCGCCGCCTCGATCTCCGCGACGGCTGCGGCCCAGGCCTCCGTTTCCGGCGCGATCAGCTCGACGTGGCCGGTGCGGTCGAGCATCCTTACCTTCACCGTATCCCCGGCCGCGCGCACCTGGTTCGCGTAGGTCTCCGCATAAGCGGGCGGAATGATCCGGTCCTGCCGCCCGTTGATCAGCACCTGCCGCACCCGCAGCGGCGCGAGGCGGGGCACCGACGTGTCGTCGAACTTCCCCCCCGTCAGCTGCCCGATCACCTCGGTCCCGCAGCCGCTCCCCGGCGGCCGTGCCGCCTCCTCGAGGTCTTGGAGTCCGCCGAGGCTGACCACGGCGTCGATCGCAATCGGATTCCGAGTGCGGAGCGGGCTCGACGCCGGGAGGCGGGGGCGCCCGGCAAGCCACAGCGCGAGGTGCCCGCCCGCGGAATGGCCGACCGCCACCAGGCGCGAAATGTCCAGCCGGTAACGCTGTGCATGGTCGCGCAGCGAATCGGCGGCCGCGGCGGCGTCGAGGAATGTGCCGGGATAGCCGCCCCCCTCCCGGTCCACCCCGCGATAATCGATGTTCCACACCGCGATGCCGCGCTTGCGCAGGTCGTCGGCGATCCAGTTCATGATCCGCCGGTCGGCGATCTCGGTCTGCCAGCAGCCGCCATGGACCATCAGCACCGTCGGGTGCGGACCGGCGCCTTTGGGCAGCCACAGGTCGACCTGCTGCATCTGGTCGGCGCCGTAGCGGATCGTCTCGTCCGGCTGCGGCCGTTCGCGGGTGAGGAGCGCCGGCCATTTCAGCAGCTCGGGGGCTGGCTGGGCGGCAGGCTCGGCGGGGGGCTGCTCGGGCACGGTGCAGCCGGCTAACGCCGTCGCGACGCCGAGCGCAAGGGCGGCGGCGAAAAAGGGGTGGGCGGGGCACATGGCCCCGCCCTAGCGCTCCGGGGAGGGGGCGAGAAGCCGGAGCGCCTTCAGAGTTCAGGCCTGACCCGGCCTGGTGATCTTCGGAAGCCTGCCGTCGCGCCGCCACGGCGCGTCCCACTGCAGCGCGTGGAGGCGGGCCAGGGCGGTCCGCGCCGCGGTGAAGAATTCCGCCACATTGCGGGCGAAGGCGTCATGGTGCTCGGCCCACATGCGGCCGTCGATCTCGTCGCGCATTTTATCGATCCTTCCCTGATGGGCCGCTGCCGCGGCTGCTGATGAAGCTCAGATAGGAGAGGGAGGGGCTCTGCGTCCAACTAAACGCTTGCAGCCGGTTATAAGAACAGCTTATCAACTGCACATGCGCCACCTGCCGCCGCTCGCCGCCGTCCGCGCCTTCGAGGCGGCGGCGCGGCACGAGAATTTCACCCAGGCCGCCGGCGAGCTCGGGATGACGCAGGCGGCGGTGAGCTACCAGATCCGCATCCTCGAGGAGCGGCTCGGCGTGCCGCTGTTCGTACGCTCGAAGCGCCGCGTGACCTTGACCGACGCGGGGCGCAAGGTCGCGTCCGACGTGTCAGAGGCGTTCGACAGCATCTCCGAAGCCTTTTCGAGCCTGGTCGACGAGGACGAGAGCGTCCTCGCGATCAGCGCGGCGCAGACCTTCGCCTCGAACTGGCTGGCGCCGCGCCTGGGCACGTTCCAGCTCTCGCGGCCCGATCTGGCGGTGCGCATCCACACCTCGAACGCCCTCACCGATTTCGCCCGCGACGAGGTCGATGTCGCCATCCGCATGGGCAGGGGGCCGTGGCCGGGGCTGCGGCAGGAATTCCTCTTCTGCCTCCACGCCACCCCCGCCTGCACCCCCGAATTCCGCGAGCGCCACGCGCTGGAACGGCCCGAGGACCTGCTCCGCGTCCCGCGTCTCAATTCGGACGACGTCTGGTGGAAGCAGTGGCTCGCCGCCGCCGGGGTGGACCTGCCGGTCGAGCGCCAGCCCGGTATCCGCCTCGATTCGCAGGCGCTCGAGGGCAATGCCGCTCTGGCGGGTCACGGCGCCGGCATGCTGACGCCGCTCTTCTGGCGCAGCGACTTCGCTTCCGGACGGCTGATCCAGCCCTTCCCGATCGTGGTCGTGACCGGCCCCGCTCTGTGGCTCGTCTGCCCCGAGCACAAGCGGGGCCGCGCCAAGATAAGGGCGTTCCGCGACTGGCTCCTCCGCGAGATCGCGGAGGAAGCCGGCCCCGGTCCGCCGGAAGCCTTTACGCCTCCGTCGGAGTGACGGGCTCCGCTGGCGCCGGCTCCGCCGCCTCGCGCGCGAGGACGCGCCGCCGCACCCAGCGCACGCCGAGGAGCACCGCCAGCGCCATCAGCATCCACGGGAGGATGTAGACGAAGAAGACGAGCAAGACCCCGAGGCTGGATAGGAATGCGTCGATCGCGCGCCTGAGCGCGGCCCGCAGCGAATCGTCCGTATCGCCCGCCTGGTAGTTGAACACCATCGGGGTGGTGGCGAGCTGCCGGCGCCGCCCCGTCTGCTCTTCCGCGCCGACGCGGAGCGACTGCCGCAGCCCCTGTGCCTGCTGCTGCAGCTCGACCCGCTCGCGGGCGCTGAGGCCGGGGCGGGCGAGCTGCTGCTCGATGCGGCGAAGCTCCTCCTGCAGATCCGCCTGGCTGCGCTGGCCCTCCTCGATTCGACTGCCGACATCTTCGCCGGTGATCTGGGCCTGTGTGAGAAGGCCGTCGGCCTTGAGGACCGCGTCGATTCCGTCCTTGCCGAACCTGCGGGCGAGCGCCGGGTCGAGCTTGAAGGCGAGCTGGGCGGAGACATCCTCCCTGCCGGTCAGCTCGTAGCGCATGCCGGTGATCCGGCACTTGTCGATGCCCAGCTTCTCGCAGGCCTGCGCGTGCTGCTCCTGGACCTCGGAGATCCGCCGGGGCGGCAGGCGGAAGGCGTAGAGATAGTTGAAAGCGACGCCAGGGGCCGCGGTGGGCGAGATGCCCGGCGGTCGCGGCGATGCGGTCGGCGGGGGGGCCTCCCTCGAAGCGTCGGCGGCCGAGGAAGGCTCCTCCTGCACGTCGTAGGTCTTGAGATCCTCGCTGCTGCGTTGAGTCTCGTCGCGACCGCCGCAGCCGGCGGTGGAGAGAAGGAGAAACAATAGAACTGCCTTGCGCATGCCCGTCTCCTCTTGCTGCCCGGTCTTTGCCGAGTCAGTCGTAACATTATCACTTTGGTAGAGAAGCAGCAAGGCTGTCGCGCGGCCGGAATCCGCCTGCTATCCGGGCGGCATGGCCGACACCCTGAACGACATCGATCCGATCCAGAACACGCCGTTCGATCAGGCGCTGTCGCAGCGCTATCTCGTCTATGCGCTCTCGACGATCACCGCCCGCTCGCTGCCCGACGTGCGCGACGGGCTGAAGCCGGTCCATCGCCGGCTGCTCTGGGCGATGCGCCTCCTGCGCCTCGATCCCGCCGCCGCCTACAAGAAGTGCGCGCGCGTGGTCGGCGACACGATCGGCAAGTACCACCCGCACGGCGACCAGTCAGTCTACGACGCGATGGTCCGCCTCGCGCAGGATTTCTCCCTCCGCTACCCGCTGGTCGACGGGCAGGGCAATTTCGGCAACATCGACGGCGATAACGCCGCCGCGTACCGCTACACCGAGGCGCGGCTGACGCAGGCGGCGCTCGACCTCATGGCCGGGCTCGACGAAGGCACGGTCGATTACCGCCCGACCTACAATGGCGAGGAAGAGGAGCCGGAGGTGTTTCCGGGCCTGTTCCCGAACCTGCTCGCCAACGGTTCCAGCGGGATCGCGGTCGGGATGGCGACCTCGATCCCGCCGCACAATGTCGACGAGGTGCTCGCCGCCGCCATCCACCTCATCGAGCACGAAAAGGCGACCACCGCGGAGCTGATGCAGTTCGTGCGCGGGCCCGATTTCCCCACCGGCGGCATCATCGTCGACAGCGAGCAGGCGATCTCCGCCGCCTATATGACGGGCCGCGGCAGCTTCCGCGTCCGCGCCCGCTGGTCGATCGAGGACCAGGGCCGCGGCACATGGGTCACGGTGGTGAGCGAGATCCCCTACCAGGTGCCCAAGTCGAAGCTGATCGAGCAGGTCGCGGCGCTCATCGCCGACAAGAGGCTGCCGATCCTCGCCGACATACGCGACGAATCGGACGAGAAGGTCCGCATCGTGCTCGAGCCGCGCAGCCGCACCGTCGATCCGCAGCTGCTGATGGAGAGCCTGTTCCGCCTCACTGATCTTGAGGTGAAGGTGCCGCTCAACATGAACGTCCTCGACGCGCACCACACGCCGCGCGTCATGGGCCTCAGGGAAGTGCTCTCCGCGTGGCTCGCCCACCAGTTCGAGGTGCTGGTCCGCCGCGCGCAGCACCGGATCGCCAGGATCGTCGACCGGGTCGAGCTGCTCGAAGGCTATCTGATCGCCTATCTGAACCTCGACCGGGTGATCCAGATCATCCGCGAGGAGGACGAGCCTAAGGCGGTGATGATCGCCGAGTTCCGCCTCACCGACCGCCAGGCCGAGGCGATCCTCAACATGCGGCTGCGCTCGCTGCGCAAGCTCGAGGAGATGCAGATCCGCAGCGAGCGCGACGCGCTCGAGAAGGAGCGCGAGGACCTGACGAAGCTGGTCGGCTCCCGCGACCGCCAACGCACGCGGCTGAAGAAGGATCTCGGTGGGCTTCGGGCCCGCTACGGCGAGGCGACGGAACTCGGGAAGCGCCGGACCGACTTCGAGGAAGCGGGCCCGGCGCGGGAGATCCCGCTCGAGGCGATGATCGACCGGGAGCCGATCACCGTAATCATGTCGCAGCGCGGCTGGATCCGGGCGATGAAGGGCCATGTCGACCTCTCCGCCCCCGACGCGATGAAGTTCAAGGAAGGCGACGGCCCGCGCTTCTTCTTCCACGCCCAGACCACCGACCGCATCCTGCTCGCCTCCGCCGACGGCCGCTTCTACACGCTGGCCGCCGACAAGCTCCCCGGCGGCCGCGGCTTCGGAGAACCGGTGCGGCTGATGGTCGACATCGAGGGGGAAGGGCAGATCGCGGCCCTGTTCACCGCGGTTCCGGGCACCAAGCTGCTGCTCGCCTCGTCCGACGGCCGCGGCTTCGTGACTGCGGTGGACCAGGTGCTGGCGGAGACGCGCAAGGGCAAGCAGGTGATGAACCTCAAGGCCGGCGCGCGGCTCGCCGTCGTCCGCCAGATCGCGGCCGGCGATGATTATGTGGGCGTGATCGGCGACAACCGGAAGATGGTCGTCTACCCGATTGCCGAGCTGCCCGAGATGGGCCGCGGACAAGGCGTGCAGCTGCAGCGCTACCGCGACGGCGGCCTCTCGGATGCCACCACCTTCCAATTCGCGCAGGGCCTCAGCTGGGGGATGGGCGGGGAGAGCGGCCGCACCCGCACCGAGGCCGACCTCAATCCCTGGCGCACCGCCCGCGGCGCCGCCGGCCGCATGCCGCCGACCGGCTTTCCGAGGAACAACAAATTCTGATGGCGGCGCGCGGCAGCTTCGACGCCAGGCGCCGTTTCCGCGTGGCGATGGCGCTGTTCATCGTCGGGCTGATCGCGAGCGGCCTCACCGCCTTTCCGCTGCTCTGGGAGATGAAGGTCCTCACCCGGCTCTTCGGGCTGGCCGACGCGACCTCGGCGGCCGGGCACGAGGGCTTGGCGCACTGGCTGCTCACCGTCCGCTTCGGCCTCGAGGAGGTCTATTCGCGTCATCCCTGGGTCGCCTACGGCACCGACTGGCTGGCCTTTGCGCACCTGGCGATCGCGCTCTTCTTCATCGGGCCGCTGAGCGACCCCGCCTCCAGCCGCCCTAACCTCTACGCCGGGCTCGCCGCCTGCGCCGGAATCATTCCCCTCGCGCTGATTGCCGGCGCGGTGCGGGAGGTACCGCTCGCCTCGCGCCTTATCGACTGTTCGTTCGGCGTCTTCGGAGGGGCGCTGCTCCTCTACTGCCTCCGGCTCCTGCCGCGGATCGAGGCGCGCCCCTAGGCCTCGTCGAGCGTCCGGTGGACGTGGCGCTCGGCGATCGCGCGCTGGGTCTGTGCTTCGGAGGGAAAGCCGCTCTCCGCCCATTCGCGTTCCACCGCCTGCAACGTGCGGGCGACGACCGGACCCGGCGGCAGCCCCATTGCGATGAGGTCGCCGCCGCCGATCTTGAGGCGCGGGCGGTGCCAACCGGCGAGCGCGGCGCAGACCGCGGGATCGCCGTCGCCGAGCAGGATCCGGTCCACCGCCTCCTCGGCACCGATGCGGTAGGCGAGCACTGCCGGATCGCCGACCGTTTCCGCATGGCGCGCTGCGGCGCTCTCGATCCGCTTCGCGGCCCTTTTGGACAGCCTGAGCCGGGCCGCAACCGCCGCCGCGGTGCCGGGTTCGGCCGGCAGCAGCGCGGCGAAACGCCGCAGCGGGTGCGGCTCGACCGCGGCCTCGCGCTCCCGCGGCACTAGCCGCTCGAGCCGGGCGACGCCCTCCTCGTCGACCTCCGGCAACACCGGCCTCAGGATGCCGCGACCGACGATAAGCCGCACCGTCGGTGCCGGGTTGAGGAGCGCGAGCAGCTTCAGCAGCTCGTCGGCGATGCGCTCGCGCGACAGCGCCATCAGGTCGTTGGCGCGCGCCGTGCACGCCTCCAGCGCCGCCGGGTCGGGCTCGCCGGCGCCGAAACGGGCGTGGAAGCGAAACAAGCGCAGGATGCGGAGGTGATCTTCGGCGATTCGGGTGAGCGGATCGCCGATGAAGCGGACGCAGCGCGCTGCGAGGTCGGCCTCGCCGCCGAAATAGTCGAACACCTCCAGCGTCCCCGGGTCGGCGGAGAGCGCGTTGATGGTGAAGTCGCGCCGTGCGGCGTCCTCCTTCCAATCGTCGGTATAGGCGATGGTGGCGCGGCGGCCGTCGGTGGAAACGTCGCGGCGCAGCGTCGTCACCTCCACGGGAGCGCCGCCCACCACCGCAGTCACCGTGCCGTGCGCGATCCCGGTCGGCACCGCCTTGATTCCCGCGCGCTTCAGCCGCTCGATCACCTCCTGCGGGGGGAGGCGGGTGGCAAGATCGACATCGCTGACCGGAAGCCCGAGCAGCGTGTCGCGCACGCAGCCGCCGACATAGCGGGTGTCGCCGTCGGCCGAGCCGAGCGCGGCCAGCAGCTCCACTATGCCGTCGCGCTCCTGCCACGAGGCGCGGGGCAGCTTCACGCGACCAGCTCGAGCCGGCGGGAAAGGTTGACGATCATCGCCGCCGTCGCGCCCCAGATGCGCCGACCCTCCCACTCGATCTCGAAATAGCGCCGCTCCTCACCCTTCCAGTCCACCGTCCGCACCGTCTGCCGGGCGGGATCGAGCAGGAAGTGGAGCGGCGCCTCGAACATCGCCGCCACCTCACCCGGGTGGGGCCGGAGCGGCAGGTCGGGCGGGACGACGGCAAGGACCGGGGTCACCTCGAAGCCGGTAATGGTCCTGTAGAGGTCGGCGATGCCGATCACCTCGACCAGCGCGGGGGGAAGGCCGATCTCCTCCTCCGCCTCGCGCAGCGCCGCCGCGACCGGGCCGTGGTCACGGGAGTCGATCCGCCCGCCCGGGAAGCTGATCTGGCCGGGATGCTTGCGCATCGTGTGCGGCCGCTCCGTCAGGATGACGGTGGGGTCCGGCCGGTCCACCACCGGTACCAGCACCGCCGCCGGTGTCGCCGCCAGCCCATCCAGCTCCATCACGTCGCCTTCGAGCAGCTCGACCGTCCGGCCGCGGCCTCGCTCGAGCGCCGTCCGCAGCCTCTCCGCCAGCGTCACGGCGACGGCTCCATCGCGAAGAAGGCGCCGCCGCTCCATAGCCCTGGCGGCTGGGCGCCTTCGGCGAGGGCGAGCTCGGCGAGCTCGTAATAGACCGGCCGCGCCACCAGCGCGTTGAGGCCGCCGCGCACGCCCAGATAGGGGTGCGGCCCGTCCTCGCCCGCCTCGAAACGCAGCGGGTGGTCGGGCCCGGCGACGACCAGATCGCCCGTGTTGAGACGGAAGGCGAGGCTCCGCTCGCGCCCTTCGCCTTCGCTCTTCAGCTCGACCGCGACGAACGGCGCGTCCTCGACCTCGATGTCGAGCTTCTCGACCGGCGTCACCAGCACGAAGCGCCCGTCGGGCTCGCGGCGCAGGATGGTCGAGAACAGCCGTACCATCGCGGGGCGGCCGATCGGGCTCCCCGCATGGTACCAGGTGCCGTCGCGGGCGACGCGCATGTCGCTGTGGCCGCAGCGCTCCGGATTCCACTTGTCGACCGGCGGCAGCTTCTTCTCCTCCGCCATGCGGGCGATTTCCGCCAGCGAAAGGCCGGAGAGGTCCGGTGGGGGAGGAGTCATCGGCACCGCTTCGCGTTAGGCGACCGCCGCCCCCGCCCGCAAGCCTTGCCGCTCGCCGCCCCGCCGCCTATCGCTCCGCGCCATGGCGAGCGAGTTCGAAGGGCCGCGCACGGCGATCGTCACCGGCGGGGCGAAGCGCATCGGCGCCGCCCTCTGCCGCGCCCTCGCGCAGGACGGCTGGCACCTCCTCATCCACTGCCACTGCTCGGTCGCCGAGGCGGAGGCGCTGGCAGCGGAGCTCGGCAACGCGAAGGTCGTTTCCGCCGATCTCGCGTCCCCGGACTGCGCCGCCACCGTCTTCGCGGCCCTGGCCGGCCTCCCGCCGCCGCGCCTGCTGGTCAACAACGCATCCCGTTTCCTCCACGACGATGCCGACAGCTTCACCGCCGAGGCTTGGGACGCCCACCTCGACACGAACCTTCGCGCGCCCGCCTTGCTCTCCCAAGCATTCGCCGGCGCGGCCACGCGGGGCGGGCTGATCGTCAACCTGCTCGACGCGAAGCTCGCCCAGCCCAACCCCGACTTCTTCACTTACACGGTCTCGAAATTCGGGCTCGCCGGACTCACGGAGCTGACCGCGCGGCGCTGGGCGGCGCGCGGCATCCGCGTCTGCGGGATCGCCCCGTCCGTCACCCTCGTCTCCGGGCCGCAGAGCCGCGAGAATTTCGATGCGGTCCACGCCCTCAACGCCCTCGGTCGCGGCGTGCGGGTCGAAGAGATCGTCGCTGCCCTCCGATTCATCGTCGCGACGCCGACGCTCACCGGCCACACCGTCACCCTCGACGGCGGCCAGCGCTTCCTCGGCCTCGCCCGCGACGTCCAGTTCCTGGAGCACCCGAATGAATGAACGACCCGCACTGGACGGCTTGGTTCCTGAGGCGCTGGCGCCAAGGACGCGCAAGATCGTGCTGGAGGATTATTCCCTCTCCGCCGACATCGGCTTCCACGACTTCGAGGTCGGGCAGCCGCAATGCCTGCTGGTCACCGTCGAGGTGTGGGTCGACGAGCCCTCCTTCCCCGCGTCGGACCTGGTGGCGGACGCCTGGGACTACGACTTCCTCAGGACCGAGATCGGCCGCCTCGCGCAGGGCCGCCGCTTTAATCTCCAGGAAACGCTCGCCCGCGAAGTCTACGCGCTCGTCGCCGCCCGCCGCGGCGTGACGGCGCTGCGCGTCTCCACCCGCAAGCCGGACATCTACCCCGACTGCGCCGGCGTCGGCGTGGAGATCGCCTCCTTCTAGGCTCGGCCGCGCCTGCGCACGCAGGGCCCGAGCCCGTTCAGCACGACCCGATAATCCGCCTCGATCGCGGTGGCGGAGCCGGGCTCCGCCTCGGCGAGGCTCTGCCGCGGCATCGCGCGGGGCAGGCCGCAGGCGAGCCGGTACCAGAGCAGCGTGTCGCGAACCGGCGGCGCCGCCGAATCATCGACGATCTCGGAAAGCGCCACCGCCCATTGCGGCGTCTCACCTGGCCTGCGCAGCACGTTGAGCGACACCGGCCGGCCGTCGGCGGTCTGCAGGAAGATCTGCGTCTCGCTCTCGCCGGGCACCGCGCCGGGCACATGGAAGGCGCGCCCGAAGCCTGTGATCTGCGGCGGCGCCGCAGGGCCGGTCGCCTCGCGCAGGATCGCCCGCACGCGGGCGCCTTCGGCCGTCGAGAAGGGGAGTTGCGCATCGGGCGCCACCAGCCGCACCTCGTCCGGCCGTCCCGGAACAGCGGACGCGAGCAGGATGAACTCGGTGCCCTTGCGCAGCTTCGGCGCCTTGCCGCGCGCGTCGCGCGGCAGGTCGGCAAGATAGGCGATGCGCGCGGGCAGCGACTGATTGGCCCGGATCAGCGACACCACGTCCGCCTGGACGTAGTAGCGGGCGCGCCCGGCGGGGACGGCGGCCGCACGATCGCCCTTGAGGAGGGTCGCCTCGGCCACCCTGACATGCGCCGCGACCGGCGACGCCAAAGCGAGATCGGCGACGTCGGCATAGCTGAAAAGAGGCGGCGGCGCCGGCGACTCAGCCGCCGCGGGCGCGGCCGCGGCGAGGGCGGCGAATAAAATGGCGGCGCGGCGCATCGGCGATCCTTCTCGAGAAAGCGGCTTTAACAGGCTGTTTTCCATAACCTTAGCGGGATGAACGGCGGATTTCAGCCATTTCTGGGCGCGAATGTGGCGGAAATCAGAGGATTGCGTCCGCCATTGTGACACGATAGAGACACGCCGCCCGTCGATGATATGTTGATACATCGATGGACCTGTTCCGGGACAGGCGCGTTTTGCCACCGCCGCCCCGGCAAAAACGACAATAGGGAGTGTGGCTGATTAATGGCATATGCTGACAAACCTCCCATGAGCAACAGCCGCATCGCGGCGATCGTCATCGTCGCTTTGCTCCACGCTCTCCTGGGTTACGCGTTCGTCACCGGCCTCGCCTACAATGTGGTGAAGAAGGTGGCGGGAGACCTCAAGACCTTCGACGTGGAGGAGGAGCCGCCGCCCCCCGAGGAGGAGCCGCCGCCCCCGCCGCCGGACCAGCCGCAGACGCCGCCCCCGGTGGTGACGCCGCCGCCGTTGGTGCGGGTTCCCAGCCCGTCCCCACCGATGCAGACGACCAACATCGCTCCGCCGGTGCAGCAGATGACGCTCACCGCGCCGCCTGCGCCGCCTGCGCCGCCGGCTCCGCCGGCCCCGCCGCCGCCGCCGCCTGCGCCCAAGAAGGTGGAGCCGGCGCGCGCGAAGGGTAACCTGCCGTCGCTCTTCTCGGACGACGACTATCCGGCCTCGGCCATTCGGTCCGGCGAATCCGGCACCACCGGGTTCCGGCTCGAAATCGGGGCGAACGGGCGCGTGACGAGCTGCACGGTGACGTCCTCGAGCGGCTCCGGCGCACTCGATGCGACAACCTGCCGGTTGCTCAAGTCACGAGCGCGATTCACGCCGGCGCGCGATAGCAACGGCAATCCGACGAGCGACACGTACAGCAGCCGCCTCGTGTGGCGTCTCCCGGAGTAATCTAGGGCGAGCAAGCTCGAGACGAACACATTACATGAGAGGAAAGTAAACCCATGACGACCCCAGCAGCAGGCCACGCCGAACAGTTCGGCTTCCTGAACGCCCTCCAGCAGGGCGGCATCATCGCCTGGTCCACCCTCGGCATTCTCGTCTTCATGTCGGCGGCATCCTGGTACATCCTGTTCGTGAAGCTGTTCGAGCAGCAGAAGATCATCACGCAGGGGCGGCGGGCGCGGAGCGCCTTCTGGCAATCGGCCACCTTGCGAGAAGGGGCGTCGAAGCTCGAGAAGAACAGCGCCTACCGACAGATCGTCGACGACGGCATCCAGGCGCTCGAGCAGCATGACAAGCTCACCGACCCGATCGACCAGCACGACTGGATGCTGAACTCGCTCGCCCGCAGCCAGGGGGCGATCGCCTCGCGGCTGTCGACCGGCCTCGCACTTCTCGCCACCGTCGGTTCGACGGCGCCGTTCATCGGCCTGTTCGGCACCGTCGTCGGCATCTACCGGGCGCTGGTCAACATCGGCCAGGCGGGTCAGGCGTCGATCGACAAGGTCGCCGGCCCGGTCGGCGAGGCGCTGATCATGACCGCGCTCGGCCTCGTCGTCGCGGTTCCGGCGGTGATGGCCTACAACTGGCTGCAGCGGCGCAACAAGGCGATCATCGAGGAGCTCGCTAGGTTCGCCAACGACCTGCACGGCTACATGATGTCGGGCGGAACGGTGAAGCCGTCGGTCGCGGCGGCCGGTGCGGCCCCCCGCGCCACCGGCGCCTCGCCGGGCGGCACGACCGCCACCGGCAGTGCGGTCGGCGCCACCACCTCCAGCCCGAAGAAGGTCTGATCGAGCGGGCGGGGCGGCGTTGGCGCCGCCCCGCCACCAGGGCGCTGAAGGAACATCAGGACAGGATCTGAACGATGGCGATGAGTGTCGGCCCGGCCGAGAGTGGCGAAGAAACCCCGATGTCGGACATCAACACGACTCCCCTCGTGGACGTGATGCTGGTGCTTCTGATCATCTTCCTCATCACGGTGCCCGTGGTGATCCAGTCCGTCCAGGTGTCGCTGCCAAAGGTGGTGTTCGAGCCGACGACGACGAAGCCGGAGAACGTTCTCCTCTCCGTTCGTGGCGACCCCAGCGGTGCCTGCGAGGTCTATTGGGGTCTCGAGCGGGTCGATTCCAAGAAGCTGCTCGACATGGCCGTCGAACGGCTCGAGCGCGAGGTCGCCCGCGCCGGCGGCGCGGAGAATCTCACCGAGGAAACGATGCCCGAGGCCCATATCCGCGGCGACATCAACACGCCCTACAAGTGCATCGGCGGGGCGATCTTCACGATGCAGAGGGCCGGCTTCTCGCGGGTCGGCTTCATCTCCGAGCCGCCGGCGCGCGGCGAGTAAGCGGCAAAATCCAGGAGTATCGACAATGGCAGTTTCGATGGGTGGAGCCGAAGGCGACCCGATGATGGACATCAACACCACGCCGCTGATCGACGTGATGCTGGTGCTGCTGATCATGTTCATCATCACCATTCCGATCCAGACGCACGCGGTGAAGCTCGACCTGCCGGTCGACCAGCCGACCAACCAGCCGCCGCCCATCGATCCGGTGAAGAACAAGATCGTCGTCACGCCGCAGGGGCAGGTGCTGTGGAACGGCGAGGCGGTCGACATGGTGCGCCTGCGCCAGTATCTCGACCTCACGCAGACGATGACGCCGATCCCGGAGCTCCACCTCCAGCCGGATCCGCAGGCCCGTTACGAGCTGGTCGATGAAGTCCTCGCCGTCACCAAGCGCGCCAATGTCGAGAAGATGGGGTTCGTCGGCAACGAGGCCTACGGCACCGCCTTCTGAGCCGAGCTACGCTTCCCTCTCCCGGAAGGGCGGCCCTCGCGGCCGCCCTTTTCGATTCCGGCGCCTCCTGATGTGGCCGGCGGCATCGAGCGCGCAGGGGGCCCGTGCCGGGGTGTGTCGCGCGCTACGTATGCGGTCCTCTCCGCTGGGGCAGCCCCCGCACCCCTCTCAGGCGGCGAGGCCCTCGAACTGCAGCCGCGCCAGCCGTGCGTAGAGGCCGCCGCGGCCGCTGAGGCTGTCGTGGGTGCCTTCCTCGACGATACGCCCGTCCTCCATCACCACGATCCGGTCCGCCGCCCGCACGGTGGCGAGGCGGTGGGCGATGACGATCGTCGTCCGGTCGGCCATCAGCCGCTCGAGCGAGGACTGGACGAGCCGCTCCGATTCGGCATCGAGCGCCGACGTAGCCTCGTCGAGCAGGAGCAAAGGCGCATCCCGCAGCACCGCCCGAGCGATGGCGATACGCTGCCGCTGTCCGCCCGACAGCCGCGCGCCGCCCTCGCCGAGGAAGGTGTCGAGCCCCTCGGGAAGCTTGAGCAGGAACTCGGCGGCGTTGGCGGCCTCGGCCGCGCGCCACAGCTCCTCGTCACTCGCCTGCCAGCGGCCGTAGCGCAGATTGTCGCGGGCGGAGGCGGCGAACATCACCGTCTCCTGCGGCACCAGCGCGATTTGCGCGCGGATCGCGGCCGGATCGGCTTCCGGAAGCGGCACCCCGTCGAGCAGCACCGACCCCGCTTCCGGGTCGTAGAAGCGCAGCGCCAGCTGGAAGAGCGTCGATTTGCCCGCCCCCGAAGGCCCGACCACCGCCAATGTCTCCCCCGGCGCGACCCGCAACGAGAAATCGTGGAGCGCGCTCACCTCGCGCCGCGTCGGGTAGCGGAAGGTAACGCCGCGCAGCTCGAACTCGCCGCGCCCCGGCTGCGGCAGCGGCCTCGGTACGGCGGGGGCGCTGATCCCCGGCTGCTCGGCGAGCAGCTCGGCGATCCGCCCCGCCGCGCCGGCCGCGCGAACGAGATCGCCATAGACCTCCGTCAGCGCTCCGAACGCGCCGGCGACAAGGCCGCCGGTCAGCACGAAGGCCGCGATCGTGCCGCCGGTCAGCCGCCCCGCCTGCACGTCGAGCGCGCCCTGCCACATCACCAGGGTGATCGCCCCAAACACCAGCGCGATCACCGTCGCGGTCATCATCGCGCGCAGCACGATCCGCCGCCGCGCCGTCTCGAACACCCGCTCGACCGCCTCGCGGAAGCGGCCCGCCTCGCGCTCCTGCTGGCCAAAGGCCTGGACGATCTTCATCGCCCCCAGCACCTCGTCGACCATCGCTCCGACCTCGGCCACCCGGTCCTGGCTCTGGCGGGAGACGTTGCGCAGGCGCCGCCCCAGCAGGGTGAGGGGCAGGGTGATGGCCGGAATGCCGAGCAGCAGCATCGCCGCGAGCTTGGGCGCCAGCGCGAACAGATAGGCGACGCCGCCGATCCCCATGACGAGGTTCCGAAGCGCAACGGAGAAGCTCGTCCCCACCACCTGCTCGATGATCGTGGTGTCGGCGGTGAGGCGCGAGGCGATCTCGGACGGGCGGTTCTCCTCGAAGAAACTTGGAGCGAGGCGCAGCAGGTTGCGCTGCACCGCCTCGCGGATGTCGGCGACCACACGCTCGCCCAGCCACGAGACGAAGTAGAAGCGCATCGCCGTCGCGCACGCCATCACCAGCACGACCAGCAGCAGATACTGGAACCAGCGCCCGACGTCGCCGCCGGACCCGCCGAAGCCGCGGTCGATGATCAGCTTGAACGCGTTCGGCACGGCCAGCGTCGCCGCCGCGGCGACCAGCAGCGCCAGCACCGCGCCGATCACATGCCCGCGATACCGTAGCGTAAAGCGCCCGATGACCTTGAGGTTGGACAGCTTCTTCGGCGGCGCCGGATCGGGGCTTTGCTCGGCCATGGCGGGGGCGTAGCAGCGCCCCTCCGGACGCTCAACGGCCCCCGCCGGGAGCTTTGCAGCATCCCATTGGTTCGACACCACAAATTCTTTCCCGTTGACGCCCCTGCCGCAGCGCACCATCTTGGAGAACAGATGCTTTACGACGCCTATGAAATGCAGCGTTCGCTGCTCGCCGGAGCCAGCACGCTAGCCAATATCGGCGTCGGCTGGCTCCAGAACCCCGCCAATCCCTTCGCCTACAGCCACATGGGCCCGATCGTCGCCTCCGCGCTCGACGTCTTCGCCCATGCCGCGGCGTCGCGCGGCAAGCCGGCCTTCGGACTGACACACACGACCGTGGACGGCCGCGAGGTGGCGGTGCGCGAGGAAATCGTGCTCAGGAAGCCGTTCGGCCAGCTCAAGCACTTCGTGCGCGAAGGCGTGGAGGGCGGCCCACGCCTGCTCATCGTCGCGCCCATGTCCGGCCACTATGCGACCCTGCTGCGCGGCACGGTCGAGCGGATGCTGCCCGGTCACGACGTCTACATCACCGACTGGCAGGACGCGAAGCTCGTCCCGACTGATGCCGGCCGCTTCGACCTCGACGACTATATCGATTACCTGATCGCCTTCCTCGACCATATCGGCCCCGGCGCCCACATGCTCGCGGTCTGCCAGCCCTCGGTGCCCTGCTACGCCGCCGCCGCGGTGATGAGCGCGGACCGGCATCCCGCCCGCCCCCGCACCCTCACCATGATGGGAGGCCCGATCGACACCCGCGAGGCGCCGACCGCGGTCAACACCCTTGCCACCCAGCGCCCGCACGCCTGGTTTCAGCGCAACGTAATAGCCACCGTGCCCTATCATTACCCGGGCTCCGGCCGGGCGGTCTATCCGGGCTTCCTGCAGCTCGCCGGCTTCATGGCGATGAACCTGGGGGACCACCTCACCAGCCACTGGGAGATGTTCAAGCATCTGGTGGACGGCGACGGCGAGAGCGCTGACGCGACCAAGCGCTTCTACGACGAATATCGCGCGGTCTGCGACATGACCGCCGAATTCTACCTGCAGACCGTGGACGTGGTCTTCCAGCGCCACCTTCTCCCCAAGGGCGAGATGATGCACCGCGGCCGCCGCGTCGATCCGGCGGCGATCACCGACGTCGGCCTGCTCGCGATCGAGGGAGAACGCGACGACATCTCCGGCATCGGCCAGACCAGGGCCGCCCTCGACATCTCCACGCGCCTCCCCCGCCGCCACAAGCGCTACCACCTGGCCCGGGGCGTCGGCCATTACGGCATCTTCAACGGCAGCAAATGGCGCGACCGCATCGCCCCCGTCGTCGAAGACTGGATCCGCTCCCACGACGCGTGACGCTCTTCCGGACGTCTCCCGACTGGGCCGCTACCCTCCCTGAAGTCCTGGCAGGAGCCAGCGCCGCTTCCTTGGCGAGAGTGGTAGAAGCGCCGCTTCTCCCCTCCCTGGGGAGAGGGGTAGGGGTGAGGGGGTACGCGTCGGAAGGTCACCCTCGGGACGCATCGGGACTTTTCGGATGCTTCGGCTCCGCCGCGGGCACGGCAAACGCCGGTTCTCCCTTCACAATCTCAAAGAGCCTGCCGAATCGGGCGGCGAATCGGCAGGAACAAAAGTGGCACAAACACGATGCTGTAGGACAGCAGTTTTTGTAACCTGCTGAGCCTCTTGAATTTTTCTGCCATTCGCCCCATTTTCTCCTCACTGTTCAACAGCTGAAAGGAGGTGGTCTGATGTCTCATTGTCACATGCCGTACGCGGCGAGCCTGGTGAGCGCAGCCTCCGCGGAGGTCCGCGCCTAACAGGTCAGGCCGCTTCCGGCTGACAATGGAAAGGCCGTCCCCTCGGGGGCGGCCTTTCGCATGTCCGGACCTCGGAGGCGGTCAGTCCTGGTGGCTCCCGTGCGGGTCCTCGGCCTCGAGAGCGGCCACCACCATCCGCTCCCACGTCTCCGCGTCGCCGGCCGCCGCCATGATCGGATCGGGCTCGCGCAGCGTCTTCAGGATGGAGCGCGCGTCGTCGGCATAATCGCGCCACATTGCATCGACCCGGTCGCCGGCGGACGGGTCCTCGCCCTCGGCGTTGATGCTGACGATCCGCCCCGCGATCACCCGCGCGATCCGCTCGACGATGGACGTGTTCGATACCGGCATTCGCTGGTCCTCCCTTGTTTCGATCCGACAACGGCAGAGGGCGCGAAAGGGTTTCGCCTCACGCGAAGCGGAAGCCAAGCAGGTGCAGCGCCAGCAGCCCCGCCAGCGCCCACACCGCCAGCACGATGACGATTCCCCATGCCGAGCGCGGCCGCTCCGCCGCCGCCGCGGCGCGCTCGCGGTGCTCCTCGAACAGCCCCGGCGGCAGCAGCCTGACGAACAGCCACAGCCCGGCAGGGATCAGCACCGCGTCGTCGAGCAGTCCCAGCACCGGAATGAAGTCCGGAATGAGGTCGATCGGCGACAGCGCATAGGCCGTCACCAGCACCCCCACCGCCCGCGCATGCCACGGACAGCGCGGATCGCGCGCCGCCAGCCACGCCGCATGCGCGTCGATCCGCAGCCGCCGGATCAGCGAAGGGCGGTCAGGGCGCGGGCGGCGCATCGGCGAGCAGAGCGTCGAGGGCGGGGCCGTTGGCCGGGTTGAACGGATTGATGACGATGAGGCCGTCCAGGACCAGTCCGTCCTGCAGATCCTCGGTCACCAGATGCGACACCGCCCCGCCGAGGCATACGGTGGCGATCACCGAATCCCAGAACTGGATCCGGTACCGCGCCGCCCTGTCAAACGCCTCGAACACTTGCGCCTGGGACGTCGGCAGGATCGGGAAGGTCGCGCAGAGCCCCGCCGCAATCCGGCTCAGCCTCTGATGGTTCAGCCCTGGCACCTTGCGGCTGACGTTCAGGAACTCCCCGATCACCTGCTGCGTGAGCACCCCTTCCGCCTCCGCCGCGGCACGTACGACGCGCCTCGCAATCCGATTCTTCTCCCCGGCCCCGCGATCGAGCGCATAGACGAGGATGTTGGTGTCGAGGCTGATTCGCGCCATCAGCCGTTGCGTTCGTCGTGGCTGAACCCGCGCCCGAACGGCACCCCTTCCTCCATCTCCTCCATCAGCGCCTCGAACCCGGCCCGCCATGCGGGGTCGGCGCTGCGGTCGGGGCTGCGGGGACGAAGCTCCGCGATGATCTTCCCGTTGCGGCTGATCTCCAGCGTCTCCCCCGCCTCAACGCGCGCAAGCGCCTTCGAGATATTGCTGTTGAGCTCCCGGACGGACAAAGCGGCCATGGCAACCTCGTTGCTACTGTTGCAACATGTGCGCCGCCAAGCCTCCGGCGTCAAGCTTGGGGGGCGTTCCTCAGTCGCTCTCCGGCGCGTTGTTCCGAGGATTGGGTCCCCACCTGTTGTCCTGGGGACTGCCGTCGATGAGGAGGAGCCCAAAGAATGCGATCAGCATGATACCGGCCGCCGCAAGCCACCAGCCGGTGATCAGATCCGGCACATAGGCCTGACCGGTAACGGCGGCCATCCACATCTCGTAGTGGCCGTTGATCAGGGCCGGCAGCAAGAGCAGGCTCCACCAGCCGCTCCGCCCGGAATCATGCAGCCGCCGAACGAAGAGCGCGCACGTCGGGCAGAGCAGGGCGAGCCAGAAGAGGAGATCCGCGACGAACTCCGCCCCTGGGGCGATCGCCCGAGACGCGGCCTTGACGAGAAACGAGCCCACCATCGTGACGATGTACCAGGCGGCGACTTCGCGGCGCGTGCACCGTCCCCGAAAGTCCGCGAACCGGCGCAACGGCCGCAGCGCGAACCGTAGGAACTGGGTCCCGTCCGACCGTACAACTCGCGCCGCTTCGCCCATCCACGCAATTTACCAGCCTCACAGCACCTCGAACAGCCCCGCCGCGCCCATGCCGCCGCCGACGCACATCGTGACCACCACCCACTTCGCCCCCCTCCGGCGGCCTTCGATCAACGCGTGGCCGGTCATCCGCGCGCCCGACATGCCGTAGGGGTGTCCGATCGCGATCGAGCCGCCGTCGACGTTCAATTTCTCCTCCGGAATGCCGAGCTGGTCCTGGCAGTAGAGCACCTGCACCGCGAAGGCTTCGTTGAGCTCCCACAGGTCGATGTCATCGACGGTGAGGCCGAAGCGCTTCAGCAGCTTGGGCACCGCGAAGATCGGGCCGATGCCCATCTCGTCCGGCTCGGTCCCCGCCACCGCCATGCCGACATAGCGCCCGAGCGGCTCCAGCCCGCGCGCGGCGGCGACCCCCGCCTCCATCAGCACGCAAGCCGACGCGCCGTCGGAGAGCTGCGAGGCGTTGCCCGCGGTGATCGCCCCTTCCGGTCCCATCACCGGATGGAGCGCCCGCAGCCCCTCCAGCGTGGTGTCGGGGCGGTTGCCTTCGTCCTTGGCCAGCGTGACCTCGCGCATCGACGTCTCGCCCGTCTCCTTGTTGGTGACCTTCATCGTCGCGGTGACCGGCACGATCTCCTCGTCGAACCGCCCTTCCGCCTGCGCCAGCGCGGTCCGCTGCTGGGAGCGGAGCGCATATTCGTCCTGCCGGTCGCGGCTGACGGTGTAGCGCTTGCCCACCACCTCGGCGGTCTGGATCATGGGCATGTAGATGCCGTTGTGCATCGACAGCAGCTCCGGATCCGGCCCCACCCGCATCTCCGGCGTCTGGACGAGCGAGATGGATTCCACCCCGCCCGCCACCGCGATGTCCATCCGGTCGACGATGATCTGCTTGGCGGCGGTCGCGATCGACATCAGCCCCGACGAGCATTGCCGGTCGATCGACATGCCCGACACCGTCACCGGCAGGCCGGAGCGCAGCGCCGCCGTCCGCCCGATCGTCGTCTGCACCCCCTGCTGGAGCGCCGCGCCCATGATGCAGTCGTCCACTTCCTGCGGCTCGACCCCGGCGCGCGACACGGCCGCCTTGATTGCATGGCTGGCGAGGGTTGGAGACGGCGTCGCATTGAACGCCCCGCGATACGCGCGCCCGATCGGGGTGCGGGCGGTGGAGACGATGACGGCTTCACGAATGGGCATTGGGCAAACTCCCGATCAGGTGAAAACGAGGCCGATCCACTCGGCGGTGAGCGCGGGCTTCTCCTCCCCCTCGATCTCGACGAGGACCTGGTGGAGGAATTGCCACTGCCCCGGCTTCTTCTCCTCGAGGCTCGCGAGCGTGAACCGCCCCCGCACGCGGCTGCCCGAGCGCACCGGACAGATGAAACGTACCCGGTCGAGGCCATAATTGACCATCATCCGCGCGCCCTCGGGCGTCAGCATCGCGTCGGCCGCCATCCTGCTCAGCAGCGACAAAGTCAGGAAGCCGTGCGCCACCGTGCCCCCGAACGGCGTCCGCGCCGCCGCCTCGGGATCGACGTGGATGAACTGCCTGTCCTGCGTCACGTCGGCGAAGGTGTCGATCGCCTCCTGGCCGATTTCGATCCAGTCGGAAACGCCGATTTCGCTGCCCGTGCGGCCCCTTATCTCTTCGATGCTGGCGATGGGCATGGAGGCGGTCTAGAGGCTCGCCGATACGAGACTCAAGCCCTCAGAAGGACAGCTTATGGCGGACGCTACGGCAACGGGGCTGGGGACCGCCCGCGCCGCCATCGGGCGCCTGCACCGCGCCCCGGAACCCGACGTCCTGCGCCCGCTCCTTGAGGACGCGGCGCTCGATCGCGATTCGCGCCGCCGCGTCGAGCATCGCGCCCTTGGCATGCTCGCCGAGCTCCGCCAGGCCCAGGCGTCGGGCTGGGTCAACCAGTTCCTCCAGGAATATCGCCTCAACACGTCCGAAGGCATCGCCCTCCTCTCGCTCGCCGAGGCGTTCCTCCGAGTCCCGGATCCGGAGACCGCCGATGCCCTCATCGCCGACAAGCTCGGCAATGCCGATTGGCGCGCCCACAAGGGCAAGTCGCACTCGACCCTCGTCAACTCGGCCACCTGGGGCCTCGTCATTGGCCGCGCGCTGGTCAGCGAGACCGAGCAGGCCTCGGCGCTGAAACGCCTCCTCAGCCGCGCCGGCGAGCCCTTCGTGCGGCAGGCGGTGGGCGCGGCGATGCGGCTGATGGGCGAGATCTTCGTCATGGGCCGCACCATCGACGAGGCGCTCCGGCGGATGGAGAAGAGCGAGAATCGGGGCTTCACCGCCAGCTTCGACATGCTCGGCGAGGCCGCCCGAACCTTCCCCGACGCGGAGCGCTACTTCGCCGCCTACGAGCAGGCGATCCGCGCCGTCGGCAAGGTGGCGAAGCGCGGCCATTCGATCTCGGTCAAGCTCTCCGCCCTCCACCCGCGCTACGAGGTCGCGCAATATGATCGCTGCGTCCCCTCGCTGATCGAACAGGTCGAGGCGCTCGCCATCCTCGCCCGTGACGCCGGCATCCCGATGACGATCGACGCCGAGGAGAGCGAGCGGCTGGAGATGAGCCTCGACATCATCGAGGCGGTCGCCGGCCTCCCCTCGCTCCGGGGCTGGGACGGGCTCGGCATGGCGGTCCAGGCCTATGGCAAGCGCTGCCGCCCGACCCTCGCCTGGGCCGACGCTTTGGGCGCGGCCACCGCCCGCCGCATCGCCGTCCGGCTCGTCAAGGGCGCTTATTGGGACAGCGAGATCAAGCGCACCCAGGAGCAGGGTCTCCCCGATTACCCCCTCTTCACCCGCAAGGCCTCGACCGACGTCTCCTATCTCGCCTGCGCCAAGGACATGCTCGCGGCGCGGAACATCTACCCCGCCTTCGCCACCCACAATGCGCTGACCGTCGCCACCATCCTCGAATGGGCTGGCGACAGCCGGGACTTCGAGTTCCAGCGCCTGCACGGCATGGGCGAGGGCCTCTACGAGCCGCTGGTGAGGGAGGAAGGTTACCGCACCCGCATTTACGCGCCGGTTGGCGGCCACCGCGACCTCCTCGCCTATCTCGTCCGCCGCCTGCTCGAGAACGGCGCCAATTCGAGCTTCGTCCACCAGCTCGCCGACGAGCGTCTCTCCGACGCCGACCTCATCGCCGACCCCGTCGCCAAGATCGCCGCCGTCGGCGGCACCCGCCACCCCGCCATTCCCCTCCCCGACGACCTGTTCCCCGGACGCCGCAACAGCCGGGGGTTGGATTTGGCAGATCGGAGCGAACTGGCGCGGGTGGCGAAGGCGGTCGCGCTCCCCGGCGAAGGCCGGGGCCCAGATGCAGCGCAACAACTGGGCCCCGGCCTACGCCGGGGCGCAAGGCCCGCAATCACCTCCCTCGGCGACCATTCCGAAGACTGCCGCACCCAAGCGACCGGCATGGTCTCCCGCGCCCTCGCCGCCTTCCCCGCCTGGGACGCGGCAAGCATCGAGCACCGCGCCGCCTGCCTCGAGCGGCTCGCGGACCTCCTCGAACGCGACCGCGACGCGCTGATGCGCCTCTGCGTCCAGGAAGCCTTCAAGACCATCCCCGACGCCCTCGCCGAGGTGCGCGAGGCCGTCGATTTCTGCCGCTACTACGCGCAGCAGGCGCGTTCCGGCCTGCAGCCCGTCGAGCTCCCCGGCCCCACCGGCGAGCGCAACCTGCTGCGCATGAAGGGGAGGGGCGTCTGGATCTGCATCGCCCCCTGGAACTTCCCGCTGGCCATCTTCCTCGGGCAGGTCACCGCCGCCCTCGTCACCGGCAATGCCGTCGTCGCCAAGCCCGCTCCGCAGACGCCGCAGATCGCCGCCTACGCAGTCGGCCTCGCCCATGGCGCCGGCATCCCTGAGGACGCGCTCATCCTCGCCGCCGGCGGCCCCGACATGGGCGCCGCCCTGGTCGAGGATTCCCGCATCGCCGGTATCGCCTTCACCGGCTCGACCGCGACCGCCAAGCGCATCGCGCGCGAGCTCCTCAAGGACGACGAGCGCCCGCTCATCCCGTTCATCGCGGAGACCGGCGGCATCAACGCGATGATCGTCGATTCGACGGCTCTCCCCGAGCAGGTCGTGGTCGACGTCGTCACTTCCGCCTTCCGCTCCGCGGGCCAGCGCTGCTCGGCGCTGCGGGTCCTCCTCCTCCAGGAGGAGATTGCCGAGCGCACGCTCGAAATGCTCTCCGGCGCGATGGACTCGCTCGTCGTCGGCGACCCCGCCGAGCCGCGCACCGATGTCGGCCCCGTCATCGACCGCGGCGCCTACGAGCGGCTGATGGGCCACCGCGACGAGACCAGCAGCCGCTGGATCCACACGGTCGCCGTGCCCGAACGCGGCCTGTTCGTCCCGCCAACCCTGATCGGCGTCGACCGGGTGGAGGACGTCACCAAGGAGTGGTTCGGGCCGCTCCTCCACGTCGCCACCTGGAAGGCGGGCCAGCTCGCCGAGACGGTGGAGCGGGTCAACCGCTCCGGCTTCGGCCTCACCATGGGCCTCCACAGCCGCATCGCCCGCGCCGCCGAGACGGTCGAGGAGCTGGCGACGGTCGGCAATCTCTACGTCAACCGCTCGATGATCGGCGCCATCGTCGGCTCGCAGCCCTTCGGCGGCGAAGGCCTCTCCGGCACCGGCCCGAAGGCCGGCGGCCCCCACTACCTCCCCCGCTTCTGCGCCGAACGCGTCACCAGCACCGACACCACCAGCGCCGGCGGCAATGCGACGCTGCTGAGCCTGGAGGATGTCGGCCTCTGATCGCTGCTACCGGGGAGGGGGCGCAGCTTCTGCCCTCTCCTTGGGGAGAGGGGCTGGGGGTGAGGGGTCACGGAGTCTGCGGGTAGCCGCTTAAGGCGCATCCCCTCACCCCAACCCTCTCCCCAGGGAGAGGGAGTCTAACCGCGCTCTGCACCTAAGCTCCGACTACTCTGTCCCGCCCTCCGCCTCGGCGATCACCTTCACCGGCGGATAGGGCATCACCATCTTCCCGTCCGGCGCCGCGGTGAAGGTCACCTGGGTCGGATAGGCGAACTCCACCCCGAGCTCGGCGAAGCGGCGCATGATGTCGAGCATGACCGCGTGCCGCGTCTCCATGAACTGGGGGTAGTCGGGCGCCTCGACGTGGAAGACGAGCTCGAGGTCGATCGACGAAGCGCCGAACTGGAAGACATGCGCCCGGTCGAAGGTGGCGAGCGGCTGACGCTCCACTAACGCCCTCAGCTCCTGCTGCAGGTTGCTCAGCACCTCGGGCCGCGTCTGGTAGGTGACGCCGATCGTCATCACCGCCCGCCGGCTCTGCAGCAGCGCCCAGTTCTGCAGCTGCATGTTGAGCAGGTTCGCGTTGGAGATCACCACCAGCTCGCCGTTCACCGAGCGGATGCGCGTGCTCTTGAGGCCGATCCGCTCGACCGTGCCGGTCGTCGGCGGGCTGCCGAAGGTGATCGATTCGCCGCGGCGGAACGGCCGGTCGAAGATAATTGAAAGCGCCGCGAACAGGTCGGAGAAGATGCCCTGCGCAGCGAGGCCGATGGCGATGCCGCCGATGCCGAGACCGGCAATCAGCCCGGTGACGTTCACGCCCAGATTGTCGAGGATGAGGATGATCGCGACCGCGAACAGAGCGACGGTGACGAGCAGCCGGATGATGCTGATCGCCGAGGCCAACGTCGAATGCTCGTCGTCCGCTCCGGCGCGATGCTGGATGTAGCCGAGGATCAGCTCGCGCGCCCAGATCGCCGCCTGGATCGCGGCGCCGATCACGAACAGGACGTGGACCGCGTCCATGATCGCCGCCGGCGTCTCGGCATGCTCCGCGACGAGCTCGGCCGAGGTCATCACGATGAAGAACAGGTTGGTCCGCGCCAGCGCCTTGGCGAAGATCACCGGCCAGTGCGGATTGGCGGCCCCCGCCATCCTGGCGACGAGCTTGCATCCCATCGACCGAATGCCGATCAGCGTGACGGCGATCAGCAGCCCGATGGCGCTCGCGATCAGGATGTCGACGATGTTGTTCGAGATCCAGCCGCCGGCCTCGCTGCCGAGCGCGGCCGTCTTCGCGCTGAGATTCTGTGCGGCGTGGGTCACGCCGTCGCCCTTGACGTTCATGGCGCGCCCTTAGCGGCTGGCGCGGCGCTGGGCCAGAAGGGGAGGGCTCATGCCGCTTTCGCGCCCACCCCGGCGGCGGCCTCTGCGGCGACTTCGGCCTCGGCGGCGGCCTTGCTCTTGCCCCCGGCGCGCGCCTTCGCCTCCACTTTGTCCTCCGCCTTCTCGGCCTCCTCGGGCAGCGCTTCCAGGAACTCGATCAGCCCCCGCTCGGCGGAGCTCAGATACCTGCCCGGCCGCGGCAGCTTGCGGTCGCCGATCGCGCCCGCATCCTTTGCCGCCTCGATCAGCGCCGGGTGGACGTAGGATTTGCGGCTGATCGCGGGCGTGTTGCCGAGCGCTTCGGCGACGGGCTCCATCACGCTCTTCAGCTTGACCGTTCCGCTCTCGGCGATCCTTTTCGCCATCTCCTCGAAGGCGATGACGCTCGCGCCCCACGTGCGGAAGTCCTTGGCGCTGAAATCCTCGCCCATCGCCGCCTTGATGTAGGCGTTGACGTCGCCCGAGGTGACCGGACAGACGTTCCCGTCGTCGACATATTCGAACAGATGCTGGCCCGGCAGGTCCTGCGTCCGCTTGGCGATCCGGGTGAGGTTGCGGTCGGTCAGCGTCACCGTCCGCTTGATGCCGTGCTTGCCGGTGTAGGTGATCTTCAGCCGCCCGCGCTCCACCTTGGCGTGGCGGTTGCGCAGCGTGGTCGCGCCGAAGCTCTTGTTCGCCTTCGCATATTCCTCATTGCCGACCCGCATCCGCGTCTCGTCGATCAGCCGCACCACCGCCGCCAGCACCGTGTCCTTCTGGGTCGGCTTACCGGTGAGGTCCTGCTCGACCTTCTTGCGCAGCTTCGCGAGGCAATGCCCGAACCGCGCCAGCCGCTCGTATTTGAGCGTCTCCTGCTGCTCGCGGAACTCCGGGTGGTAGCGATATTGCTTGCGGCCCTTGGCGTCGTAGCCGACCGCCTGGATGTGGCCCGCCGGGTCGGGGCAGAACCAGCACCGCTCGTATGCGGGCGGCATGCCGACCGCGTTCAGTCGGTCGATCTCCTCGCGGTCGGTGATCCGCTCCCCGTCGGGTCCGAAATACATCCAGTAGCGGCCGCGCCGCTTGCGGGTGATCCCCGGAACCGAATCCTCGACGTAGCAGATCATCCGCGTCCCTCTGGCGAGCAGAGGGCTAAGCGCGCCTGTCCCGCCTTCGTTCCGGAGCCGGTACCCACGCGGCCCGGCGTCAGTGGACGAAGCGCGCCACCACGTCCCGGTAGGAGCGGCTGACCTTCACCTGGCTGCCGCTCTCCAGCACCAGGAAGCATTCGCCGTTGGTGTGCGGCTTCACCTGGCGGACCTGGTCGAGATTGACGATGCAGCTCCTGTGCACCCGCTGGAAGCGGCGCGGGTCGAGGCGCTTTTCCAGGTCCTTCATCGTCTCCCTGAGGATGAGCGTGTTGTCCCCGGTATAGATGCACATGTAATCGCCGGCGGCGTCGATCTTCTCGATCGAGTCGACGTCGACCCGGAAGATCTGGCCGCGGTCCTTGATGTTGATCAGCTTCTCGTAGCGGTTGGCGCTCGGCGCGTCCTCGAACGTGGCCCCGACCTGGTCGGCCGCCTCGGGAGCCACTTCCGCCAGCACCTCCTTGAGCTTGCCCGCCTCCTCGGCGCTGCGCCGCTCGGCGAGGCGCTGGCGGATGCGGTCGAGCGTGTCGGCGAGGCGATCCTCCTCCACCGGCTTCATCAGATAGTCCGCCGCCTGCGCCTCGAAGGCGCGGATCGCATGGTCCGAATAAGCGGTGACGAAGACGAACAGGGGCGGCTCCACCTCCATCAACCCCTGGATCACCGAGAAGCCGTCGAAACCCGGCATCTGGATGTCGAGGAAGACGAGGTCCGGCTTGTGCGTCTTGATGGCCCGGATCGCCTCCCGCCCGTTCGAGCAGGTGTCGACGATCTCGACATCGTCATGCTTCTCGAGGCGGAGCTGCAGGCCCTGGATGGCGAGCGGCTCGTCGTCCACGAGAATCGTGCGAATGGTCATTTCGGCTCCTCGGCAGTCTCGGTCTGGAAGGGGATCTCGATGGTAACGCGGAAGCCGCCGCTTCTGTTCGATTCCGTTTCGAATCGATGGTCCGGCCCATAGGCTTGGCCGAGGCGGTCGCGAATGTTGGCGAGGCCGACGCCGGTCGACTGCTGCGATCGCACGCGGATGTCGTCCGCGCCCGGGCCGGTGTCGGCGACGGTGAGCAGCACCCGGTCGCCGATCCGCCGCGCCATCACCTCGATGTCGGCGCCTTCCTCCTGCGGCGTCACCGCATATTTGATCGCATTCTCGACCAGCGGCTGGAGGAGGAGGGAGGGAAGGCGCGCCTGCGAGGCGGCAGGATCGATCGAGAAGCGCGGCCGCAGCCTCTCCTCGAACCGCATCTTCTCGATCTCGAGGTACAGCTTCAGCGTCTCCACCTCCTGCGCCACGGTCACCTGACCGGTCGGCTCGTTGACGAGCGTGTAGCGCAGGAAGGAGGAGAGCCGGCTCAACATCGCGTTCGCCCGCTCGGTCTGCTTCAGCAGCACCAGCGTGGAGATGGAGTTGAGCGTGTTGAACAGGAAGTGCGGGTTGAGCTGGTAGCGCAGCATCGCCAGCTGCGCGCTCGAAGCGGTATGCTCGAGCCGCAGCAGCCGGTCGGTCTGCTCCTCGAGCAGCAGGTAGTAATTGATGCTGTAATAGAGGGCGGACCAGGCGGCGAGCAGCGAGAAGGTGAGCAGGATCGCGCCCAGGAAGCGGATCCCCTCGGGCGTGGAGCCGGGCTGGAGGAAGGTCGCGTAGCTCCAGGTCTCGATGGCGGAGAAAGCGGCGGCGGCGATCACGACGATGAGGATCGTCAGCGGCCAGGTGAGCACCGGCCGCATCCGGATCAGCCGGCGGAAGGCCGCCCCCATGAGAAGCGTGATCGAATAGCCCGTGGCGGTGAGGAGCGCGGTGTGAAGGACGAAGCTCCACCCCATGGCGTTCGCCATGCCGGACAGGGTGCGCAGGATGAAATAGCCCGCCCAGCCGGCAGATTGCAGCACCCAGAAGGCGCGGTTCTTGTCCTCGAAGAACGGCTCCTGCCGGAGCCGGAAGGGCCTCCAGCCGGTCGCCGGCCCGCTGCGTTCGGGCGCTGCTGCCTGGACTGCGCTCGTGGACACCGCCGCCTTCTAGAGCCAATCGGGCCGGAAGGGAAACATTCAGCGCCCGCCCGCCGCGCTCTGGCGCTTGCCGGGGAGGACGAGCATCGACCAGTCGCCCGCGTCAGCCACATAAGCGGCGACCGCGCGCCGCACGTCCTCCGCCGTCAGCGCGCGATAGTCGGCGAGGTAGGAGCGGGTCTGCGCGATCAGCTCCGGCTCCCGCGACCAGCCCTCCATCGTCCCGCCCCAGTAAGCGTTGGTTTTCAGCCGCCGCTCGATCCCGGTCAGCACCGGATTCTGCGCCCGCTCAAACTCGTCCGCCGCCACCGGCTTCGCCGCGAGGTCGGCGACGATCTCCCGCGCCAGCCGGAAGAACAGCTCGGTCCGCTCCGGCCGCAGCTCGGAGGCGGCGTAGAAGATGCCCCACTCCGGGAACGGCTCGGACATGGTCGCACCCGCCGAGGGGGAGTAGCTCGCCCCCTCGATGTCCCGCAGCCGCTCCAGCAGCCGCACCCGGGCGATGTTGGCGGCGAGCGACAGCGCGCGGCGCTCCCGCACCCGCTCGATCCCGCCGAAGGTCGACCAGCCGACCAGCGCGTAGGCCTGGTTCGGGTCGCCCTGGTGGGTGAAGGTGACCGGGCCGGCCTTCGGCGCAGGCGGCCGCACCGCCAGTGAAGCCGGGGCCGGGGACGCCTCCCGCCGGGCGGGCAGCGCGCCGACCGTGCGGGCGGCGGCCGCCACCGCCGCGTCGAGGCCGACGTCGCCGACGACGATCAGCTCGACCGGCCCCGCCTGGAATTGCGGCGCGAAGGCGGCGCGCACGTCGTCCAGGGTCAGCTTGGCCACGTCCTCCCGCTCGAACGGCGCCCACCGGGGGTCCCCGGCGTGGCTCAGCGCCCCGAATTCGCGCCCCGCCCGCGCTGAGGCGGACGAGAAGCTCAGCTCGTAATTCTCGAGCGCGCTCGCCTTCACCCGCGCGAACAGCGCCTCGTCCCAGCGCGGCGCGGCGAGCTTGGCGGTGAGCAAGTGGAGCTGGTCCTGCAGCTCCGCGGCGTTGGTGGTGCCCGAAAGCTCCCACGCATCCTCGCCCACCGTCAGCGCCAGCGACATTCGCCGGCCGGTGAGCAGCCGCTCGATCGCGTCGGCATCGAGCTGCCCAAGCCCCATCGATCCTACCGTCGGCGCGAGCCACGCCAGCGACTTGCGGTCCGCCGGCAGGCCCGAGATGCCCCGTCCGAAGCGCAGCTGGACGTTGACCACGCCCTTCTCGAAATCGGTCTGCTTGAACACCAGCGCCGCACCGTTGGCGAAGCGGACGATGGTGGCGTCGAGATCCTCGATCCGCTGGCGCGACACTTCCCGCCCCAGGGCGCCGAGCGCCGGCACGTCGGCCATCGTCACCTTCCGGTCCGCCGCCCGCGCCGCGGGCGCGATCCTCTCCGCCGCCGCGAGCGCCTCGGCGGCGCCCGCCAGCGGCTGCGGCGAGAGCAGGGCCATGCGCGGCCCGGCGCCGGAGAACATCTCCTTCGTCGCCGCCGCCAGCGCCGCCGGAGTCATGGCCGGCGCCAGCTCCTCGAGCAGCTCCAGCCGCACCTTGGCCGACGAGATCACCCCGCCCTCGTCGATCGCGGAGAGCAGCCGCTCGGCGAGCTGCTGCGACTTCTGGGTCGGCTCCGCCTCGAGTCCGGCGCGGGCGGCGGTGCGCAGATTCTCCATCTCGCGCTGGATCTCGGTCTCGCTCGGCGGTGCCCGCAGCGAGTCCGCGACGATCGCATAGGTCTCGCCCAGCGCCTCCTTCCAGCGCCCTTCCTTGGGGTTGATCGAGATCTGGGTCAGGTCCGCGATGTTGGTCGCCTCGTCCGACGCGATGTCGGCGCTGACGAAGGCGGCGCCGCTGCGCGCCTTGGCGGTGAGGCGGCGGCTGACGATCCGCGCCGCCAGCGCACGGGCGAGCGCGATCCGCTCCTTCGCCTTGGTGTCGGCCTCGGCGCGATAGGGCCTGAGCCATGTCAGCTGGAGCGCGTGCGGCGCGCCCGGATAGACGAGGGTGCCGGTCCGCTCCCTGACCTCGGCGACACTGCCGTAATCCGGCTCCCGCGGCGCCGGGCCCGTGCCCTTCCAGCCGACGAAATGGGCGGCGATCAGCCGCTCCACCGTCGCCGGATCGGCGTCGCCGACGACGATCAA
>DASVVY010000007.1:0-6984 GCA_036386335.1 Allosphingosinicella sp. | reverse complement strand
TCCCGACTTCCTCCGGCTGGATCAGGCGGCGCTGCGGGTTGAAGCGCGCCAGCGCGTCCCGCGCCTCCTCGGCCGAGCGGCCGGTGCGGCCGGCGATGGTCGCTGCGGCCTCCGCGACGATGGCCGTGTCGGTGAAGCCGGGGCACACCGCGTTGACCGTGAAAGGCTTGTCCGCGAACTCGGCGGCGAGCGCGCGGGTGAGGCCGAGGGCGCCGTGCTTCGCCGCGACATAGGCCGCCGCATAGGCATAACCCTTGAGCGAGGCCGTCGAGGCGATGGTGACGATGCGGCCGTGCTCGGCGGCGAGCAGGTCGGGCAGCGCCGCCTGGCAGCAGTGGAGGAGCGCGTCGAGATTGACCGCCATCGCCCGCCGCCACGCCGCCTCGGTCAGGTCGGCGAAGGGGTTAGTTTCGGCGGCGCCGGCATTGTTGACGAGGATGTGGATCGGGCCGTGGGCGGTGCGCGCGGCCTCGAACGCCCGCTCCACCTCGCCGCGGTCGGTGACGTCGGCGGGGGCGACGAGGCACTCGCCGGCGCTCGCCGCCACCGCTTCCAGCGGCTCCCGCCGCCGCCCGACGAGGGTGATTCGCGCACCCTCGGCGGCCAGCGCCGTGGCGATGGCCGCCCCGATGCCGGTGCCTCCGCCCGTCACCAGCGCATGGCGGCCGGCGAGCCTCATGCCTTCAGCTCCTGCTCGCGCTGGAGGTTGCGGGCGAGCTGGGCCATGCCGCCGAGATAGGGCGGGGGCACGTGGACTCCGCGATAGCCATGGGTCGCCGCCGCCCGCAGCGTCCACATCGGATCGATGAGGTGGGGACGGGCGAGCGCGACGAGATCGGCGCGGCCGGCGGCGAGGATCGAGTTGACGTGGTCGGGCTCGTAGATGTTGCCGACCGCCATCGCCGCCACCCGCGCCTCGTTGCGGACCTTGTCGGCGAAGGGCGTCTGGAACATGCGGCCGTAGACGGGGCGGCAGTCGGCCCAGGTCTGGCCCGCCGACACGTCGATCAGGTCGGCGCCCGCCTCGCTGAACGCGCGGCCGATCGCGACGGCGTCGTCCGGCGTGATCCCCGCATCGCCCACCCAGTCGGTGGCCGAGATGCGGACGGACATCGGCTTCAGCGCCGGCCACGCCTCCCGCATTGCCCGGAACACCTCCAGCGGGAAGCGGAAGCGGTTGGCGAGGCTGCCGCCATAATCGTCGGTGCGCCGGTTCATCAGCGGAGTGATGAAGCTTGAGAGGAGGTAACCGTGGGCGGCGTGGAGCTCGATCATGTCGAAGCCCGCTTCGAGCCCCATGCGGGTCGCGGCGACGAACTGGCCGATGACGATGTCCATGTCGGTGCGGGTCATCGGACGCGGCGCCTGGTTTTCAGCGCTCCACGGCACATCGGAGGCGGCCATGACCGGCCAGTTGCCGCTGCGCAGCGGCACGTCATAGCCTTCCCAGCCGACCCGGGTCGAACCCTTGGGACCGGAATGGCCGAGCTGGAGGCAGAATTTGGCTCTCGAATTCGCGTGGACGAAGGCGACGATCCGCTGCCACTCGGCGACATGGTCCGGCGCGTACATGCCCGCGCATCCCGGCGTGATCCGGCCCTCCGCCGAGACGCAGGTCATCTCGGTGTAGAGCAGGCCGGCGCCGCCCTCGGCCCGGGCACCGTAATGGACGAGGTGGAAGTCGTTGGGCGTCCCGTCCTCAGCCGAGTACATCGCCATCGGGGAGACGACGACCCGGTTCTCGAGTTCGAGGCCGCGGAGGCGATACGGCGCGAACATGGGCGGGGCCGGATTTTCGACCGGCTCGCCGCGTGCCTGGGTCTGGAACCATCGTTCGACCCCCTCCAGCCATTCGGGGTCGCGCAGGCGAAGGTTCTCGTGGCTGACGCGCTGGGACCGGGTCAGCAGCGAGTAAGCGAACTGGATCGGCTCGAACGGGAGGTAGCGCTCCAGCGTCTCGAACCATTCGGTCGAGTTGCGGGCGCTGTTCTGGAGCTTCAGCACTTCAAGGTTGCGCTCGGCCTGATATTCGTCGAGCGCCCGGTCGCGGGCAAGCCCGGGGCGGTTCAGCACCTCCGCGAGCTTTATCGCGTCCTCCAGCGCCAGCTTGGTCCCCGAACCGATCGAAAAGTGGGCGGTGTGCGCCGCGTCGCCGAGCAGGATGAGGTTGCGGTAGGACCAGCGCTCGCAGACGATCCGCCGGAACTGCAGCCACGCCTGCGGCCCCGGCAGGTGCCGCGCGTTCGACATGAGCGGGTGCCCCCCGAGGTAGCGGGCGAAAATCCGTTCGCACAGCGCGATCGCCTCCGGCTGGTCCATCGTGTCGAGCCCGAGCTTCGCCCAGGTCTCCGGCGCCATCTCCACGATGAAGGTGGAGAGGCGGTCGTCGAAGCGGTAGCCGTGCGCCCACACCCAGCCCGCCTCGGTCTCCTCGAACGCGAAAGTGAAGGCTTCGAACACCTGCTCGGTGCCGAACCAGAAGAAGCGGTTGCGGCGGAGCTGAATGTCCACGCCGAAATGCTCCGCATAAGCGGTGCGGATGCGGCTGTTGGCGCCGTCCGCGGCGATGACGAGGTCGTAGCCGGGCCAGTCGGCCAGGTCCGGCGAAGCTTCGTGGCGGAAATGGAGGGTGACGCCGAGCGAGCGGGCCCGCTCCTGCAGGATGGCGAGGAGGCGCTTGCGGCCGATGCCGATGAAGCCGTGGCCCGAAGAACGGATCGTCTCACCGCCAATATGGATGTCGATATCGTCCCAGTGCGCAAATTCGTCGCGGATCTCGGCCCCCGAGGCGGGGTCGTTGGCCATCAGGTTCTCGACGGTCTGGTCGGAGAAGACGACGCCCCAGCCGAACGTGTCGTCTGGGCTGTTGCGCTCGAAAACCTCGATTTCGTGCCGGGAATCGCGAAGCTTCATCGAGATCGCGAAATAGAGTCCCGCCGGACCCCCTCCCAGGCACGCGATGCGCAAAGGCGACCTCCTCCAATCGCTTTAGGCTTAAACTATCTCCCGGGTGCCCGCAAGCGACGGGCTATGCCGCTCAGGCCACCGGGGCGACGGCGGCCGGGACCGCAACCACCCGCTCCGCCACGGCGCTTCCGATCGCCGCCTTGAGCTGCTCGGGCGTGAAGGGCTTCGAGAGGACGAGGACGTCGTCCGGTCTGCGGGAGATGGACTGCGAGTCGGCGTAGCCGGTAATGATGATCGCGGGGAGGCCCGGCTGCGACTCTCGTGCCTGGCGGATGACCTCGGCGCCCGAGACGTGCGGCATCGCATAATCGCTGATCAGCAGATCGCAGCCGCCGGCCCCGTCGGCGAGAAGCGCCGGCACCTGGGAGCCGTCCGAAGCCTCGACGACGGCGTGGCCGAGGTCCCGCAGCAGGGCAGCGGTCGTCGCCCGGACGCCATCATGGTCGTCGACCAGCAGCACCTTCAGCGCCGGGACGTCGGGCGCGGGCGCGCGCGGCGCGGCACCGCCGCTGGCCGCACCGGCGTCGTGGGGCGCGCGGGGCAGCCAGATCTCCGCGCGGGTGCCGATACCGAGGCTGCTGTCGATGCGGAAGGCGCCGCCAGATTGCTTGGCGAAGCCGTAGACCATGCTGAGGCCGAGGCCAGTGCCCTTGCCGACCGCCTTGGTGGTGAAGAAAGGCTCCATCACCTGCTCGATCAGCTCGGGCGAGATGCCGCAGCCGCTGTCGGCGACGGTCAACACCACATAGTCGCCGGCGGCGAGGCCGTTCTCCGCGTCGGCCGCGATGCTGCGGTTGGCCGCCTGCACGGCGATGGTGCCGCCGTCGGGCATGGCGTCGCGGGCGTTTATGATGAGATTCATCAGCGCAAGTTCGAGCTGCGACTGATCGGCGAAGGCGGACCAGAGGCCGTCCTCGACCCGCCATTCGAGCTCGACGAGGCCACCGAGCGTGTGGGCGAGGAGATCGGTGACCGCGGTGGAGAGGGCGCCGATCTCGATCGCCGCCGGCTCCAGCTGCTGGCGCCGCGCAAACGCGAGGAGGCGGCCGACCAACTCGGAGCCCTGCTCCGCCGCACGACGGGTCATGTTGAGGATCTTCAAATGCTCCTCGCCGAGCGGAACCCGGCGCTCGATCAGCCCGAGGCCCCCGAGCACCGCAGCGAGGAGGTTGTTGAAGTCATGCGCGATGCCGCCGGTCAGCTTGCCGATCGCGTCCATCTTGCGCGCCTGGATGAGCTGGCTCTCCAGCTCCTTGCGGTCGGTGACGTCGAGCAGGGTGCCGGCATATTCGAGCGGGCGGCCGTCACGGTCGCGAAGCAGCACCGCCTGGTCGAGGAAGTGGCGGTACTGGCCATCAGCACACTGCCAGCGATATTCGACGGCGAGCGACTTGCCGCTCGGCCGCAGCGCGAGCGCGCCGACGACCCGGTCCCGGTCGTCCGGGTGGAGGCGCTCGATCCACAGACCGGGATCCGCCTGGATCTGGTCGAAGGCGAAGCCGGTCAGCGCCGAGAAATTGCCGCTGACGAACTTGGGGACGCGCGGGTCGGCATCCACCGCTTCCAAATAGAGGACGATCGGCAGCGACTGGATGATCGCGCCCTGGCGCTGCTCGGCGAGGCGCAGCTCCTGCTCGATCCGCAGCCGCTCGGCATTGGCGCGAAGGTTCGCGTCGAGCAGCGCCTGCTCGGCCCGCGCCTTGCGCTGGATCTCCTTCGTCATCGCAAACAGATCGACGAACACGGCCACCTTCGAGCGCAGGACCACCGGGTCGACCGGCTTGAACACATAGTCGACCGCGCCCATCGAGTAGCCGCGGATCAGGTGCTCGGCCTCCTTGTTCACCGCCGAGAGGAAGACGATCGGGATGCGCTTGGTCTGCTCGCGCGACCGGATCATCTGCGCCGTCTCGTAGCCGTCGAGGCCGGGCATGTAGACGTCGAGCAGGATGACCGCGAACTCGCCCCTGAGCAGGTGCCGCAGCGCCTCCTCTCCGGATTTCGCCTCCACGACCTCGCCGAGGTCCTCGAGCACGGTCCTGACGGCGAGCAGGTTGCGCTCGTCGTCGTCGACCACCAGCACCCGCGGGCGCTCGACCGGCTCCTCCGCCGGCAGGCCGGGCCCGTCGACCGGGAGGGCCTCCGAGGAGGCGTTGCTGATCGGCATCTCGACGCTCACCTCTATTCGGCTGCCCGGATGGTCGCCGCCGCGGTCGGCCGGGCGCTCTCACGCGCGCGGGCGATCCACACCCGCAGAAGCGCCAGCAGCAGGTCGATGTCCACCGGTTTCGCGATATAGTCGGAGGCGCCGGCGTCGAGGCACTTCTGCCGATCCCCCTTCATCGCCTTGGCGGTGACGGCGATCAGCGGCACCTCGGCAAGGTGTCGGCGGCGGCGGATCTGCTGCATCGTCTCATAGCCGTCCATCTCCGGCATCATGATATCGATGAGGGCGATGTCGATGCCCGGCGTCTGCTCGAGGATCAGGATGCCGTCCTTGCCGCGTTCGGCGTGGAGCACCTCGACGTCGTGCGCTTCGAGGACGCTGGTCAGCGAGTAGATGTTGCGGATGTCATCGTCGACGATGAGGATTTTCGCGCCGGCGAGCTCCGGCACCGGGTGGGCCGCCGGCCAGGCCTGCGCGTCCGCCGCCTCCGGCACCACTTCGAGCAGCGGCTCGGAGGTGCGGATATGCTCCGCAAGATCGCGGAAGACGCCGGACAGCGCGTCCTCCTCCGCCGGCTTCTCGGTGACTCCGAACGCGCCCATCGCCATCACCGAGGAGAGCTTGTCGGCGCCGGAGATGACGTGGACGGGGACGTGGCTGGTCTGCGGGTCGTGCTTCAGGAGGTCGAGCAGCACGAAGCCGTCTATGTCGGAGAGGCCGAGATCGAGGGTGATCGCGTCGGGCTGGAGCTTGCGCGCCATCGCCAGCGTACCCGCCCCGGCGGTCGAGACCACGCCCTTCAGCCCCGCAGTGCGCGCCATGTCGAGCAGGATCGACGCGAAGGTCGGATCGTCCTCCACGATCAGCACGAAAGCATCGTCGCCGAGGCTGTCGCGGTCGTCGCTGACCTCGAACCCGGTCGGGAGCGCGGTCGGCACCATTGCGCCGGTATTGTCGTAGCGGGCGCTGGTGCCGCCGCCGGCGACGGTCGGCGCCACCGCCTGGAGGGGGATGAAGAGGGTGAAGGTCGAGCCTTCGCCGGGCTTCGAGCGCACTTGCAGCTCACCGCCGAGCAGCCGCGCAATCTCGCGGCTGATCGAGAGGCCGAGGCCGGTGCCGCCGTACTTGCGGCTGGTGGTGCCGTCGGCCTGCTGGAAGGCCTCGAAGATGAGCTTCTGCTTGTCCTCGGGAATGCCGATGCCGGTGTCGGTGACGGCGATGGCGATCGCGCGGTCGGCGTTGCGCAGGACCGGGTGGTTCGGGCTCCAGCCGCCGTCGGCGCTGCTCACCGCCAAGGTCACGCCGCCGTGCGAGGTGAACTTGAAGGCGTTGGAGAGCAGGTTGAGCACGATCTGCTGCAGCCTCTTCTCGTCGGTGCGGACGGTGGACGGAAGCCGCGAGTCGAACTCCACGTTGAAGTCGAGATTCTTGTCGGCGGCGAGCTGGCGGAAGGTCCGCTCCATATGCTGCTTGAGCCCGCTCAGCGGCATCTCGCCAACCTCGATCGACACCGTGCCCGATTCAATCTTCGACAGATCGAGGATGTCGTTGATGAGGCTGAGGAGATCGGAGCCGGCCGAGTTGATCGTGCGCGCGAACTCGGTCTGCTTCTCGTTCAGGTTGCCCTGCGGATTGTCCGCGAGCAGCTTCGAGAGGATGAGCAGCGAGTTGAGCGGCGTCCGAAGCTCGTGGGACATGTTGGCGAGGAATTCGGACTTGTACTTGGAGGTCAGCGCGAGCTGCTCCGCCTTCTCCTCGACGGCGCGGCGCGCCATCTCGATTTCGATATTCTTGGCTTCCACCTGCTTCTTCTCATTCTCGAGAAGCTGCGCTTTCTCCTGAAGCTCTTC
>DASVVY010000006.1:0-2921 GCA_036386335.1 Allosphingosinicella sp. | reverse complement strand
CGGCGACGTCCGCGCTCGCCGGGTCGCGCAACGCCGAAGGCCAGTCCGGCCACCGCTCGCCGTGGCGCCGCGCGATCGCGCAATAAGTGGCGAAGGTGCGGAGCGCCTCCCCGCCTTCGGCGGTGAAGCCGTCGAGCTCATGCGGCTGGAAACCGGCGAAGAGCAGCCGGAGCGCGGTGTCTTTCACGGCCCAGACGGAGGTGTAGTCGATCAGGTCCGTGCCAACCGCCGGAACCGCCCCGATCGCCTCCCCTCCCGGCAGCCCACGCAGCGCCTCCAGGTCGAGGTAGATCGGGTCGAGGAAGCGGCGGTCCGAAGGCTGGTACGGGCTCGCCCGCTCCCTCTCCCCCTGGAACATGGCGTGGAGCGGGTTGATCCCCACCGCCGCCGCTCCCGCCGCGGCGGACCTTGCCGCCAGCTCGGCGAGGGCGGTGAAGTCGCCGATCCCCTGGTCTCCGGGGCGGCGGAGCGAATAGAGCTGCGCGGCGATGCCGAACAGCTTGCGGCCGCTGCGGACACTCTCCGGAAGCCACGCTTGTTTCGGCGCGACGGTGAGGCGGCACGCCACGTCGGGGCTATCGTCGCGCCGGATGGTGTAGCGGCCGGGGGCCAGGCTCGGCAGATGGACTTCCGAACGTTCAAAGGCGCGCCCGTCGGCGGCCCGCGAGCGCCGGAACGCGGCGCTGGCGGGCGAGGCGAGGACGCGGGCGACTTCCCCCTCCGGCCCCTCCACGCTCAGCCAGACCGGGCGGCGCAGACCTCTCTCCGAAGCCAGTTGCACCGCTATGGGTTCGGCCTCCCGGCCGGCCAGCACCGGGGGCAACGGCCGCAGGTCTCGCTGCTCGGCGAGCCGGGCGAGCGAGTCCCTCGCCTCCGCATCGGACCCGGCCGGCAGGCGTATCGCCGCGAGCAGGTGCCGCTTGGTGTCCTCGGTGACGTCATGGCGGCTGCCGTCGACGGTCCACCATGTGGGCTGGATACCCGCCGCTTCCGCCAGGCGATCGACAGCATCGCTGCCTCCTCCGCCGCTCCCATCGCCAGAGGCGGTTTCGGCCAGAAGAGCGACCGAGCGGGGGCCGATCTCCAGCGCGCCCTCCACCCGCGAAGCCTCGCGGCCGCCGCCGCTGTCGAGGAGGAGATGCCAGTCATGCCCCGGCCGCGGCGGCGGGAGGGTGAAGGCGCGGCTGTCGCGGCCGCGGTGGATCAGCACCGCCATCCGCTCGCCGCCGCCGCCGAGCACCATCGTCAGCGAGCCGGCCTCGGGCGTGTCCCAGTCGCCCGGCGCCATCGGCTTGCCCTCGGGTGAGACCCATTCGACGTCGGCGAGCCCCTCCGCCCCGGCTTCCCCGTCGAGCACCCGATCGCGCCGGAGGAGCGGATGCGCGCGCCGCAGCGCGACCAGCTTGGCCGTGAACGCGACCAGGGAGCGGTCGGCGCGGCTCCAGTCGAGCCAGCTGATCTCATTGTCCTGCGCGTAGCAATTGTTGTTGCCACGCTGGCTGTGGCCAAGCTCGGCGCCCATCGACAGCATGGGCGTGCCGCGGGCGAGGAGCAGGGTGGCGAGCAGCGCCCGCTGGTCGCGCGTGCGGTAGGCGAGGATCGCCGCGTCCTCCGTCTCGCCCTCGCAGCCGCTGTTCCAGCTGTAGTTGGCGTTGGAGCCGTCGCGATTCTGCTCCCCGTTTTCCTCGTTCTTCTTGGTCTCGTGGGCGACGAGGTCGGCCAGCGCGAAGCCGTCGTGGGCGGTGAGGAAGTTGACGCTGCGCGACGGCGGCCGGTGCCGGCCGAACAGGTCTGCGGACCCCGCGAGGCGGGTGGCGAGCGGGCCGAGCTGGTGATGGTCGCCGCGCCAGAAGCGGCGGGCGTCGTCCCGGAAGCGGTCGTTCCATTCGCCCCAGCCCGGCGGGAACTTGCCGACCTGGTAGCCCCCGGGTCCGATGTCCCAGGGCTCGGCGATCAGCTTCAGGTGCCGAAGCTCCGGGTCCTGCTCCAGCGCCGCGAGCAGCGGCGCCTCGGGATCGAAACCGTCGGGGCGGCGGCCCATGCAGGCGGCAAGATCGAAGCGGAAGCCGTGGATCTCCGCCTCGCGCACCCAGGTGCGCAGCGAATCCATCACCAGGCGAACGACCGGCGCCCGGTGCAGCGCCAGCGTGTTCCCGCAGCCGCTGTCGTCGATGTAGCGCCGCGGGTCATCGGGATGAAGGCGGTAGTAGGTGGCGTTGTCGAGGCCGCGCAGCGACAGCGTGGGCCCGAGCGCATCGCCCTCCCCGCTATGGTTGAGGACCACGTCGACCACCGTCTCGATCCCCGCATCGGCAAGCGCGGCGACGGTGCGGCGGACCTCGTCCCAGCCGCCCGGCGCGAGGCGCGGCTCCGGCGCCATCAGCGCCACCGGATTGTAGCCCCAATAATTGCTGAGCCCCAGGGAGACGAGGTGCCGCTCCTCGATCCAGGCGGCGGTCGGCATCAGCTCGACGGTGGTGATTCCGAGCTTCACCAGATGCTCGATGGCCGCCGGGTGGGAGAGGCCGGCGAAGGTCCCCTGCGCCTCCGCCCGCACGTCAGGATGCCGCTTCGTGAAGCCTTTCACGTGAAGCTCGTAAACCACCGTGTCCGCCCAGGCTGCGAGCGGGGCGTGCCCGCTGAGGGGGGCGTTCGGCGGCAGCACGATCGCCTTTGGCATGTGCGGCGCGCTGTCGCTCGCGTCGAAGGCGAGGTCGTCCGCCCCTTCGGGATAGGGCAACATCGAGGGGTGCAGCCGGAACGGCCGGTCGAGCAGCCGGGCATAGGGCTCGACCAGGAGCTTCGCCGCATTGAACCTCTGTCCCTCGGCCGGCGCGAACGGACCATGGGCCCGCAGGCCGTAGCGCGCACCCGGCGTGACCCCCGCGACGTGGCCGTGGAAGACGTTGCCGGTCCGCTCC
>DASVVY010000005.1:0-9245 GCA_036386335.1 Allosphingosinicella sp. | reverse complement strand
GGGGATGTCTGGCCGCTGCGGCCCGTGATCCTTCTCCTTCTTGGGGCCTTGTTCGGGTTCCTCGTCTTCCGCTTGGCGGGGCTTGGGAGTCCGAGCCAGCTCGCGGCGGCGAGCTTTCTCACCGTCGGCGGCATCGTCTTCGCTTTCTCGCTCGAGCGGCTGCGCTGGGGCTGGTCCGTCACCTTTGCCATTCTCGCCGGCGCCGTGGTCGCGCTGGTCGTCTGGTGGAACGGCCCGGAAGGCAACTGGGCCGCGACGGAAGGCTGGCGGTTCTTCGCCGCCTTGCTCGCCGTGGCGGGCGCGGTGCCGCTCTTCCAAGCCGCTCGGGACGAGGGGAATCCGCGCTTCGACACGAGCGGGTTCCACCGGCACGCCTGGACCAACCTCATCCTGTGGTTCGCCGCCTGGGCCTTCGTCGCCGCGGTCATGCTGCTCCTCCTGCTGCTCGGCGAGCTGTTCTCGCTGCTCGGGCTCGGCTTCGTGCGGGGCCTCTATGAGGATGGGCCCGGCGCGGCCCTGTTCACGGTCGGGGGCGGAGCGTTCGGGGCGGCCGTGGGCCTGCTGCGCGACCGTGACGCGGTGCTCGACATCCTCCAGCGCGTCGTCCGCGCCATCCTGTCCGTCCTCGCGCCCGTGCTCGCCTTTGGACTGGTGCTGTTTGTCCTCGCGATCCCGTTTACCGGCCTGGCGTCGCTGTGGAGCCAGACGAGGGCCGCCACGCCCATCCTCCTCCTGTGCGTTGCCGGCGCCGTGCTGCTGGTCAATGCCGTCGCTGGAAACGGGGAGGAGGACGAAGCCAAGACTCCCATCCTGCGCTGGTCGGCCATGGCGCTGATCGCGGTGACGACGCCGCTCGCGGCCATCGCGGCAGTGTCGCTCTACAAGAGGATCGACCAGCACGGCTTTACGCCCGACCGCCTGTGGGCCGCCGTCTTCGTCGCGGCCGCCTTCGCATTTGCCCTCGCTTATGCCGGCGCCTTGTTCCGGGGGCGTCTGCGCTGGCCGGCGCGCCTGCGCCGCGCCAACGTCCATCTCGTCCTGGAGCTCAGCCTCCTCGCCTTTTTCCTCGCGCTTCCGATCGTCAATTTCGGCTCCATCTCCGCGCGGGATCAACTCGGCCGCGTAACCTCGGGAGCCATTCCCCCCGACAGGTTCGACTGGGCGGCGATGCGCTTCGACTTCGGCAAGGCGGGTGTCGAGGCGCTGATGCAGCTCGCGGAAAAGGGGCGGCCCGAGCTCCGTCAGCACGCGATCCGCGCGCTCGCGGCGAAGACCCGCTGGGCCCTGGAGCCGCAGGTCGAAGTGGTCCCAGCGCCCCCGCCTCGCGCCACGTCCCCCGCGCCTTGATGCACTGCAGCACCGGTGCTAGCGGCGCGGCATGTCCGTCGACGCCGCCACCGTCCGCCACATTGCGAAGCTCGCCCGCATCGCCGTCTCCGACGCCGAGGTGGAAGCGCTCGCGCCGGAGCTGAACAACATCCTCGGCTGGGTCGAGCAGCTTCAGGAAGTGGATGTGAGCGGCGTCGAGCCGATGACCGCCGTCATCCCGAACGCGCTCCGCCTGCGCGACGACAAGGTCACCGACGGCGGCATCCGCGAAGACGTCCTCGCCAACGCGCCCGCCGCCGAGCACGGCTTCTTCGCGGTGCCGAAGGTGATCGAGTGAGCGACCTCACCGACCTCGGCATCGCCGCCATCCGCGACGGCGTGCGCGACGGCGTCTTCTCCGCGCGGGAAGTGGCCGAGGCCTTCGTCGCCGCGGTGGAGAAGGGGAGGGGCCTCAACGCCTTCACCCTGGAGACGCCCCAGCACGCTCTCGCCGCCGCCGACGCCGCCGACGCGGCCCGCGGCGCGGGCGCGCTGAAGCCGCTTGCCGGCGTGCCGCTCGGCATCAAGGACCTGTTCGCCACCTACGGCGTCCAGACCACCGCCGGCAGCCGCATGCTGGAGGGCTTCAAGCCGCGCTACGAATCCACCGTCTCGGCCAACCTGTTCGCCGCCGGGGCGGGCATGCTCGGCAAACTGAACATGGATGAGTTCGCCATGGGCTCGTCCAACGAGACCAGCGGCTACGGCCCCGTACTCTCACCGTGGCGCCGCAGGGACGGCGGCAATGCGGCGCTGACCCCGGGCGGCAGCTCCGGCGGGTCCGCCGCCGCCGTGGCCGCGCGCCTCGCGCCGGGCGTCACCGGCACCGACACCGGCGGCTCGATCCGCCAGCCGGCCGCCTTCACCGGCATCACCGGCATCAAGCCCACCTACGGCCGCTGCTCGCGCTGGGGCATCGTCGCTTTCGCCTCCTCGCTCGACCAGGCGGGCCCGATGGCGCGCGACGTGCGCGACTGCGCGATCATGCTGGAGGCTATGGCCGGGTTCGACCCGAAGGACTCGACCTCGCTCGACCTGCCCGTGCCGCCCTGGGAGGCGAGCCTATCCGCGGACGTGCGCGGCAAGCGGATCGGCATCCCCAAGGAGTACCGCATCGAGGGGGTGCCCGAGGAGATCGACCGCGTCTGGGAGCAGGGCATCGCCCTCCTCCGCGATGCAGGCGCCGAGATCGTCGAGGTCTCGCTCCCCCACACGCGGTACGCGCTGCCGACCTACTATATCATCGCCCCGGCCGAGGCCTCGTCCAACCTCGCCCGCTACGATGGTGTCCGCTACGGGCGCCGCGTCCATCCGGAGCAGGGCTCGCTCACCGATATGTACGAGGCCACCCGCGCCGCCGGCTTTGGCAAGGAGGTGCGCCGCCGGATCATGATCGGCACCTACGTGCTGTCGGCCGGCTTCTACGACGCCTATTTCAACCAGGCGCAGAAGGTGCGGGCGCTGATCGCCCGCGACTTCGAGAATGTCTGGGCGGAGTGCGACCTGCTCCTGACGCCCACCGCCCCCTCGGCCGCCTTCGGCCTCGGCGAGAAGAGTGCGGATCCGATCGCGATGTACCTCAACGACGTCTTCGCCGTTCCGGCGAGCCTCGCGGGGCTACCCGCAATCTCCGTTCCCGTCGGTCTCGACGAGCAGGGCCTCCCGCTCGGCCTCCAGCTCGTCGGGCGGGCGCTCGACGAGCAGGGCGTCCTCAACGCCGCCCTCGCCCTCGAAGAACGCGCCGGCTTCATCGCCCGCCCGGAGGCATGGTGGTGACGAGCGGCTACCGCATCCACGGCGCGACCGGCGAATGGGAGGTGGTGATCGGCCTCGAGGTCCACGCCCAGGTCACGTCGGCCGCCAAGCTTTTCTCCGGCGCCTCGACCGAGTTCGGGGCGGAGCCCAACACGCAGGTTTCGCTGATCGACGCGGCGATGCCCGGCATGCTCCCGGTCCCGAACCGCGAATGCATCCGGGAGGCCGTGCGCACCGGCATGGCGCTCGAGGCGCGGATCAACCCCTGGTCGCGCTTCGACCGCAAGAACTACTTCTATCCGGACCTGCCGCAGGGCTACCAGATCAGCCAGCTCTACCACCCGATCGTCGGTGAAGGCGTGATCGAGATCCTGCTCGACGAGAAGGACGAGGGCTCCGCCAAGAGCGTCGGCATCGAGCGCATCCACCTCGAGCAGGATGCCGGCAAGATGCTGCACGACCAGCACCCCAGCTTCTCCTACGTTGACTTAAACCGCACCGGCATCGCCCTGATGGAGATCGTGTCGAAGCCGGACATGCGTTCTCCCGAGGAAGCAGGGGCCTACGTAAGGAAGCTGAGGTCGATCCTGCGCTACGTCGGCAGCTGCGACGGCAATATGGAGCAGGGCTCGATGCGCGCCGACGTCAACGTCAGCGTGCGCAAGTCCGGCGAGCCGTTCGGCACCCGCTGCGAGATCAAGAACGTCAATTCGGTCCGCTTCATCATGGCCGCGATCGAATATGAGGCGAGCCGGCAGGTCGACATTCTGGAGGGCGGCGGCACGATCGTCCAGGAGACGCGGCTGTTCGACCCCGACAAGGGCGAGACGCGCAGCCTGCGTTCCAAGGAGGAAGCGCACGATTATCGCTACTTCCCCGATCCCGACCTGCTGCCGGTCGAGCTCGACGACGCCTTCCTGGAGGAATGCCGCGCGAGCCTGCCCGAGCTCCCCGACGCCAAGCGCCGCCGCTACGAGCAGGCGCTGGGCCTGGCCGCCTACAATGCCGCCGTACTGACCGCCGAGGTGGAGACCGCCCGCTGGTTCGAGGCGCTGCTCGGCCAGCTCGGCGACGACCACGCCGTGCGCGCGTCCAACTGGGTGATCTCGGACCTGTTCGGCGCCTTGAACCGGCTCGGCAAGCCGCTGACCGAGAGCCCGGTCGCGCCCGCCCAGGCCGCCGAGCTCCTTCGCCTGATCGCCGACGGCACGCTCTCCGGCACGCTCGCCAAGCAGGTGTTCGAGATCATGCTGGAGACCGGCGAGGATCCGGGCGCGATCGTCGAGGAGCGGGGCCTGAGGCAGACCAGCGACACCGGCGCGATCGACAAGGTCATCGCGGACGTCCTCGCCGCCAATGCCGACAAGGTGGCAGAGTATAAGAGCGGCAAGGACAAGCTCTTCGGCTTCTTCGTCGGCCAGACGATGAAGGCGATGCAAGGCAAGGCCAATCCCGCGGTTGTCAACGAGCTGCTGAAGAAGGCGCTCGCCTAATCCGCCTCATTTGCCGTGCGGGTCCGTGCCCGCCGCGGCGTCTTCCCTTGCGAAGCCCCGGCTGCGTACCTGCCGGGCCTTCCACCCAGTCCCCCCTGGGTGGCGGGGAAGGCGATACCCCATAGCCTTCCCCGCTTCTTTCTCGACTCTCGCTACTGCAGGTTGTTGCAGCCGCGCAACGTTCAGCGGTCATTCAACTCATCGACGGTAGACAACGCTTCGTCGCAGCCGCTCCGGATGGTACGGAAGAGCTGCAAAGGAGCAAGGCCGATGTTCAGGTCCAGAGAGTACGTCCGCAAGATCCCCCCCTTCCGTTACGATCCCGCGGGGCGCGGCTTCCATGCCGTCTATCATCCCGGCGAAATCAACCACTGCCCCGCTTGCGGGCGCACTCATTGGTATGTCGGGCGCCTGTCCGCGGAGTGCGGCTTCTGCGGCACGGCGTTGGCCCTGGCCGAGACCGGCATGACCGGCGCCGGCCTTTTCCTCCACCGCCCCCGCCTCGAGGAAGCCGCCTGACCCCATCCTCCGCGGCTGCCGGAGCGCACCCAGACGCCCGGGCATTGCTTCGGAGCGGGGCAGTGCCTACCTGATCCCTCATGTCGCGCCTGCGCCTCCTGGCGGTTCTCGCCGTCTTCGCCCTGCTCCTGACGCCGCTCAGGATGTTCGGCGCGGCGGAGGCGATGGCGATGCCGCACCACGGCACGCACGCCGCCGCGGCGGCGGACGAAGGCCATTGCGCTCCCGCGAAGGGGAGTTCCGACAAGGCGCCGTCCGCCGGGATCGACTGCATGACCGCCTGCGCGGCGATCGCGCCGGCGGCGACCGTCGCCACGTCCGAGCCCGTCGCGCTCGCCGCGCCCGCTTCCCCTTTCATCCCCGACGCCCGCTGCGGGCTCGATCCGGAAGCTTCCACCCCGCCGCCGCGAACCGCCTGAAGATCGAACACCCACCGATCCTTCAGGAGATACGACAATGAAGACCATCCTCATTGCGGCCGCGGCCGCGCTTGCCATCCCGTCCCTCGCTTCCGCGCAGGCGGCCCAGCCCGACTCGCACGCCGGCCACGCCGGCCGGCATGCCGACCAAAAGGCCGGCGGTCATGACGGCCATGCCGCCAAGGGCGAGAAGTGCGACATGCCCTGCTGCAAGGACCATGAGCAGCACAAGGCCGCGGGCGGCCAGGGCAGCCACGAAGGCCACAAGCCGAGCGGCGAAAGCCACTAAGCGGCACCGGGGCGGCGGCTCCGCGCCGCCGCCCGGCACGCCCGGAGACACATCGATGCTCCACGATCCCATCGACCGCCGCGCGATGCTGCGCGGCGCCGCTGCCGGTGGCCTCGCGCTCGCGCTGCCGGGCCTATTTCCGGCCTGGGCGCAAAGCGGCACCTCCGGCCTCACGCCCGATCTCCCGACCCTGTCGGGGGAGGAGATCGCGCTCCGCATCGGCCACGGCTCTTTCAAAGCGGGGGGCCACACCGGCCATGCGATTACCGTCAACGGCACGCTTCCGGCGCCGCTGCTGCGCCTTCGCGAAGGGCAGCGGGTGCGGCTCGCCGTGACCAATGCGCTCGAGGCGGACAGTTCGATCCACTGGCACGGCTTCATCCTGCCGTTCCAGATGGACGGGGTGCCGGGCGTCAGCTTCCCCGGCATCCGGCCCGGCGAAACCTTCACATACGAATTCCCCATCCGCCAGTCGGGCACCTACTGGTACCACAGCCATTCGGGTCTCCAGGAGCACCAGGGGCTCTACGGCCCGATCGTCATCGATCCGGCCGGCCCGGACCCGATCGGCTACGACCGCGAGCACGTCATCGTCCTCTCCGACTGGACCTTCCTCCACCCGCACCGGGTGATCGCGCGGCTGAAGCAGGAAGGCGGCTTCTTCAACCGGCAGAAAAACACGCTGCTCGGCAAGGATCACGGCGCGCTCAGCCCCTCGGATCGGAAGATGTTCGCGCGGATGCGCATGGACCCGACCGACATCGCCGACGTCACCGAGGCGGCTTACACCTTCCTCGTCAACGGCCACGGCCCGGCAGAGAACTGGACCGGTCTCTTCCGTCCCGGCGAGCGCGTGCGCCTCCGCATCATCAACGCCGCCGCCCAGACCATCTTCAATGTGCGCATCCCCGGCTTGGCGATGACGGTGGTGGCGAGCGACGGCGTCCCGGTACGGCCGGTCACGGTCGACGAATTCCAGATCGGAAACGCCGAGACCTACGACGTGATCGTCGAGCCGGAGGAGGACCGCGCCTACACCTTTGTGGGCGAGACGATCGACCGCTCCGGCATCGCCCGTGCCACCCTGGCGCCGCGGCTCGGCATGGTTGCGCCGGTTCCGCCGCTCAGGGAGCGCCCGACGCTCGGCATGAGGGATATGGGCATGGGCGACATGGGCCACGGCGCCCACGGCGGCGGCCACGGTGCGATGAAGCACGACATGCGCGACGCGTCGAAAGTGTCCTTTCCGGTCGGCATCGGCGTCGACATGATCGCCCCGAACCCGGTCGACCGCACTGGCGACCCCGGCATCGGCCTCGACAACGTCGGCCATCGCGTCCTCACCTATCGCGATCTCGCCGGCCTCGCCCCGCGGCCGGACGCGCGCGAGCCGGCGCGCAACGTCGAGATCCACCTGACCGGCAACATGGAACGGTTTATGTGGTCGATCGACGGGGAGAAGTTCAGCGAGAACCCGGAGCCGATCCGCTTCGCCCAGGGCGAGCGGGTGCGGATGACCCTCGTCAACGACACGATGATGACCCACCCCATGCACCTCCACGGCCACTTCTTCGAGATCGTGAACGGCCACGGCACGCACCAGCCGCTGAAGCATACGGTAATGGTGCTCCCGGGCGGCAAGGTTAGCCTCGACCTGACCGCCGACGCGCCCGGGGACTGGGCCTTCCACTGCCACCTCCTCTACCACATGCACGCCGGCATGATGCGGGTGGTGACGGTGCGCCCGTTGGACGGAGAGGCGGCATGAGGCGCCTCGCTCTCCTTCTCCTTACTGCCGCCTCGCCTGCGCTCGCGCAGCATGAGGGTCATGGTGGCCACGACGCCCATCAGATGGATCCCCCCGCGGAACAGCCGGCACCGGCTCCGGACCCACATGCCGGCCACGACAGGGCCGACCCGCACGCGGGCCACCACATGCCGGAGGCGGCGTCACCCGAGCCTGCACCGCCGACGACGCCACCGCCGGCCGCCGCGCGGAGCGGCCCGGCCCACGCCGCCGATGCGGTCTACGGCGCCGCGGACATGGAGCGCGCCCGCGCCTTGGCCCGGGAGGAGCATGGCTCGATCGAGACGTCGAAGATCCTGATCGACCGCCTCGAGGCGAGGGTCGGGAAGGGCCGCGACGGCCATGCCTGGGACGCGGAAGCCTGGTACGGCGGCGATGTGGACAAGGTCTGGGTGAAGACCGAAGGGGAGGGGGCATTCGGCCGCTCGCCCGAGCAGGCCGAGGTGCAGCTCCTCTGGAGCCGCGCGATCGATCCGTGGTTCGACCTTCAGGCGGGCGTCCGCTACGATTTTCGCCCGGACCCGGAACGCGGCTACCTCACGCTCGGCGTCCAGGGACTTGCGCCTTACTGGTTCGAGGTGGATGCCGCGGCCTTCCTCTCGGAGAAAGGAGACGTGAGCGCCCGCCTCGAAGGCGAGTACGACCTTCGCCTCACGCAGAAGCTCATCCTCCAGCCGCGCCTCGAGCTCGACCTCGCGCTCCAGAATGTGCCGGAGATCGGCGTGGGCGCCGGTCTGTCGACCGGCGAGGCGGGCCTGCGCCTGCGCTACGAGATAGTGCCCGAATTCGCGCCCTATGTCGGCATCGGCTACGAACGCGCCTTCGGCGACACCGCCCGCTTCCGCCGCGCGGAAGGAGAGAGGGCAGCAGGGTGGAACTTGCTGCTGGGCGTCAGGGCCTGGTTCTGAAATTCCCCTCTCCTGGGGAGACGGGTAGGGGTGAGGGGCTGCGGCGTCGCCAATCCGCTGAGGCAGAACCCCCTCACCCAACCTCTCCCCAGGGAGAGGGCTTATGCGGCCAGAGGCTCTTTAGTACCGACTGTGACGCTACGCCCGGCAAAATCCTCCGCGATCACCTGGCCGATCTGCCGTGCGATGCCGCGGGTCAGCGCCTCCGGGACGATCACCTCGAAGCCGCGGTCGAGCAGCCCTTCCACGGCCCACTTGACGCAATAGTCGGCGGCGACGCCGATCACGACGACCCGCCGCACGCCGTCCGCCTGTAGCCGCTCGAAGAAGGCGTCGCGCGGCACCGGCGCTGCAGTCGGGTCGCGGTCGCTCAGGATGCGCACGTCCGCTTCGGCCCACATGTCGAACACCCCCTTCTCCAGCCGCCACAGCGGAATGCGCGGATTGACCGCGGCGGGATCGAGCATGTTCGCCCAGCCCTCGCTTCCGCGCACGCAATGCGGCGGGAACTGCTCCGCTTCCGAGGAGCCCGCGTAAATGTCCGGGTCATGCGTATCGTAGGTGAAGAGCACGCCCGCGACCTGCTCCGGATCCAGCGATTCCAGGTAGCGCGTGGCCGCCGGCACCAGCGCGTCCGCCCCCGCCACCGAAAGCGCGCCGTCGGCCGCCATGAAGTCCCGCTGGGTG
>DASVVY010000004.1:0-17853 GCA_036386335.1 Allosphingosinicella sp. | reverse complement strand
GGCTGGAACCGCCGCTGCAGCGCCGGGTCCTTCTCGACATGCTTCCTGTACTCGTCGAGCGTGGTCGCGCCGATGCAGTGAAGCTCGCCCCGCGCCAGCGCGGGCTTCAGCAGGTTGGACGCGTCCATCGCGCCCTCGCTCTTCCCGGCGCCGATCAGGGTGTGCATCTCGTCGATGAACAGGATGATGTCTCCCTCGGCTTGCTTGACCTCGTCGAGCACGCCCTTCAGCCGCTCCTCGAACTCGCCGCGATACTTGGCGCCGGCGATCAGGCTGCCGAGGTCGAGCGCCATCAGCCGCCGGTCCTTGAGGCTGTCCGGCACGTCGCCGTTGGCGATGCGCAGCGCCAGCCCCTCGGCGATCGCGGTCTTGCCCACGCCGGGGTCGCCGATCAGCACCGGATTGTTCTTGGTGCGGCGGGCGAGGATCTGCACCGTCCGGCGGATCTCCTCGTCGCGGCCGATGACTGGGTCGAGCTTGCCGTCGCGGGCCGCCTGGGTGAGGTCGCGGGCGAACTTCTTCAGCGCGTCGTAGCGGTCCTCCGCCGACTGGGTGTCGGCGGTCCGGCCGCCGCGCAGTTCGTTGATCGCGGCGTTGAGCGCCTCCGCCTTGAGGCCGGCATCGGCCAGCGCCTTGCCCGCATCGCTATTCTTCGCCAGCACGAGCGCGAGCAGCATTCGCTCGACGGTGACGTAGCTGTCGCCTGCTTTCTGCGCGACCTGTTCCGCCTGGTCGAGGACCCGGATCGTCTCCCCGTCGAGCCCGGGCGCGGCGGTGGCGCCGCTCCCCGACACGACCGGGATCCTGGCCAGCGCCTGGTCGGTCTCCCGCCGCGCCGCCTCGGCGCTGCCGCCGGCGCGCGCGATCAGCCCCGAGGCCATCCCCTGCTCGTCCTCGAGCAGCGCCTTCAAGAGGTGGACGGGCGCGATCCGCTGGTGGTTCATCCGCGCTGCGACGGTCTGCGCCGCCTGCAGGAATCCCCGCGCCCGATCGGTGAATTTCTCAAGGTTCATGGCTCTGCCCCTGTCTCAATTGGTTGAGGCCGATATTGGTGTGGCTCTTTTGCAACACAAGGGTCTGCCGGCCCAATCACGCTGCGCCCTGAAAACAAAGGCTTTTCGGGAGGTTCGGTGGCCTTCGTCCACATTGCGCGTGCGGCGGCCGGCGCTATGGTGCGCGCGAAGATTCGGAGAATCCTGCCTCATGCGCCGCCTCATCGCGTCCCTCGCCATCGCCGCCTCCTTCGGCCTCGCCGCCTGCACCACCGCCACCACCGGCGACGACGCGGCCCCGGCCACTGCGTCCGCCGCCCCTGCCGAACCCGCCGCGCCCGCCGCCGCGCCGCTCCGCCAGCTCGTCCAGCAGGTCGACATACCCCATCAGCAGTTCACGCTCGACAACGGCCTGCGCGTCGTCGTCCACGAAGACCACAAGGCGCCCGTGGTCGCCGTGTCGATCTGGTATCATGTCGGATCGAAGGACGAGCCGGCCGGCAAGACCGGCTTCGCCCACCTCTTCGAGCATCTGATGTTCAACGGCTCCGAGAACGCGCCCGGCGACTTTTTCGCCCCGCTGCAGCAGGTCGGCGCCACCGATTTCAACGGCACCACCTGGTTCGACCGCACCAACTATTTCGAGACGGTGCCGACGCCCGCGCTCGAGTTGGCCCTCTTCCTCGAGAGCGACCGCATGGGCCATCTGCTCGGCGCGGTGACTCAGCAGAACCTCACCAACCAGATCGGCGTCGTCCAGAACGAGAAGCGTCAGGGCGACAACGAGCCCTACGGCCTGGTCGAATACAAGCAGCTCGAAGGGCTGTTCCCGGACGGCCACCCCTATCACCACTCGACGATCGGCTCGATGGCCGACCTCTCGGCCGCGAGCCTCGAGGACGTGAAGAACTGGTTCCGCCAGCGCTACGGCCCGAACAACGCCGTCCTCGTCCTCGCCGGCGATGTCGACGTGCCGACCGCGCGCCGCCTCGTCCAGAAATATTTCGGCGACATCCCGCGGGGCCCCGAGGTAAAGCCGGCTGAGGCCGACATCCCAACGCTGCCGGCGCCGCGCTCCGAGGTGATGCACGACCGCGTCGCCACCACCCGCCTCTACCGCTGGTGGGTGGTGCCGGGCCTGACCGGCGATGACACCGTGCCGCTCGACATCGCCGCCAACGTGCTCGGCGGCCTCTCCAGCTCGCGGCTCGACAACGCCCTGGTCCGCCAGGACAAGACCGCGGTCAACGTCACGGCCGGCGTGCAGCCGTTCGAGCGGGTCAGCCTGTTCGAGGTCACCGCCGACGTGAAGCCCGGCGTCGACCCTGCCGTGGTCGCCGGGCGGCTCGACGAGATCATCGGCGATCTCGTCCGCAACGGCCCCACCGCCGACGAAGTCCAGCGCGTCGCCACCCGCGAGGTCGCCTCGCGGATCAACGGCCTCGAATCGGTCGGCGGCTTCTCCGGCAAGGCTGTCGCCCTCGCCGAGGGCGCGCTCTACGCCAGGGACCCCGATTTCTACAAAAGGCAGCTCGAAGCCTATGCTTCCGCCACGCCGGAGCGGGTTCGGCAGGCGACGCAGAAGTGGCTTTCCCGCCCCGTCTACGCGCTGACCGTCGCCCCGGGCGACCGCGAGGCCTATGAGGAAGTGAAGGGCACCGGCGGCGCCGCCAGCGTCACCACCAACGCCCCCGCCTACTACCGCCGCCCGACCGCCGCGGAGAAGCCGCTCGCGCCGAAGCCGGCTTTGCTCGCCGCCGACGATCAGGCCGGCGGCGGTTCCTCGGCCCGCGGCGGGGTCGATCGTTCCAAATTCCCGGAAGTCGGCGACGTCGCCAACATCGATTTCCCCGACATCCAGCGCGCCCGCCTCTCCAACGGCGTCGAGCTGGTCTACGCGCAGCGGACCGCCGCCCCCGTCACCCGGGTCGCGGTCAGCTTCGACGCCGGCTGGTCTGCCGACCCGAAGAACGCGCTCGGCACCGAGGCCTTGGTTCTCGCCCTGCTCGACGAGGGTACGCGCACCCGCAACTCGATCCAGATCGCCGAGGAGCAGGAGCGGCTCGGCGCGACGATCGGCGCCGGCGCCTCGATGGACCGGACCACCGTCGGGCTGTTTTCGCTCAGCCCGAACCTCGCGCCCTCGCTCGACCTGCTCGCCGACATCGTCCGCAACCCGGCCTTCGACCCGGCCGAGGTGGAGCGGCTGCGCGCCCAGCAGCTCGCCCTTATCTCGCAGGAGCTGACCCAGCCGCAGGGGCTTGCCCAGCGGACGCTGCCGGTCGCGCTCTACGGGCCCAACCACCCCTACGGCATCCCGTTCACCGGGACCGGCGATCCGAAGGCGGTGGCCGCGCTCAGCCGGCAGGATCTGATCGCCTTCCACCAGGCATGGCTGCGGCCCGACAACGCCAGGATCTTCGTGGTCAGCGACCTGCCGCTCGCCGAGGTCCAGGCCCAGCTCGACCGCGCGTTCGGCGACTGGACGGCGCCGGCGGGCCCGAAGGGGACCAAGAACCTCGCCGCCGCGGCCGCGCCGCCGAAGCCGCGCATCCTGCTCGTCGATCGGCCGCAGTCGCCGCAATCGGTGATCATGGGCGGCCTGCTCCTCCCCTATACGGGCCCGGAGGCGATCGAGCCGCTGATCGTCTCGAACGACGTGCTCGGCGGGACCTTCCTGTCGCGCCTCAACATGGACCTTCGCGAGACCAAAGGCTGGTCCTACGGCGTCAACGGCCGGATCAACCGCCTGCTCGGCACCGTCCCCTACATCGTCTCGGCCCCGGTCCAGGCCAACCAGACCGGCCCCTCGCTGGCGGCGCTCCAGGCCGACATGCGCGAGTTCCTGACCACCAAGGGGATCGGCTCCGAAGAGCTGGAGCGGACGATCAACAACCGCGTCCGCAACCTCGCCGGCAATTTCGAGACGTCGGAGGACGTCATGGCCGGCCTCCAGACCATCGACCTGCTGCGCCTTCCGGAAAATTATTACGAGACGCTCGCGGACCGCTACCGGGCGATGACCGCGTCGCAGCTCGACCAGGCCGCGCGCAAGGTGATCGATCCGACCAAGTTCGTCTGGGTCGTGGTCGGCGACGCGGCGAAGGTCCGCCCGCAGCTCGAAAAGCTGAAGATGCCGATCGAGGTGGTCACCCCCGCCGGCGCGCCGCCGGCAGGTACCGGCGGAACCGCGCCGCAGCAGTAAGGCGGCTAGCCCCGCAGCAGCCGGGTCACGTGGCCCATCTTGCGGCCGGGGCGCGCCTCGCCCTTGCCGTATAGGTGGAGGTGTGCGGTCGGATCGGAGAGGATCTCAAGCCACTGCTCGGCGTCGCCGCCGAGCAGGTTGCGCATCTCCACCCGCGGCGCGGTCAGGTCGGTGGCGCCGAGCGGCAACCCGCAAATGGCGCGGATATGGTTCTCGAACTGGGAGCTCAGCGCCCCCTCGATCGTCCAGTGGCCGCTATTGTGGACGCGCGGCGCCATCTCGTTGAACAGCGGCCCTTCCGGAGTGGCGAAAATCTCCAGCGTCAGCACGCCCACATAATCGAGCGCGTCGGCGACCCGCCGGGCCAGCGCCTCCGCCTCGGCGGCCTGGGCGGCGATCTCCGGCCCGGCGGGCGCTTGCGAGCAGGCGAGGATGCCGTTCTCGTGGCTGTTGCGCGGCACGGGCCACGTCACCGTCTCGCCCGCGACGCCGCGGCAGAGGAGCACGGAGAATTCGGCAGTGAACGGGACGAACGCCTCGAGGATCGAGGGCGCGCCCCGCACCGCCGCCCACGCCGAATCCGCGTCCGCCGCCGCCATGATCCGCGCTTGGCCCTTGCCGTCATAGCCGAAGCGCCGCGTCTTCAGCACCGCCGGCACGCCGACCTCGGCGATCGCGGCGTCGAGCTCCTCGCGGCTCGACACGGCCGCGAAGCGGGGCGGGCGGCCGCCCAGCTCCTGGACGAAATTCTTCTCGCTGATCCTGTCCTGGGCGACCTCGAGCGCCCGCCGCGGCGGGTAGAGCGGAGTCTCGGCGGCGAGCGCGGTGAGCGGCCCGGCGGCGATATTCTCGAACTCGTAGGTGGCGACGTCGACGCTGCGGCCGAAGCGGGCGAGCCTGTCCTCGTCGGCCCAGGTGCCGCGGGTGAAATGGGCGGACACCTCGGCGGCCGGCGGCGCCTCTTCGGGGGCGTAGACGTGGCATTTGTAGCCGAGCTGCGCCGCCGCGATCGCGAGCATCCGGCCGAGCTGTCCGCCGCCGACGATGCCGATGGTGGAGCCGGGCGGGACCAGGGTCATTCGGGCGCTTCGGCGACGTTGTCGGTCTGCTCCCGCCGCCACTGCTCCAGCCGCCGGGCGAGCGCCTCGTCGCCGAGCGCCAGGATCGAGGCGGCGAGCAGCGCGGCGTTGGCTGCCCCGGCCTTGCCGATGGCGAGCGTCCCGACCGGCACGCCCGCGGGCATCTGGACGATGGAGAGGAGGCTGTCCATTCCAGACAGGGCCTTCGATTCCACCGGCACGCCCAGCACCGGCAGCCGCGTCATCGAGGCCGTCATACCGGGCAGGTGCGCGGCCCCGCCCGCGCCGGCGATGATCACCTTGAGCCCGCGTTCGGCCGCGCCCCGCGCGTAATCGTAGAGCCGCTCGGGCGTCCGGTGGGCCGAGACAACCTTGGTCTCATAGGCGACGCCCAGCGCATCGAGCAGCTCCGCGGCGTGGCGCATCGTCTCCCAGTCGGAGCGGCTGCCCATGATGATGCCGATGTCGGGCGCTTCGTCTGCCATCGATCCCTGCTCTCGCGCGGCGAAGCGCCATCCCTTAACCGGCGCCCCCCCCAGAGGCAATCGGCGCTTTCGCGCTCTGTTAACCGGCGGCTGCTACAGGGGCGGCATGTCCGAACATAGCCCTATCGAGGCCGCCGCGGCCGCAGTCTCCGTCGAAGACGAGAATGCGCTGCTCCGCGCCTCTCTCGCGGACGCGCAGGCGCGGATCCGCGAGCTCGAGCAGCTGGTCGACAGCGACATGCTGACCGGCCTCCCCAACCGCCGCCGTTTCGAGGCGGAGCTGGAGCGGGTGGTCGGTCACTGCGACCGCCACGGCACGTCCGCGGCGGTGCTGCAGGTGGATCTCAACGGGCTGGAGGGGATCAACCGGCGGCACGGGCGGTTTGCCGGCGATGCCGCGCTGATCGACGTGGCGAAGCTGCTTTCGGCGCTCATTCGCACCACCGACATGGTGGCGCGCACCGGCGGCGACGAATTCTGCCTGATCCTCGACCGGCTCGATCACAACAGCGCGATCGAGACCGCGGAGCGCCTGACCCGCTGCATCGCCCAGCACCGGGTCGATCTCGGCGCGTCGGAGGTGGCGGTGGAAGCCTCGGTCGCGACGACCTGCGTGTTCCCGGGCGACACGGCCGCGGGAGTCATGCTCCGCGTCGGCCGCAACCTCGCCGTCGCCAAGGGCGAAATCTGAAGAATGGAGCCCGGACCCGCGGTCCGGGACCGATCAGCCCTTCTGCCGGCGGTGGCGCGCGACCAGACCGGCGAAGCCGAGCGCGAACAGGGCGGCGACGCCCGGCGCCGGAACGGGGGTGCCGCCCGTGGAACCGCAGGTATGGCGGCAGGCCGCTGCCGGGGCCGGCATCATCGTCGCCGTCATCAACATCGCTGCCGCAAAAGCCAAAGTGAGTTTCATGTTCACCTCCGTCTCGAAGCGTCCCTGATACCGGAGGCGTAACGGCCGCGGGAGGGGGGCGCGGGGGTGAATCTCCCGCTGTCCCGAAGCGTGACAGGTCGGCCGCCGATCCTTGTCGCTGACGCCCCGCTTGCCCTCGCGGCGGCCTTTGCGGCAAGTACGGCCGACAGCAGCAGGGAGACGTCGAGGATGCGCCTGAAGGTCCAAGCCGCCGCTCTGGCGCTCGTTCTCGCCGGATGCGCCACGCCCGGTCCCAAAGAGGACGCCGCCGAGCCGAAGCCCTCGGCGCGCTACACCTTCTGGCGTCCGGCGCCGGTGCTGGAGGCGCCCGATCCGAATGAGGTGGTGGCGTCCGCCCCCGCCGAGGCGTGGCGGCCGATCGATCCCGACAATCTGCTCCTCATCGACCTCAAGGACGGCGGCCGCGTCGCGATCGAGCTCGCCACGGACTTCGCGCCGATCCACGTCGCCAATGTCAAGGCCTTCGCCCGCGGCGGCTGGTGGAACGGCGCGGCCGTCTACAGGGTGCAGGACAATTACGTCGCCCAATGGGGCAATGGCGACGGCAAGGGCGCGCTGCCGCAGGGCGTCGCTCCGAAGCCGCCGGCGGAGTACGACCGTCCGCTCGCCGGCCTCGAAATCCGGCCGCTCGGCTTCCCCGACAGCTACGCGCCGATCGTCGGCCACGTGAACGGCTGGCCGGTCGGCTACGACCCGGAGCGCGGCCGCGCCTGGCTCACCCATTGCTACGGCACCGTCGGGGTCGGGCGCGATCTCGCCCCGGACACCGGCACCGGCGGCGAGCTTTACGCGATCATCGGCCACGCGCCGCGCCACCTCGATCTCAACATCGCGGTGGTCGGACGGGTGGTGGAGGGCATGCCGCTCCTCTCCGCCCGCCCCCGGGGGACCGAGGCGCTCGGCTTCTACAAGGATCCGGCCCAGAACATCCCGATCGTCCGCGCCCGCCTCGCCAGCCAGCTGCCGGAGGCGGAGCGTCCGCGTTACGAGGTGCTGCGCTCCGACAGCCAGGCTTTCTCCGCCTACGTCACCGGCCGCGCCAACCGCGGCGGCGAATTCTTTCAGCGCCCCGCCGGCGGAGTCGATCTCTGCAACGCACTCGTGCCGGTTCGCCGCGCGAAATAGAAAGGCCGGCCCCCCGCGCGGGGGAGCCGGCCTTTCTCTTGAGTGGGGACCGCGTCAGGCGGCGTAGGCGTGGGTGTCGAACACCGGCCGGCGGATCGTGCGGACGATGGCGCCGCCGGCGATCATCGGCGCGTTCTCGAGCGGCAGCGCGGTGGTGCAGAATGCGCATTCGGCCATCGACCGGCCAATATACCAGTGCGTCCGGCCGCAGCCGGGGCAGTAATTGGTCTCATGCTCGCGGTAAACGATGTGGTAGCCGCGGGTCTCCGCCTTGGGAACGATGCAGCCGCCGCGGGCCTCGAGGATACTGGTCGCCATACTTCGGCTCCTTCTTACAACTTGGCCGCACAACGCGGCGGGAGTCTGAGAAGTTTCATGGCGTTAGGATGAACGAACCCGTTTGGCAGCCGCACCGGCACCGGCGACCCTGCCGAAAAATGGCGGATTTCCGCGGCGGCAAAGCGTTTACCGCGAGCGACGAGCCGAAGTTCAAGAACCGAAAAAATTTCGCGAGACGGCGCATCTGACCCGATCCGGGACGGCAATCGCGGCAGGGGGAGCCCTTCGCGTCAGGACTTCTCAGAGCTCGATCCGTGGCTTGCGGCGAAAGGCTGCGGCCCGCTCGTAGCGGCGCCGCCGTCCCTGATGTATGGCCACAGCCGCGAAGGGAACCGCCAGCGCGGAAAGCACCAAGCCCACGGCAAGAAACACAAGCGCCTCCACGGCTTAACCCGCCCCTCCCCCTCCTACGCCCGACGGCGCAGGACGCAAGCACCGTATTAATCCCGTAGCCGCCCGGGCCCCGCCTTGCCGCACTGCCGCGCCGCCGCTACGCCGCTGCTTCCCGTTTCAGCAGGGATGGCCGTGCCGTGTTCCCGTCTTCCGCTTTCTGCCTCGCCGCCTGCGCCGCGCTGTTCCTTTCAGCCTGCAGCGGCGAGCCTGCCGGGAACGGCTCGGCTCCCGCGGCGGAGTCCGCGCCGGTGAAGGCGCAGGTGCTGACGGTGCCGGACGCCAGGGACATCCACAGCTACGCCCGCCCCGGCGAAGCCCGCGTCACCCATCTCGCACTCGATCTCACCGCCGATTTTGCGGCGAAGCGCATCGGCGGCACCGCCACCCTCGATATCGAAGCCGCGCCCAACGCCCGCGAGATCGTGCTCGACACCAAGGGCCTGGAGATAGGCTCGGTCACCGACGGCGGCGGCAAGCCGCTTGCCCACGCGCTCGGCAAGGCCGATCCGATCCTCGGCGCGCCGCTCACCGTCCAGCTGAACGGCGCCCGCCGCATCGCCATCGCCTACCGCTCGGCTCCCGACGCGGCGGCCCTGCAGTGGCTGACGCCGGAACAGACCGCCGGCAAGAAGCACCCCTTCCTGTTCAGCCAGGGCCAGGCGATCCTCAATCGCACCTGGATCCCGACCCAGGACAGCCCCGGCATCCGCCAGACCTGGGAAGCGCGCGTCGTCGTGCCGGAGCCGCTCAAGGCGGTGATGAGCGCCGAGAACCTGACCCCGGAGGGCGAGCCGGCCGCGGGCGGCCGCGCCTTCCGCTTCCGCATGGACAAGCCGGTCGCACCCTATTTGATCGCCATCGCCGCCGGCGACATCGCCTTCCGCGCCCTCGGCCCGCGCACCGGAGTCTATGCCGAGCCGGCGACGCTCGACGCCGCGGCGTCCGAATTCGCCGACACCGAGAAGATGGTCGCCGCGGCCGAGCAGCTCTACGGCCCTTATCGCTGGGGCCGCTACGACATGATCGTGCTGCCCCCGTCCTTCCCCTTCGGCGGCATGGAGAATCCGCGCCTCACCTTCCTGACGCCAACCCTGCTGGCCGGCGACAAGTCGCTCGTCTCGACGGTCGCGCACGAGCTCGCCCACAGCTGGTCCGGCAACCTCGTCACCAACGCCACCTGGGCCGATTTCTGGCTCAACGAGGGCTTCACCACCTATTTCACAAGCCGCATCCTCGAACAGGTCTACGGCCGCGAGGCCGCGGAGCGCGAGATCGCGCTCGGCTGGGCCGACCTGCAGCGCACGGTCGAGGAGTCGGGCGGGGCGGCGAGCCCTAAGACGCAGCTCCACCTCGATCTCACCGGCGCCGATCCGGACGAGGGAATGAGCGACATCGCCTACGAAAAGGGCGCCGCTTTCCTCCGCACCGTCGAGCAGGCGGTGGGGCGGCAGCGGTTCGACGCGTGGCTACGCTCCTATTTCGACCGTTTCGCCTTTCAGCCGATGACGGCGTCGGTCTTCCTCGGCGATCTCCGGCAGCACCTCCTGAAGGGCGATCCGGCGCTCGAGCGGAAGCTGATGCTGGAGGAGTGGGTCTACCGGCCAGGCATCCCTCCCAACGTTGCGCAGCCGCCGGCGCAGGCCTTCACCGCCGTCGACCGGGCGGTGCAGCAGTTCGGCGGCGGCGGCCCCGCCTCTGCCCTGCCTTTCGCGCAGTGGAGCACGGCCGAGCGTATCCGCTTTCTCAACGGCCTGCCGCGCCAGCTCCCCCGCGCGCGCCTGGACGAGCTCGACCGCGCTTTCCGCCTCTCGGACGTGCGCAACAGCGAGGTGCTGTTCGCCTGGCTGAAGCTCGCCATCGCCAACCGCTACGATCCCGCCGTCCCCGCGCTCGAGCGCTTCCTCGCCTCGATGGGCCGGCGCAAGTTCGTCGCGCCCTTGTTCGAGGCCCTGGCCGCGCAGGATGGCTGGGGCCGCCCGATCGCTGAGCGCATCTACGCCCGCACCCGTCCGCTCTACCATTCGGTGACCAGCGGCACGGTCGACAAGACCCTGAAGCAGGGCGGCTGAGAGCCGGGGAAACCCGGCGCCGCACGCGCCGTTGAGACGGGCGATGGAACGCGCCGCCCTCCTCGCCGCCCTGCTCCTCTCCGCCTGCGCCGCGCCTCGAGCCCCGGCGACCGCCGATCCGCCGCGCAGCGACGGCGCGCTCTCGCAGCTCGTCTTCTACGACTATCGCACCCCCGCCGACCCGAAGGGGAGCTTCTCGATGCGCTTCGACGACGGCTCCGGCCCGCGCTTCGTCAAGTCCGAGGAGCTGCGCCCGCGCGAGTTCGGCTTCCCGAGCTCCACCCGCTACGACACGCGCGCCTCCGGCAGCCTCCGGGTCTCGGTGCGCTTCGAAGGCTCTGGCCGCTCGGGCAGCGGCAGTGTCGAGCTTCCGCTCAGGCCCGACTGGATCTGGGGCGTCTCCCTCCACGTCACCGCCCGCGACCCGCGCGAAGGCTGCATGGGCTGCCTCGGCGTGCGCTCATTCCCGCTGAGCGGCGCGCCGGCCGGCGAGCAGCTCCACCTCGTCTGGGGCGGTAATTCGATCTCCGCCCCCGCCGTCTATTGAGCAAGCCCCGCGCTTGAGCCGCGCCCGCCGCTCGGGCAGAAGCGGCACGGGAGGCGAGAATGGCCGACGACATCGCGGCGACGCCGGAGCCGCCATATTACGCGGTGATCTTCACCTCGATCCAGACGGACGACCTCGCCGGCTATGCCGAGACGTCCGACCGGATGCTCGAGCTCGCCGCCGCCCAGCCCGGCTATCTCGGCGTCGAATCCGCGCGCGAGGGCGTCGGCATCACGATCTCCTACTGGCGCGACCTCGACTCGATCAAAGCGTGGAAGCGCGAGGCCGAGCATGTCGTCGCGCAAGGCAACGGCCGCCGCCGCTTCTACGAGCGCTACGTCACCCGCATCGCCCTCGTCGAACGGGATTACAGCTTCGAGCGCGGCTGACGCTCAACGCGCGCGCAGGAAGAGCCCGTCGACGCCGCCGCCACGCGCGAGCGCTGCCGCCACCTTTTCCCTGGCGCGGTAATATTCGAGGGCAGGATGGTCCTTCTCCGTCCGCTCGGCGATGCGCGCTTCCTCGGGCGACAGACTGCTCTCCTGCGCGACGAAGTCGGCATAGCCTTCAGCCTTCCACGATGGGACCATGGCCGCCTGCAACTCGCCGTACCGCCGCGCGATGAGGATGTGCGTCGTCTCGTGCGCGATCGTCCCGGAGAGGGTGCGGTCGCCGCCGAGCTTGCGCCCGTTCTCGACCCGGTCAGCCGCGACGTCGCTCCGGTTGAAGACGAGGCCGCTGCGGAACGGCCGTCGCAGCGCGAACGAGCCCGAGGAGGTCAGCGCCAGCAGCCGCCAGCGCCAGCCGCCGCTGCTGAGGAAGAGCCGGCGCTGAAGCGGCCCGCCGTGGAGTTCACTGCGGGCCAGCAACGCATCCGACCGGGCGAGCACCTGCACCATCTGCGGCGGGATCGGCGCTTCCGAATAGACGGTCGTCGCGCCGAACTGCGCGCTGTACGGCCAGGCCAGCGCTTCCGGCGCGAAGCTCAGGCCGGCGACGAACAGGAGCGGCCCGACGAGCAGCCACTGCCACCGCGACCGCGGCCGGGCCGGCCTCCTCCGGAAGAAGCGATTCCGTCCGCCTTCGACGCCACCTTCGCCGCGCGCGCTGCTCATCCAGTCACCCTCCACCCCCGAACCTAAGCGAAGCGTCGCGTGTGATCCAGCGGCACGGTTTCGGGCAGAAAAATGGGCAAGACCGGTCCGCTAGATGAGCGTCCGGGTGCGCAGCCGGATAAGCTGCCGCCTTCCCTCCCGGACGATGCGCAGCCCGTAGGCCGTCCCCGGCTTGCGCAGCATCGCCCGCAGCCTCGCCAGCGGGATCGCTGCCGCCGGCCTGCCGTCGATCCGCTCGATCACGTCCCCGCTCCTCAGCCCTGCGGATTCCGCCGGTGAGCCCGGCAGCACGGCCCGCACCTCCTTCACCTCGAAGCGCGCGCCGCTCGCGCGCAGGGAGGCGCCGCTGGCGTCGAACCGGAAGGGGGCACTGAGCGGCCGCGCCGGCGTCAGCGTCATCCGCTTGCCCGCACAGTCGAACGTGATCGTGAAGCGGCTGAGCAGCTCGCCGCCGATCTGCCCCGCCGCCCCCTCCGTGTCGTCGTCGCCGCCGTTCGTGGCGGAGAAGTTGGTCAGCACGTCGCGAAACGCGAAGCGGCCGATGCCCATCCGCTCGATCCGCCCCACCCGGGCGTGGAACCGACCCGGCAGCAGCGCGCCGGAGCTCACCTGCAGCGTCCGCGCGGGGACCAGCTCGGGATGGGCCGCGACATAGGCCGAATAGAGGGTGAGCGCGCCGGTGGCGCCCAGGTCGACGAGCAGCGGCGCCGCCCTCCCGCGCCCGCTCTGCGTCAGCCGCGTGGTCAGGAAGGGCGTGTTGCCGCGTATCTCGATCGGGATTTCCTCGCCCGTCGCCGCCCGGCCCGCGGGGGGATCGAGGATCATGCGCCGACGGCGGTAGTCGATGCGGACGCGGTAGCGGGCGAACAGCTCGTAGCCGAGGATGCCGTCGATCCTGCGCCCGAACCCGGCGGCGAGGCCGCTCAGGTCGATCGCGGCGACCCTTGCCGGGCGCAGCTCCGCCCCGCCCACGCGCAGGACGGCCCCTTCGATCATCTCCGTTTCGATCTCGCCGCCTTGAGCCGTTCCCGCGCCCTTGCTCCCCGCGGCGAGGCCGAGCTCCGGCACCCGCGCGGCGTCGATCACAGTCGCCGACGCGCCGGTGTCGACGAGGAACGCGAGGGGTGGGGAGGTGCCGACCCGCACCTGCGCGATGACCAGGTTCTGGTCGATCTGGATCGGCACGACGATCGCAGCCTGTGCCGTCCCCGCCGCGAGGGCAACCGGCAGCAACAATGCGATCCGCCACGACATCATCCGTTCGGCTCCAGCGCCTCGGCCCCGGCCCTGGCGCCGACGAGGCTGCGCAGCCCCGCCGGGTAGGCGCGCAGCAGGCCGATGCGGGCGAGGGGGTCGTCCTCCGCCGGGCTCGCTGCGAGCAGCCTGATCTCCGAAGCGAGGCCGTTGTGCTGGAGCGCCGAAAGATAGGCGCTGCCGCTCCAGATGCCGTGGAGCACGCGCTCGCCGCCGCGGGCGATCAGCGCGACCAGATGCTCCTGCGCGTCGCAGATCAACGACAGCTGCTCGCCCGGCCAGCGGTCGAGGAAGCCGGCCGCGCTGGCTGCGGAGACCGCGGTGAACGCCGGCGCCGGCGCGACCGGCTCGTAGACCAGCCCCGCGACCGCCACTCCGCGGCGTGCCGCATCCTCGAGCGGCGCGCGCAGCATCGCCAGCGGCGCCGGGAACAGGTCGAACAGGATGATGTCGCCCGCCCGGGCGATCATCGCCTCCGCCCGCTCGAGGATCTGGGCGACGCTCCTGATCTCGTAGACGCGGTCGTCGCCGGCCGGCTGCTCGATTCGCGCCAGCGCCGCCGCCGCCTCGCTCCGCCGCCGCTCGAAACCTTTGCCGAGGCTCGACAGCAGCTCGTCGGGCGGAACGGGGCGAAAGGCGCGGGCGGTGCCCTCATCGGCCATCACCGCCCCCTTCTGCATCAGCGCGGCGAGGCCCTGGTAGATGTTGGCGGCGGCTTTGCCGAGGTCCTTGGACAGCCGGTATCCGGTCGCCGGCGAGCGCCGCAGCAGCTCGCAATAGAGCCGCGCTTCCAGCTCCGTGAAGCCGAGTGCGGAGAGGCTGTCTTCGGGCGTCACGCTCACTTATTAGTATGAACTAATACTAACAATCAAGTGGCCGAAAAACGGTGGATAAGTCATTTGCCCTCTTGGCGGCGAATTCGACTTCAGGCACTATTGCTGGTGGCGCTACCTAGGGGGTGACGCTAGAGCTTGTGGGGCGACGCTGCGGACACCATATATTCCGCAGACGAGGAGCGGCTGTCCTGTGGATATCGGGGACAAGCCCAAATTAGCGCCCCCGCCCCCTTCCAAAGCGCCTAAGCTGGGCCGGACCCACTAGAACGAAGTTAGAACAAGGGGTAGAGAGATGGATCTTTCGGGCAGCAGCGAAGTCGGCATGAGCGACGTCACCACAGCCAGTGTCGACACCGCTCGCCCCGCCGGCGGCAGGGGCAAGCCGTATGCGGTGACGGTGGACCGCGCCCGCGATTCGCTGCTCACCGATTTCGGCAAGGAAACGTTGAAGGACCGTTACCTGCTGCCCGGCGAATCGTACCAGGACCTGTTCGTCCGCGTCGCCTCTGCCTACGCCGACGACGCCGAGCACGCCCAGCGCGTCTACGACTATATCTCCCGCCTGTGGTTCATGCCGGCGACCCCGGTCCTCTCCAACGGCGGCACCGGCCGCGGCCTGCCGATCAGCTGCTATCTCAATTCCGTCCCCGACAGCCTCGAAGGCATCGTCGACACCTGGAACGAGAATGTCTGGCTCGCGGCGCGCGGCGGCGGCATCGGCACCTATTGGGGCTCGGTGCGCGGCATCGGCGAGCCGGTCGGCCTCAACGGCAAGACCAGTGGCATCATCCCCTTCGTCCGCGTCATGGATTCGCTGACCCTCGCGATCAGCCAGGGGAGCCTCCGCCGCGGCTCGGCCGCCTGCTATCTCGACATCTCGCACCCCGAGATCGAGGAGTTCCTCGAGATCCGCAAGCCCTCCGGCGACTTCAACCGCAAGGCGCTCAATCTCCACCACGGGGTCCTCGTCACCGACGCCTTCATGGAGGCGGTGCGCGCGGGCGCCGAATGGACGTTGCGCTCGCCCAAGGACGGGTCGGAGCGCGCCACGGTCGACGCTCGCTCGCTGTTCCAGAAGCTGGTCGAGACCCGCCTGGCGACCGGCGAGCCCTACATCATCTTCATCGACAAGGTGAATTCGACGATGCCGCGCCACCAGCGCGAGCTCGGCCTCAAGGTCTCGACCTCGAACCTGTGCAGCGAGATCACGCTGCCCACCGGCCGCGACCATCTCGGCAACGACCGCACCGCCGTCTGCTGCCTCTCGTCGCTCAACCTCGAGACTTGGGACGAGTGGAAGGGCGACAAGCGCTTCATCGAGGACGTGATGCGCTTCCTCGACAACGTGCTCACCGACTATATTGACCGGGCCCCCGACGAGATGGCGCGCGCCAAATATTCGGCGATGCGCGAGCGCTCGGTCGGCCTCGGCGTGATGGGCTTCCACTCCTTCCTCCAGGCCCGCAACATCGCCTTCGAAGGGGCGATGGCGAAGAGCTGGAATCTCAAGATCTTCAAGCACGTCCGCGCCCAGGTCGACGAGGCCTCGATGATGCTCGCCAACGAGCGCGGGCCCTGCCCCGATGCCGCCGACATGGGCGTCATGGAGCGTTTCTCGTCCAAGATGGCGATCGCGCCGACCGCCTCGATCAGCATCATCTGCGGCGGCACCTCGGCCTGCATCGAGCCGATCCCCGCCAACGTCTACACCCACAAGACGCTGTCGGGCTCCTTCTCGATCCGCAACCCGCACCTCGAGAAACTGCTGATCGCCAAGGCCAAGAATTCGGACGCGGTGTGGAATTCGATCCTCGAACATGGCGGCTCGGTCCAGCACCTCGATTTCCTCACGCCCGAGGAAAAGGACACGTTCAAGACCAGCTTCGAGATCGACCAGCGCTGGCTGATCGAGCTCGCCGCCGACCGCACGCCCTATATCGACCAGGCCCAGTCGCTGAACCTGTTCATCCCGGCCGACGTCGACAAGTGGGACCTGCTGATGCTCCACTACCGCGCCTGGGAGCTCGGCATCAAATCGCTCTATTACCTGCGCTCCAAGTCGGTGCAGCGCGCCGGCTTCGCCGGCGGCGTCGAGGCCGACAACACGCCCGATTTGAAGCAGATCGAGCTCGCCGCCACCACGGATTACGACGAATGTCTGGCCTGCCAGTGATGTGCGGGCGGCCTCGGCTTGCCGAAGGCAAGACGTGGACTCGCCACGGCGGGCAGCGTCCCGGCGCAGCCGGGACATCTGACGGCGTGGCGCACTTCCATTCACCTCTCCCTCTACCTGCGGGCTCCGGACGAGGTACCCCCTCGGCGGGAATATCAGCGGGGGGAGAAAACCGTGCCTTACTCCCTTCGGCACGGTCACTGGCGGGGGAGAGCGCGGCTGCGATGGCCGCCGTCTTTCCGCATGGACGGCGGCCTGCGTTCCGGCCCGCCTCCCCCGCCTTTTTCCCAAGGGAGGCCTGAATGCCCGACACCATCACCCTCGGCCACGTCCTGGCGCTGCTCGGCGCCGTCGCCGCGCTCTACGCCCTCTATCAGGCGTCGATCTTCCTCAAATATCGCGACGCCGGCCGCGGTACGCCCCAATATGCCCGCCGCCGCGACGGCCGCCGCTACGCCGCCTGGTCCCTCGCCGCCGCCGCCGTCCTGATCGCGCTCGGCTGCCTCACCCCGCTCTGCCGCGTGGCGATCGGGTGACCGACGGCCGGCTCTTCCTCGGCGTCAACGCGCTGATCTGCTCCGGCGCCTTTCTCAACGGCCTGCGCTTCTCGCGCATGTCCGAGGAGCGGACCCGCAGCGGCCGCGTCCAGATGGAGATGCCGGCCTTCCTCGCCCGCGGCCGCTCGCGTCTCGAGCAGGCGCGCCTGTTCGGCCGCATCTCGATGGTCGCCGCCCCGCTCTTCCTCTTGCTCGTCGCCGCCCTCTGCTTCGGCCTCCTCGGCCCCGTCGAGGGAATCGAGCCAATCCGCATCGGCGGCGCGGCATGACGCGCAATCCCCCCGCCCCCCGTCCAGGCCGGCAATGGGGCCGGCACCTGCTCGGAATTGCCTGCGCCGTCGCCGCGCTCCTGCTCTTCGAGCTGAGCGGCCTCAAGGACTGGCTCTACGGGATCCGCGGCGTCCTGCCCGCGCTGCGCCTGCTGGTGATCCTGATCTGCCTCGCCATCGCCTTCCTTCTCCTCTTCGTGCGCGACGAGGAGCTCGAGAGGCACAGGCTGCGCGCTCGAATCTACGCCGCTTTCGCGCTCGCCATGGCTGCCGCCCAGGCCGCGCTGCTGATCGCTGACGCGCGACATCCGTCCGATCTTTTCTAGGGAGTTACGCCCATGCCCCTTCTCGAAGCCCGCAAGCAGTACAAGCCGTTCGAATACCCCTGGGCGTTCGAATTCTGGAAGCGCCAGCAGCAGATCCACTGGATGCCGGAGGAGGTCCCCCTCGGCGAGGATTGCCGCGACTGGGCGCAGAAGCT
>DASVVY010000003.1:0-20608 GCA_036386335.1 Allosphingosinicella sp. | reverse complement strand
TGGGAGACGTCCTCCATCGAGCCGTGCATCGCGGCGAAGCGGTTGATGCAGACGAGGAGGCTCGGCGGGTCGAGCGAGAGCGAGGACATCGCGGTGGCGGTGATGCCCATCGGCTCGCCCTTGAGGCAGATGGTGATGACGTTCACCGTCGAGGCGACGCGGCGCATCGCGTCGCGGAAGCCGTCGGCGAGGCTCGGATCGGTTTCGCTCGTCACGTCAGGCACATGGCGCGGGAGGGCCGCGCTGGCAATGGCGAAGCGCTGCAGATGCTTGCGCTCCGAAGCAGCAGGAGGAGCAGCAACTCTCGATTTTTATTGGAGAAATTTGCCGGGTCGGGTATCGGAAGCCGAAAGGGGCTCCGGGGGGACATGCTCGACTTCATTGCCGCACCCGCCAACCTGCCGTTTTCGGTGGCGCTTCTGGTCATGCTGATGATCGGGGCGGTGGAAGCGCTCGGCCTGGGCGCAAGCGCCGTCCATCTCGACATCGACGCGGACGCACATGTCGAGGGCGGCGGCGACCTGCTCGGCTGGCTCGGCGTCGGGCGGGTGCCGCTGCTGATGCTGCTCGTTGTGTTCCTCGCCGTGTTCGGGCTCTTCGGCCTCGCTTTGCAGCAGGTCGCAGGGCCCTTGTCGCCCGGCCTCGCCGCCGCCATCGCGGCGGTCGCGGCGCTGCCGCTGACCGGGATCGGCGCGCGCGGGCTCGCCAGGATCATGCCGCACGACGAGACCACCGCCGTCTCGCTCGACACTCTGGTCGGCAAGAGGGGCGCGATAACCATCGGCACCGCTCGGCGCGGCTCGCCGGCCCAGGCGCGGGTGCGCGACGCCCACGGTCAGCCGCATTACGTGATGGTCGAGCCGCACGACGACGCCCACCCGCATGGGGAGGGGGAGACGATCCTCCTCGTCCGGCGGGAAGGCAACATCTTCATCGCGATCGGCGAGGCGGACGGGCTGACCGGCCACCATGCGCCGTCCTTCAGGATCGGCTGACGGGAAAGAAGACATGTTCGGAACAGGAGAGAATGAAATGGTCCAGATCGCCATCATTGCGGGCGTCATCGTTGCGGCGGTGCTGACGCTCGGCCTGATCGTCACCCGGCTCTACAAAAGGGCGACGAAGGAGATCGGCTTCGTCCGCACCGGCTTCGGCGGCGAGAAGGTGGTGATCAACGGCGGCGCCTTGGTGCTCCCGGTCCTCCACGAGACCATGCCGGTCAACCTCAACACGGTGCGCTTGGCCGTCGAGCGCAAGAACACGGACGCGCTGATCACGCTGGATCGCCTCAGGATCGACGTGAAGGCGGAATTCTACGTCCGCGTCCGCCCCGACATGGAAAGCATCGCCACCGCCGCGCAGACGCTCGGCCTCAGGACGATGCATCCGGAGAGCCTGAAGGAGCTGATCGAGGGCAAGTTCGTCGACGCTCTGCGCTCCGTCGCCGCAGGCATGACGATGGCCCAGCTCCACGAGCAGCGGTCGGACTTCGTCCAGAAGGTGCAGCAGGTCTCCTCGGCCGACCTCGCGATGAACGGCCTCGAACTCGAGTCGGTGTCGCTGACCGGCCTCGACCAGACCTCGATCGACCATTTCAACGCCAACAACGCGTTCGACGCGGAGGGCCTCACCAAGCTGACGGAGCAGATCCAGCTGAGGCGTAAGACGCGCAACGACATCGAGCAGGAGACGCGGGTCCAGATCGAGGCGAAGAACCTCGAGGCCGAGCGCCGCAGCCTCGAAATCTCGCGCGAGACCGAGTTCGCCCGGCTCGAGCAGGAGCGCGAGGTCGAGGTCCGCCGCGCCGCCCAGCATGCCGAGGTGGCGCAGGAGCAGTCGCTGCGGCAGCGCGAGGCGGAGCAGGCGCGGATCGCCGCCAAGCAGGAGGTCGACAGCGCCCAGATCCAGGCCGACCGCGCCGTCCAGCAGGCGAAGATCGCCCAGACCCAGGCGCTCGAGATCGCCCGCCAGGAGCAGCAGATCGCGGTCCAGAACAAGAGCCGCGAGGAGAGCCAGGCGAAGGCCGAGGCCGACAAGGCGCGCGCCGCGGCCGTCGCCGCCGAGGAGCAGGTCGGCACCGCCCGCGAGACGGAGATCGCCGAGCGGCAGAAGCGGATCGAGCTGATCGACGCCGCCCGCGAGGCGGAGCGCGCCGCGATCGGGATCAAGGTCCAGGCCGACGCCGACAAGCAGGCGGCCGCGGACCGGGCCGAGGCTGCGCGGCTCGCGGCCCAGGGCGAGGCCGAGGCCGAGAAGCTTCGCGCCGAGGCGGCGCGGATCCGCTTTCAGGTCGAGGCGGCCGGCCAGCGGGCGATCAACGAGGCGTCGAACATCCTGTCGTCCGACCAGGTGTCGCTGCAGACCAAGATGGCGCTGCTCAAGGTCCTGCCGGAGCTGGTGCGCGAGGCGGCGAAGCCGCTGGAGGCGATCGACTCGATCAAGATCGTGCAGGTCGACGGCCTCACCGGCACGGCGGGCGGCGCGGGCGCGGCCGGGGCGCAGGGCGGCGGCAACCTCGCCTCCAGCGCCGTTGAGGCGGCGCTGCGCTACCGCGCGCAGGCGCCGATCGTCGACGGGCTGATGAAGGAGCTGGGCTTCGACGGCTCGACGCTCGAGAAGCTCGTCGCCGGCGCCGCGCCCGAAGCGGCGGCACCGCCCGCGAAGTCCGAGCCGCTGGTCGCGGTGTCCGTGGAGCACCCGAAAGGCTGACGGGCTTCCTCGCCTCGCCGGGCCCGGCTAAGCGCCCGGCATGAGGCATTTCGACGTGGCGATCGTCGGCGCCGGCCATGGCGGCGCGCAGGCGGCGATCCAGCTCCGGCAGCGCGGCTTCGCAGGCTCGATCGGGATGATCGGGGCGGAGCCGGAGCTCCCCTACGAGCGGCCGCCGCTGACGAAGGAGTATCTGGCGGGCGGGAAGCCGTTCGAGCGGATGCTGACCCGGCCGGCGGCCTTCTGGACGGAGCGCGAGGTCGAGACGGTCCTCGGCACCCGCGTCGCCGCCGTGGACGCGCGGGCCAAGGCCCTGAGCGGCGAAGCGGGTGAGCGCTTCGGCTACGACAAGCTGATCTGGGCCGCGGGCGGGACGCCCCGCCGGCTCGCCTGCGCGGGCGCCGACCTCGTCGGCGTGCACGTCATCCGCAGCCGGGCGGACGTCGACCGCATCCGTGGGGAGCTTCCCCGGGCCGAGCGGATCGCGATAGTGGGCGGCGGCTATGTCGGCCTGGAGACGGCCGCGGTGCTGAGGGGGCTCGGCAGGAATGTCGTGCTCGTCGAGGCGCTCGAGCGGCTGCTGGCGCGAGTCGCCGGGCCGGAGATTTCGGATTTCTACGCGGCCGCGCACCGGGCGCGCGGCGTCGATGTGCGGCTCGGCGCGCTGGTCGAGCGGATCGAGGGGCGGGACGGGCGCGTGGCCGGGCTGCGCCTCGCCGGCGGCGGTTTGATCGAGGCGGACATGGTGATCGTCGGCATCGGCATCGACGCGGCCGTGGCGCCGCTGCTCGGCGCGGGGGCGGAGGGGGCCAACGGCGTCGACGTCGACCCCTTCTGCCGGACGACGCTGCCGGACGTGTGGGCGGTGGGCGACTGCGCGGCGCACGAGAATCGCTTCGCCGGCGGGCTCCGCATCCGCCTCGAATCGGTCCAGAACGCGCACGACCAGGCGACGGTCGCAGCGACGGCGATCGTGGGGGTGCCCGAGCCCTACGCGGCGATGCCGTGGTTCTGGTCCAACCAGTACGACCTCCGGCTCCAGAGCGTGGGGCTGTCGGTCGGCTACGACGCGACCGTGGTGCGGGGGGAGCCTGAGGCGGGGAGCTTCTCGGTCCTGTACCTGCTCCAGGGCCGCGTCATCGCGCTCGACTGCGTCAACGCCACCCGCGACTACGTCCAGGGCCGCAGGCTGATCGCCGAGCGGAGCGTCGTTCCGCCGGAGCGGCTGGCGGATCCGAGCGTCGCCCTGAAGGACCTCGCCTATCGGCGGTAGGCGGGAAGCGACCAGCCCCTGCGGATCGCGGCGGCGCGCAGCGCGAAGCCGGCCGAAGCGGCGGCGGCCCCGGCGACGAGGCCCGGCACGCCGGCGAGGCTGAGCACGACCATCAGCGCCGCGGAGAGGGCGGCGGCGGTCACGTAGAGCTCCGGGCGCATCAGGATCGAGGGCTCGTCGGCGAGCAGATCGCGGATGATGCCGCCGGCGCAGGCGGTGAGCACGCCCATGCCAAAGGCCGGGATCGGCGCTGCGCCGTAAGCGAGGCCCTTGGCGGCGCCGTAGGTCGCGTAGGCGGCGAGGCCGACCGCGTCGAACCAGACCAGGGCCTGGCCGCTGAGCAGGCGGCTCGGAGTCGCCCAGATCAGGGTGGCGGCGACGAGGCAGATGAGCAGGGTCCAGTTCTCGTGAATCCAGAAGACCGGCGCGCCGATCAGCAGGTCGCGCAGCGTTCCGCCGCCGACCCCGGTCACCGCCGCGAGGAAGAAGAAGGTCACCAGGGTCAGGCGCTTGTTCGCCGCCACCACGGCGCCGGAGGCGGCGAAGACTCCGATCCCGAGATAATCGAGGAAGCCGATCGCCGGGATGACGACGGGGGCGAGCGGCGCCGGCGTCACCACGCCTGCGCGGCGGGGTGGCGGGGGCCGGGCAGGGGCTCTTGGGCGGTGGACCGGCTCATTTCCATGCCGAGGTGGGGAAAGGCAGCGGCGGTTCAAGCGGAAAGCGCCAGTGCGTGCTTGCCCCGGCCGTCCGCCCGGCCTATATGCCCGTCACCTCCTCGACATCGTTAGACGTTGAGGCTGGTCCCGGGGAGCGGGGCCGGCGCCGGAGGGTTTTGGTTATTGCGAGGGTGCCGAGTGGCGGATCTGGCCGCGATTGAGAGACTGATCGAACCGGCGGCGTCGGCCGAGGGGCTGGCGCTGGTGCGGGTGAAGATGATCGGCGGCAATTCGGACCCGACGCTGCAGGTGATGGCCGAGCGCCCCGACACGCGGCAGCTGACCCTGGAAGATTGCGAGCGGCTGTCGCGGCGCATCTCGGAGGTGCTCGACGCCGAGGACCCGATCGAGCATGCCTACCGGCTCGAGGTCAGCTCGCCCGGCATCGACCGGCCGCTGACCCGTCTCAAGGATTTCGACGACTGGAAGGGCCACCAGGCCCGGGTGACGCTGAAGGAGCCGCTGAACGGGCGCAAGCAGTTCACCGGCGACGTCGCCGGCACCGAGGGCGAGACGGTGCTGCTCGACGTGCCGGGGATGGGGCCGACCGGGCTCCCCTTCGCCGGCATTCACTCCGCCAAGCTCGTCATGACCGACAAGCTCATCGCCGCCACCGCTCCGCTCTCCGCGGAGGGCGCCGACCGAATTCAAGTAGAGGAAGACTGACCATGGCTACCACCGCCGCCGGCGCCCAGGGCGCCGTCTCCGCCAACAAGGCCGAGCTGATCGCCATCGCCGACGCGGTGGCGCGCGAGAAACTGATCGACAAGGGCATCGTCATCGAGGCGATGGAGGACGCGATCCAGCGCGCCGCCCGCGCCCGCTACGGCGCCGAGAACGACATCCGCGCCAAGCTCGATCCGGTGAGCGGCGACCTGCGGCTGTGGCGGGTGGTCGAAGTGGTCGAACAGGTCGACGATTATTTCAAGCAGGTCAGCCTCGACGACGCGCAGAAGCTGCAGCCGGGGGCGGTGGTCGGCGACTATATCGTCGATCCGCTGCCGCCGATCGAGTTCGGGCGAATCGCCGCCCAGGCCGCCAAGCAGGTCATCTTCCAGAAGGTGCGGGACGCCGAGCGCGAGCGTCAGTATGAGGAGTTCAAGGACCGGGCCGGCGAGATCATCACCGGGGTCGTCAAGCGCGTCGAGTTCGGCCACGTCGTCGTCGACCTCGGCCGCGCCGAAGGCGTCGTCCGCCGCGACCAGCAGATCCCCCGCGAGGTCGTCCGCGTCGGCGACCGCGTCCGCTCGCTGATCCTGCGCGTCGCCCGCGAGAACCGCGGCCCGCAGATCTTCCTCTCCCGCGCTCACCCGGACTTCATGAAGAAGCTGTTCGCGCAGGAAGTGCCCGAGATTTACGACGGCATCATCGAGATCAAGGCCGCGGCGCGCGACCCGGGCAGCCGCGCCAAGATAGGCGTGATCAGCTACGACAGCTCAATCGATCCGGTCGGGGCCTGCGTCGGCATGAAGGGCAGCCGCGTCCAGGCGGTCGTCCAGGAGCTGCAGGGCGAGAAGATCGACATCATCCCCTGGTCCGAGGACCTCGCCACCTTCGTCGTCAACGCGCTGCAGCCGGCGACGGTCAGCCGCGTCGTCATCGACGAGGAGGAGAGCCGGATCGAGGTGGTGGTGCCCGACGACCAGCTCAGCCTCGCAATCGGCCGCCGCGGGCAGAATGTCCGCCTCGCCAGCCAGCTGACCGGCTCCGCGATCGACATCATGACCGAGGCCGATGCCAGCGAGAAGCGGCAGCGCGAGTTCATCGAGCGCTCGACCATGTTCCAGGAGGAGCTCGACGTCGACGAGACGCTCGCCCAGCTGCTCGTCGCCGAAGGCTTCGGCGCGCTGGAGGAAGTCGCCTATGTCGAGCTCGACGAGCTGGCCTCGATCGAGGGCTTCGACGACGAGCTGGCGACCGAGCTGCAGAGCCGTGCCGCCGAAGCGCTCGAGCGGCGCGAGGAAGCGGCGCGCGAGGAGCGCCGGGCGCTCGGCGTGGAGGACAGCCTCGCCGATATGCCTTATCTCTCCGAGGCGATGCTGGTGACGCTCGGCAAGGCGGGCATCAAGACGCTCGACGACCTCGCCGACCTCGCCACCGACGAGCTGGTCCAGAAGAAGCGGCCCGAGCAGCGCCGCCAGCGGGAGTCGAACCGCGCCGAGGACAAGGGCGGAATCCTCGCCGAATACGGCCTCACCGACGAGCAGGGCAACGAGATCATCATGGCCGCCCGCGCCCACTGGTTCGAGGACGAAGGCGATGCGGACGACGTCGCGAGCGGGGAGGACGCGGTTGCGGAAACCTCCCAATGAGGGGCTGACCAGTCAGGCCCGAACCCCGGCGAAGGCCGGGGGCCCGATGCGAGACAGCTCCCCGGCGAAAGCCGGGGCCCGGTCCGACACGGATGCTGGACCCCGGCCTTCGCCGGGGAACAGGGACGCGCACGATCCCGAGCGCACCTGCATCCTCACACGCGAGCCCGCGCCGCGCGATAACCTCGTCCGCGTCGCCCTCTCGCCGGACGGCGAGGTGCTGCCCGACGTCCGTGCCAAGGCGCCGGGGCGGGGGGCGTGGATCGGCGTCGACCGCGCCGCGCTCGAAGCGGCGCGGGCGAAGGGGAAGCTCAAAGCCGCCCTCTCCCGCGCGTTCAAGACCGGCGGGATCCGCATCCCCGACGATCTCGGCGAGAGGATCGAGGCGGCGTTGCGCCAGGCGGCGCTCGACCGCCTTGGCCTCGAAGCGCGGGCGGGGACCCTGCTCACCGGGTCGGAGAAGATCGAGACGGCTTGCCGCAAGGGCGAGGTCCATCTCCTCCTCCACGCGTCCGATGCGGGCGAGGACGGCAACCGCAAGCTCGACCAGGCTTGGCGCGTGGGCGAGGGCCCCTCGAACGGGTCCGCCGCGGGGGAGCGCCAAGGGCTGGTTATTCCAGCGGAAAGGGCCATATTGTCGTTGGCGCTCGGGCGGCAGAATGTGGTACATGTCGCGCTGATCGACCGCGGTGCTGCGGCGCGTGTGCGCCACGCGCTCCAGCGGTGGCGCGCTTTTATCGGGTCTGACTCTGGGCTAAGCGCCTCGTCGGCGGGCACGCCGGACGCGTCGGCTGTTGATGTGAACGAAGGAATAGAATGAGCGATACGACTGACAAGCCGAAGCTTGGCGCGCGCGCGCCCCTGGGCCTGAAGCGCACCGTCGAAACCGGCAAGGTGAAGCAGAGCTTCAGCCATGGGCGCTCGAACACGGTGGTGGTCGAGGTGAAGAAGCGCCGCATCCTCGGCCCCGCCGCCGCGCAGGAAGCGCCCAAAGTCGAGGAGGCGCCGAAGCCGGCTGCCCCGGCCGCCCCCGTTGCGCGCGCGCCCCAGCCGGCGCCGCAGCAGCCCGCGCCGCGCGGGCCCGTCAACGACGCCGCGAGCCGCCGCGAGCTGCAGGATCGGCTGCTGCGTGAGGCGGAGGAAGCCCGGCTCGCCACGCTCGAGGAGGCGCGCCGCCGCGAGGACCGCCAGGCCCAGCAGGCGACCGAGGAAGAGCGCCGCCGCGCCGAGGACAACCGCCGCGCCGAGGAGGAAGCCCGCCGCCGCGCGGAGGAGGAGCAGGCCGAGGAGGCCCGCCGCGCCGCCGCGCCGGCTCCGGCCGAGGCCCCCGCCGCCCCGGCCGCGCCCGCTCCGCGCGCCGACGAGGACGACGAGCGCCGCGGCCCGGCGCGTGCCAAGCATGCTCCGGCCCCGAAGCGCCCGGAGCCTGCCCGGCCGACGCGCGGCCGCGACGACCGCCGCCACGCCGGCAAGCTCACCGTCACCCGCGCCCTCTCGGGCGACGACGACAGCAACCGCGCCCGCAGCCTCGCCGCGCTGCGCCGCGCCCGCGAGAAGGAAAAGCGCCACCACCAGCAGGCCGGCCCCGCCGCCAAGCAGGTCCGCGACGTCGTCGTGCCGGAGGCGATCACCGTCCAGGAACTCGCCAACCGCATGGCCGAGCGCGCAGCCGACCTGGTCAAGTCGCTGTTCAAGATGGGCATGGTCGTGACCGTCAACCAGACGATCGACCAGGACACCGCCGAGCTGCTGGTCACCGAGTTCGGCCACAACATCAAGCGCGTCAGCGAAGCCGACGTCGACATCCAGGCCGAAGACGACGCCGATGCCGCCGAGACGCTGCAGCCGCGGCCGCCGGTGGTGACCATCATGGGCCATGTCGATCACGGCAAGACCTCGCTGCTCGACGCGATCCGCGGCGCCAACGTCGTCTCCGGCGAGGCGGGCGGCATCACCCAGCATATCGGCGCCTATCAGGTGGGCCTGCCCGACAAGTCGAAGATCACCTTCCTCGACACGCCGGGCCACGAGGCCTTCACCGAGATGCGCGCCCGCGGCGCCAACGTCACCGACATCGTCGTGCTGGTGGTAGCCGCCGACGACGGGCTGAAGCCGCAGACGGTGGAGGCGATCAACCACACCAAGGCGGCCGGCGTGCCGATGATCGTCGCGATCAACAAGATCGACAAGCCGGGCGCCAACCCGCAGAAGGTGCGCGAAGAGCTGCTCCAGCACGAGATCGTGGTCGAGGACATGGGCGGCGACGTCCAGGACGTCGAGGTCTCGGCGCTGAAGAAGACCAACCTCGACGGGCTGCTCGACGCCCTCGCACTCCAGGCCGAGATCCTCGAGTTGAAGGCGAATCCGAGCCGCGCCGCCGAAGGGACGGTCGTCGAGGCCAAGCTCGACAAGGGCCGCGGCCCGCTCGCCACGGTCCTCGTCCAGCGCGGCACGCTGCGGGTGGGCGACGTGTTCGTCGTCGGTGCGATCAGCGGCAAGGTCCGCGCCATGATCGACGACAAGGGCAAGCAGGTGAAGGAAGCCGGGCCCTCGGTGCCGGTCGAGGTGCTCGGCCTGTCCGGCGTGCCGTCCGCGGGCGACACGCTCACGGTCGTCGAGAACGAAGGCCGCGCGCGGGAAGTCGCCGAATATCGCCAGGGCCTGCTCGACCGGAAGCGGACCACCTCGGCGCCGGTGAGCCTCGAGAACATGTTCGCCTCGCGGTCCAGCCAGGCCAAGGAATTCCCGCTGGTCGTCAAGGGTGACGTCCAGGGCTCCGTCGAGGCGATCGTCAATGCGGTGAACCGGATCTCAACCGAGGACATCAAGGCGCGGATCCTGCACGCCGGCGTCGGTGCGATCACCGAGAGCGACGTCATCCTCGCCGCGGCGAGCGGGGCGCCGATCATCGGCTTCAACGTCCGCCCCAACGCCAAGGCGCGCGAGACGGCGGAGCGCAACAAGGTCGAGTTCCGCTATTACGACGTCATCTACCACCTCACCGACTGGGTGAAGTCGGCGATGGCGGGCGAGCTCGGGCCGGAGATCGTCGAGACCGTCCTCGGCCGCGCCCGCGTCCAGGAGGTCTTCCCGGCCGGCAAGCGCGACAAGGCCGCGGGCCTGCTGGTGCTCGAAGGCGTCATCCGCAAGGGCCTCCACGCGCGGCTCACCCGCGAGGATGTCATCGTTTCCAAGACGACCATCTCCTCGCTCCGCCGGTTCAAGGACGATGTTCCGGAAGTGCGCGCCGGCCTCGAATGCGGCGTGCTGCTGGCCGACACGAACGACATCAAGGCGGGCGACCATCTCGAAGTATTCGAAGTCGAGGAGCGCGCGCGGACGCTTTGACGGGGAAGCGGGGAAAGCGGCGGCTTCGGGTCAGGCGTCGGCGTAAGCGCGACAGCGTCGCCGGCGGCGCTGCCGAAGCGGCCGTTCTCGAAACCGGCTGCTGCCTCCTCGAGGCGGTGGTGAGCGCGGCTGTCGTCGCCGCCCTGCTGGCCGTTCCCGCGTCGCTGTTGCTGAATTAGGATTTGCCGATGGCACGCCAGCCCGAAACCCCCGAAGGCCGCTCCGTCCGCCTGCTCCGCGTCGGCGAGCAGGTGCGCCACGCTCTGTCCGACATCCTGATGCGGGGCGAGGTCCACGACGATGTGCTCGCCAGCCATCCCGTCTCGGTGACGGAGGTGCGGATGTCGCCGGACCTTCGCCACGCCACCGTCTTCGTGAAGCCGCTGCTCGGCCAGGACGAGGAGGTGGTGCTGAAGGCGCTGCGCACCAACACCGCCTTCCTGCAGCGCTCGGTGGCGAGCCGGGTGAACACCAAATATGCGGCGAAGCTCAAGTTCGTGCCGGACGAGAGCTTCGACGAAGGCAGCCACATCGACCGCCTCCTGCGCGACCCGAAAGTGGCGCGGGACCTGGGGGGCGAAGGGGGCGGGTGAGGCTCGCGGAACCAATGGGCGATCGCGGCCTGCGCCTGGAGCCCTTAGCCGAGGAGCATCGTGAGGCGCTGAAGGCCGCGTGCGCCGAGGACCTCGACGTCTGGGCCATCTACTCGATCTCCTACGATCCGGAGCATTTCGACGCGAGCTTCGAGCTGCTCCGGTCGCGGCCGAATTGGCAACCGTTCGCGATTTTCGAGGGAGACGCGCTGGTCGGGATGAGTGCCTATATCGGGATCGAGCCGGAGCGGGGCGTGCTCGAGATCGGCAATACTTTCTACGTGCCGCGGCTGCGCGGGACCGGGTTCAACCGGCGGGTCAAGGACCTGATGATCGCCCGCGCGATCGAGAGCGGATTCCGGCGGATCGAGTTCCGCGTCGACGCGCGCAACGGCCGCAGCCAGGCGGCAATGGCCAAGATCGGCGCGGTGCGCGAGGGCGTGCTGCGCGCCGACCGGATCACCTGGAATGGGCACGTGCGCGACACGGTGCTCTTCTCGATCCTGGCGGAGGAATGGACCGGCCGTGGGACCTGACAACGTCATCCTGTTGGCGGCGAGCTGGATCGTGCCGCTGATAATCGCGATCGTGTTTCACGAAATCTCGCACGGCTGGGTGGCGAATGCGTTCGGCGATCCGACCGCCCGACGGCTCGGCAGGCTCAGCCCCAATCCGATCCGGCATGTCGACCCGGTCGGCACCGTCGCGCTGCCGATGGTGCTTGCGATGACCGGTGCGCCGGTGTTCGGCTGGGCGAAACCGGTGCCGGTGACGGCGAGGCGGCTGCGTAATCCGCGCGTCCACATGATGCTGGTAGCCCTCGCCGGGCCGGGGATGAACCTGCTGCTGGCGCTGGTCGGCGCCTTCGCCCTCGCTGCGTTGCGGACCGTTGATCACGAGGCGGGCGGCGCCTGGGCGTTTCTGCTGATGAACCTTGGCAACTTCATCATGATCAACGTCTTCCTCGCGGTCTTCAACCTGCTGCCGATCCCGCCGTTTGACGGCGGCCACGTCGTCGAGGGGCTGCTGCCGCGGCGGCTGGCGGTGCATTTCGCCAAGCTGAAGCGGTTCGGCTTCCTGCTGCTGATCGTGTTGCTGCTGGCCGTGCCGATGCTGTTCCCGAAGGCGCATGTGGTGGAGCGCCTCGTCCTCCCGCCCGTCCGCCTGCTCCTGCGCCTCGTTTCCGCGATCGCCGGACTCGGCTAGGCGGCGGCGTGCACGGCTGGCTGATCGTCGACAAGCCGGTGGGGCCCGGCTCCACGCAGGTTGTGTCCGCGGTGAAGCGGGCGCTGCGGGAGGGCGGCTATCCGAAGGTCAAGGTCGGCCACGGCGGGACACTCGACCCGCTCGCATCCGGCGTGCTGCCGGTCGCGCTCGGAGAGGCGACGAAGCTGTGCGGGCGGATGCTCGATTCGGACAAGGTTTATGAGTTCACCATCCGGTTCGGGGAGGAGACGGACACGCTTGACGGCGAGGGCGCGGTGGTCGCCCGGTCCGAGCGCCGGCCGAGCCTCGAGGAGGTGGAGGCGGTGCTTCCGCTTTTCACCGGCGGGATCGACCAGGTGCCGCCGGCTTATTCCGCGCTGAAGGTGGACGGCAAACGCGCCTACGATCTCGCCCGCGGCGGCGAGGCGGTGGAGCTCGTTGCTCGATCCGTCACGATCCATGATTTATCCGTTCGCCCGCTCGACACGAACGGTGTCTCATCCACTCCAATCAATGAACTCACCCTCATCGCCCAGGTCTCCAAGGGGACTTACATCCGCTCGCTGGCTCGAGACATCGCCCGCGCCCTCGAAACCGTGGGTCATGTCGCGATGTTGCGGCGGCTGAAGGCGGGGCCGTTCACGCTCGATCGGGCGATTTCACTGGACAAATTGGGCGAACTCGCTACGGCGCGCAGCCTTGAACAGGCACTCTTGCCGCTGGCGGCGGGGCTGGACGACATCCCGGCTCTTTCCGTCACCCCCGATCAGGCAAGGGCGCTCCGCCAGGGGCGCAAAGTGATCGGGACAGCCGCAAAGCCGGGTCTCCATCTCGCAACCGACAAGTCTGTTCCGGTTGCCCTCGTGGAGGCCAGCGAAGGCGAACTTCGCGTGGTGCGCGGCTTCAACCTGGAAGAAGAAGGAGTTTGACGATGTCGGTTACCGCCGAGCGCAAGCAGGAAATCATCGAAGACAATGCCCGGGACAAGGGCGACACCGGATCCCCCGAGGTTCAGGTCGCGATCCTCACCGAGCGCATCACCAACCTCACCGAGCATTTCAAGACGCACGCGAAGGACAATCATTCCCGCCGCGGCCTGCTGATGCTCGTCAACAAGCGCCGCTCTCTCCTCGATTATCTGAGGAAGAAGGACGCGGACCGCTACACCGCACTCATCGCGAAGCTCGGCCTTCGCAAGTGACGAAAGGGCGCCCTTGGGGCGCCCTTTTGGCATCCCGGCGGAGGCCGGGATCCAGTCCGACCGTGGGGCTGGGCCCCGGCCTTCGCCGGGGAACCGCAACGGGACGAGCCGGCGAGCAATTCCGCGGCGCCGGCATGGACCATGATCGGTCCCTTACAGGCCCCCACCGCATCCGGCGGTGGGTGTTGAAGGAAGACAAGAATGTTCGACATGAAGAAAGTTGAAATCGAGTGGGGCGGCAAGACGCTCACGCTCGAAACGGGCCGCGTTGCCCGCCAGGCCGACGGCGCGGTGCTCGCGACCCTCGGCGAAACCGTCGTCCTCTGCGCGGTGACCGCCGCGAAGAACGTCAAGCCGGGGCAGGATTTCTTCCCGCTGACCGTGCACTACCAGGAAAAATTCTCGGCCGCCGGGCGCATCCCGGGCGGCTTCTTCAAGCGGGAGCGCGGCGCGACCGAAAAGGAAACGCTCACCAGCCGCCTCATCGACCGGCCGATCCGGCCGCTCTTCCCGGAGGGGTTCTACAACGAGGTCCTCTGCATCGCCCATGTCATGTCCTATGACGGCGAGAACGAGCCGGACGTGGTGGCGATGATCGCCGCCTCCGCCGCCCTCACCCTCTCCGGCATCCCGTTCATGGGCCCGATCGCGGCCGCCCGCGTCGGCTACCAGGGCGGCGAGTATATCCTCAACCCGAGCCAGACCCAGATCCAGGAGGGCGAGCTCGATCTCGTCGTCGCCGGCACCCACAATGCGGTGATGATGGTCGAATCCGAAGCCAAGGAGCTGTCGGAGGACGTCATGCTCGGCGCGGTCATGTACGCCCACCGCAACATCCAGCCGGTGATCGACGCCATCATCCGCCTCGCCGAGCAGGCGGCGCGCGACCCGTGGGAGCTGGCGGAGGCCGCCGACACGTCCGCGACCAAGCAGAAGCTGCGTGAACTGATCGGCGCTGACCTCGCCGCGGCCTACAAGCTCACCGACAAGCAGCAGCGCCAGACCGCGATCAACGAGGCCCGCGCCAAGGCCCGCGAGGGCCTCGCCGAGCTCGAGGCGAGCGACCCGGCCGGCTATCTCGGCGCCCTCAAGCTCGTCAAGAAGCTCGAGGCCGAGATCGTCCGCGGCGCCATCCTCAAGGAAGGCACCCGCATCGACGGCCGCGACACGAGAACGGTCCGCCCGATCGATTCGATGGTCGGCTTCCTGCCGCGCACCCACGGCTCGGCGCTATTCACCCGCGGGGAGACCCAGGCGATCTGCACGACCACCTTGGGCACCAAGGACGCCGAGCAGATGATCGACGGCCTCGAGGGCCTCTCCTACCAGCGCTTCATGCTCCACTATAACTTCCCGCCTTACTCGGTCGGCGAAGTCGGACGCTTCGGCGCCCCGGGGCGGCGCGAGGTCGGCCACGGCAAGCTCGCCTGGCGGGCGCTCCACCCGGTGCTCCCGAGCCACGAGGAATTTCCCTACACGATTCGCGTCCTCTCCGACATCACCGAGTCGAACGGCTCCTCGTCGATGGCGACGGTGTGCGGCGGCTGCCTCGCGCTGATGGACGCGGGCGTTCCGATCAAGCGGCCGGTCTCCGGCATCGCCATGGGCCTGATCAAGGAAGGGGAGGACTTCGCGGTCATCTCCGACATCCTCGGCGACGAGGACCATCTGGGCGACATGGACTTCAAGGTGGCCGGCACTTCGCAGGGCATCACCTCGCTCCAGATGGACATCAAGATCGCCGGCATCACCGAGGAGATCATGCGGGTCGCGCTCGCCCAGGCCAATGAGGGCCGCGCCCACATCCTCGGCGAAATGGCCAAGGCTCTGGGCGACGTCCGCACCGAGCTCAGCGCCCATGCGCCGCGGATCGAGACGATGCAGATCGACAAGACCAAGATCCGCGACGTCATCGGCACCGGCGGCAAGGTGATCCGCGAGATCGTCGCCACCACCGGCGCAAAGGTCGACATCGACGACGAGGGCGTGATCAAGATCAGCTCCTCCGACCTCGGCCAGATCGAGGCCGCGCGCCAGTGGATCCTCGGCATCGTCGAGGAGCCCGAGGTCGGCAAGATCTACCAGGGCAAGGTCGTCAACATCGTCGATTTCGGCGCCTTCGTGAACTTCATGGGCGGCCGCGACGGCCTCGTCCACGTCTCGGAGATGAAGAACGAGCGCGTCGAGCGCCCGGGCGACGTCGTCTCCGAAGGCCAGGAAGTGAAGGTCAAGGTCCTCGAGATCGACCAGCGCGGCAAGGTCCGCCTGTCGATGCGCGTCGTCGACCAGGAGACCGGCGAGGCGCTCGAGGACACGCGTCCGCCGCGCGAGGACCGCGGCCCGCGCGGTGACCGGGGCGATCGGGGCGATCGGGGCGGCCGCGACCGTGGCCCGCGCCGCGACGGCGAAGGCCGGGGCGAACGGGGCGGACGCGGCGGCGGCGGAGATCGTGGTGGCGACCGCGGCGGCCGTGGCGGCGGCGACCGCGACCGCGGACCGCGCGGTGAAGGCGGTGGCGAGCGTAGCGACCGCGGCGACCGCGGCCCGCGCCGCGACCGCGACGACCGCCCCCGCCGCGACGGCAACGACGACGGCCCCGCGCCCGAGTTCGCGCCGGCGTTCCTGACGAGGGACGACGACTAGTCGCTCGTCTCCATCGGGGAATGGAGCCGTTTAGAGAAGGGCCTCGCGGGTGACCGCGGGGCCTTTTCAGGTCGGACAGTCGCGGCCGCCATGGCCCGATCGTGGCGAGGGTTTGAGGAGCCTGGTCGGCACTCACCCCCCTCAGCAGCTCGCCCGGCCGTTATAGTGGAGCCTCAGCGTCACCTGGCCGTCGTTGGCGTCGAGGCGGTCGCCGCCGGGCCAGGTCAGCGTCCAGGGCTGGACGGTGCCGTCGTCCTGGTTGCGCGTGGTGAGGCGGCTGCCCGCCTGGGTGTAGGTGCCGACCGGCGAGACGCCGCCATTGAAGAGCTGTGAGCCGACGATCTCCCAGCGGCCGCTGTTGCAGAACAGGAAGACCTGGACCCCGGTAGAGCCGCGCGATTCGACCTTCCACGCGGTGCCGCGCAGGTTGCGGGGCGCGGGGCCGCCGGCGCCGGGGGGCTGGGTCGTCGAACCGGCCGCTGCAGCGCCCGCCTGCGGGGCGGCGGGCGTCGCAGGGGCCCGGGAGCGCGGGCGGGCGGGATTGTAGACCGGGCGCCGGGTGGTGCCCGTGGCGGGCGCGGATGCCTGCCCGGCGGCGCGGGCGGGAGGTGCGGACGCGTTCGCCCCGGAGATCGACCGCACGTATCCGGCCATGCACGTATCCGGCTGCCAGCCGGCCGGCCGCTCGTCGAGACGGACCCGATAATAGCGCCCGGTCTGCGCCACCGCCGGATCGAGCTCGAGGTCGCGCTGGTCGTAGGGTTCGACGGTGCCGGGGCGCCATTCTCCGACGCCGCTCACCTGACAGAGGACTCGGTCGCCGACGCGGAACTGCGGCTGCTGCGCCTTCGCCGGAGCGAACAGCGTGGCCGCGGCGGCCAGCGCGATCAACCCGGCCGATGCCGCTCGTGGAGATGCCATGCCTGCCTCCCTGTCGATCCTGGATCGCTCGCAGCATCTGCCCTTTGGCCCCGATGCGCAACCGGGGCGCTGGCGCTCGCGAGGGCGCGATCCCCCGAACGCCGATCCCATGACCCCTGCCCCCTTGCCCAAGAGGGCGGGTGCTCCGCCCTGCTCACGCCTCGCGAACCCGCGGCGCACGGGTGCGTTGTGCTGGCATGTCGCTGACCCTCCTCCTCCTCATCATCGCCGTCGCCGGGTTGGCGGCCGCGCTGTGGGTGCAGGCGCGGGGGTTCGGGCTCGATGCGGCGGCCTATCGGCGGCGGCAGAGGTGGGCGGCGGGGGGCCTGTTCGGGCTGCTGCTGGGGATGGGGGCGGTGGTCTGGGCGCACGAGAGCCGGGTGGTGGCCCGGCTGACGGCGCCGGCGGTGGACGGGATGTGGGGCGCGGTGGCGATCGACGGGCGACGGGTCGATGCGCGCGAGTGGCGGATCGGCGTCAGGCAGGGCAGGGTCTCGGGCGGGCGCGACGGGTGCAACGACTGGGGCTATGACGAGCGGGAGGACAAGCCCGGCGAGAGGCTGATCGTCTCGACCCTGGTCGGCTGCCCCGAGGACGATCCGGTGCGGCGGGCTTATTGGGCGCTCGCCTCCGCGCACGGGCCGACGCTGACGGAGGCGGAGGACGGGACGCTGCGCATCGCGGCGCGGGGGCATGAGGGGATCTTCCGGCGCTGCCGCATGATCCAGGAGCCGCCGCCGCCGGAGACGAGCGGGCGGATGCCGCCGGTCTGCCGGGTGGATTGAGGCCGGTTTTCCCGCTCAGCGCGCGGCGTTGCCGGCGGCGTTCGCCTCCGCGTCCGCCGCGTTGGTAAGGTTGGCGGCGCCCTCGGCGGCCTGGTTGAGAAGGGCGGCGGCCTCGGCGTCGATCGGCGCGGCGGCGGCGTTGGTGCCGTTCGCCGCTTCGGCGGAAATCTCGCGCTCCTGCTGCTCGAGCTGGCGCGACAGGTTCTCGGCCTTCGCCTGGATGTTCTCCGGCTCGTCGCCGCAGCCGGCGAGGAAGAGAAGGGGGAGGGCGAGAAGGGCGCGCATCGACGTCTCCGGCAGCAGAAGCGGCACGATAGACGGGCGCGAGACAAGAAGGAAAGTGGGGAGGTTCTGTTGCCCGGCCCTCCCCGTGCCGCTGGTGTCCGCTTCTGTTGCCCGGTGCGGCCCGAACCGCGCTTTTGTCCTTAGTAACTCAACCCGTGAGGGTCAGGTTACGCGGCAATCGCGAGCGCCTCGTTATCGTTGGCACTTGTGTGATGGGCCGTCGCGGTGGTCCCATTCCGAGCGAAAACAGCGCGTTTCAACACACGTCGATCCTAGTTCGGCCCCATCAGCTGAGCCGCAGGGGCGGCACGCTTCACGCGTGGCGCCCTCGCGGTGCAGATGGTGGAGCCGCCGGGTACCGCCCCCGGGTCCGCTGCGCCTATTAAACGCTGCACTTTATCGCCATAGCCGGGCGAGCCCGGCACGGACCTATATAGGCGATCCGCCGCGATTTTGAAGGGCGTTGGGGGAGCGGCCCGTTGCGGAGGCGGTCCGAAGCCCCTACCTCTTCGACGAACAAGGAGGGGATTTCGATGAACCGCTCTCTCGCCACGGCGCTCATGGTGCCTGTCGCCGCCGTCTCGCTCTCGGGCTGCGGCGTCAACTCGATCCCCACGGCCGAGGAGGAGGCGAAGGCGAGATGGGCGGACATCCAAGCCGATCTGCAGCGACGGAACGACCTCATACCCAATCTTGTCGAGACAGTACGGGGTGCGGCAGCGCATGAGCGCGGGGTGCTTCGCGAGGTTACCGAAGCGCGCGCCAGCGCAGCCCAACTCCAGCTGACTGGCGACCAACTCACCGACCCGGCGGCGATGGCCCGGTTCGCGGAGGCCCAGAACAGGTTGACGATCTCCCTGCAGCGACTGCAGGAGGCGTATCCGGAAGTTCGTGCGCTGGAGAACTATACGGTCCTGCAGGATCAACTCGAAGGCACCGAAAACCGGATCGCCAGGGGACGGGAGAAGTACAACGCGGCGGTGCAGGCGTATAATACGGAGGTGCGTACTTTCCCCTCGGTCATCGCAGCTAAGGTGATCTACGGGGCGAAGCCCATGGTTCCTTGGCAGGCCGCACCGGAAGCGCAACGGGCACCGAAGGTGGATTTCGGAAATCAGCAGTGACGGGAGAGGCGGTGCCCCACGCCCGCCTGGCTGCGCTCGCGTGGCTTGCGTTGATCTGCATGTGCCTGTCGATGAGTGCTCCGGCGGCCGCGCAGAAGCTGCCCGCGCTGACCGGGCGCGTTGTCGACGCCGCCGACATGCTTCCGGCAGATCGGGAGGCGGCGCTCGCAACCCGGCTCCAAGACTTAGAGCAGCGCACTTCGCGGCAGCTGGTGGTCGTCACGGTGCCCAATCTCCAGGGCTATAGCATCGACGATTTCGGATATCGGCTCGGGGAGACCTGGAAGCTCGGCGACAAGGAAGCGGATAACGGCGCGATCTTGCTGATCGCGAAGGACGATCGAAAAATTCGTATCGAGGTAGGAGACGGTCTGGAGCCGATTCTCACCGATGCGATGTCGGGTATGATTATTCGAAATGCGATCCGGCCGGCGTTTCAGGCAGGAGACTACCCTGCCGGCATCGAAGCCGGCGTCGATGCTATCATCAAGCAATTGAGTGCCCCGCCGGAGCAGGCGGAGCAGGCGGCGCTGCAGGCGGCCGAGCGGCAGCGGCAGGGGGCGAGCGGCGAGACCGGCTCCCTGGTCCCGCTGATCTTCTGGATCGTCGTTTTCGTCTTCATCGTCATCCCGATGATCCGCGGCCGCCGGCGCGGCAGGCGCCACCGCCGGCGCGGCGTCTGGATCTGGGGCCCCGGCCTCGGCGGCGGCGGCGGCTGGAGCAGCGGCGGCAGCAGCTGGGGCGGCGGAGGCGGCGGCTGGGGCGGCGGCGGCGGAGGCGGCGGCTTCTCGGGCGGGGGCGGCTCGTTCGGCGGCGGCGGGGCGTCCGGGGGATGGTGATGCTGCGCCTCAGCGAAGAGGATCATGCTCGCGTCACGGCGGCGGTCGCGGCGGCCGAGCGGGCGAGCGACGGCGAGATCGTCACCATCGTCGCGGCGCGGTCCGACGCCTATCACGATGTCGGGCTCCATTATGCGGTGCTGATGATGCTGTTCGTGCCCGTCGCCCTGGCGGTCGTGCCGCAGGCGTGGATCGATTGGGCGGTCGGCACCTTCCTCGGCTGGAATGCGGAGCTGAGCCGGCCGATGGCGATGACCTACATCTTCGCCAAGCTCGCCGGCACGTTCCTGGTGGTGCGGCTCCTATTCCTGTGGATGCCGCTGCGGATGGCGCTGACCCCCGGCGGCACCAAGACGCGGCGGGTGCGGCGGCGGGCGATCGAGCTGTTTCGCGCGGGGACGGAGAAGCGCACCCGCGGCCGCACCGGCGTGCTCCTCTACCTCTCTCTGCTCGAGCGCCGGGCGGAGCTCGTCGCCGACGAGGCGATCCACAGCCGCGTTGCCCCGGAGGTCTGGGGCGAGGCGATGGCGGTGCTGATCGACAATGTGAAGGCGGGGCGGCCGGGCGAGGGGATGGCGCTGGCGGTGGAGAAGGTCGGCGAGGTCCTGGCCGAATGCCTGCCGCCGACGCTTGACAACCCGAACGAGCTT
>DASVVY010000002.1:0-37410 GCA_036386335.1 Allosphingosinicella sp. | reverse complement strand
GCAAGTGAAGGGCTGTCCAGAGGCGTCTCGAAATTCGACCGGCCCGGTCACAAGGATGCCAAGGTTTTCGGCAGCTTGCCGCCAATGTTCCACCAGCCGCTGGTCCAACCCATGCGCATTCCCGAATGTCCGCAACGGGCGGGAAAGCGGACGTTAGCCGGACGGCGATGGTTCCCATTCGGCCGCTCGGCGGTCGGAGCGGATCCCGCCACAATCGGCTCAAACCGCAATCTGAAAGCTCGCCGCACGCTCCCACGCCCCGCGGGTGAAATCCGGGATCGTCTGGGGCGTGCTGCGGGTGCGCGCGGACTTGTCGGTGAGGTCGAACAGCACCGACCATGCGGCGCCGTCATAGACCGGCTGATCGACCGGAAGGCCGTTCCGCAGGCAGGCTATGATCCGCCACATCATGACGAAGTCCATGCCGCCATGCCCGCCATTGACTGCCGCGAGGCCGGCGAGCTTCGTCCACAACGGATGATCGTATTTGGCGTAGTACTTCGCCATGTCCGTATCCCACTGCTCGTGGTCTCCGGAAAGGCCGCCTTCCTCGAGGGCGATGCGATTGGGATAGCCGCCGAACGCGCCGTTGGTACCCTGGATGTAGTTCAGGCGGTCGTAGGGGCGGGGTGTGCTGGTGTCGTGCTGGACGAAGATGGTGCGGCCCTTCACCGTCTTGATGAGGGACGAGCTCACGTCGCCCGCGATGAACCTCCACTTGCGGCGCGGGCTGTCCGCCGGAAGCTTCTCCCGCGCGTATTTCGCCATGCCGAGCGCCGGCGAATCCATCGCGACCACATAGTCGAACCGGTCGCCGCGGTTGATGTCCATATATTGCGCGATCGGGCCGAGGCCGTGCGTCGGGTAGAGATTGCCGTGCCGCCTCGTGTGCCAGGCGGGCCGCCACAGCCCCTCGCCGCGCTCCGGCTTGCCAAGCTGGTGCCTGAGGTCGTGGATATAGGCGCCCTGGCCGTGGAGGAGCTCGCCGAACACGCCCTGGCGGACCATGTTGAGCACCATCAGCTCGTCCCGGCCGTAGCAGCAATTTTCCATCATCATGCAGTGGCGCTGCGTCGCCTCGCTGGTTTCCACCAGCTTCCACATGTCCTCGGCGCTGGTCGCCATCGGCACTTCGACGAAGGCGTGCTTGTCCGATTTCATCGCCGCGAGCGCCATCGGCGCGTGCCACTCCCACGGGGTGAAGACGAAGACCACGTCGATGTCGTCGCGCTCGCACAATCTCGTGAAGGCGGTGGTGCTGCCGGTGATCCGGGCCGGCGGGCCGCCTTGCCTCTCCGCCACCGCCTTCATGCCGAGGTCGAGCACGGTTTCGTCTATGTCGCAGAGCGCGTTGACGCGGACGCCGTCGATCGCGAGCAGGATCTTGAGCATCGGCGTGCCGCGTTCGCCGAGGCCGATCACCCCGCAGCGCAGGGTGTCGAGCCTGGGCGCGGCATAGGCGAACATGGAGCCGGCGCGCCTCTTGCCCGCGATCGGCGCCTTCGCGGCGGCCGCGCCTGCGATCGCCGTGGCGCCGGCGAGCCCGCCGAAAAAATGCCTCCTGGTCAGGTCAACCACGCCTCTTCTCCTCCTTTTCGTCCCGTCACCGCGGATGCGTTCGCGTCGTCATGAGGAGCATCCAGCGGGCGGAAGGCGATGCCCGCAGCATTCCATTCCCGCCGGACGTCCGCAATGGGCGTCGGCAGAGTTCGGGCGGCCGGCCCGGGAAGAGCCGATCGCCCGCGGACGGTTGATTTCGGCGGCTCGCGGGGACAATCCCGCGGCGATGGGGCTGATCGATCCCGAATTGCTGCTGCGCGCCTATTCGATCGGGGTGTTCCCGATGGCCGACAGCCGCGACGCCGCCGAGGTGTTCTGGGTCGAGCCGCGTCGGCGGGCGATCCTGCCGCTCGACGGCTTCCGCCTCTCGCGCTCGCTCAGGAAGACTTTGCGCTCCGGCCGGTTCGAGGTGACCCGCGACGCAGCCTTCGGGGAGGTCGTGCGGCGCTGCTCCGAGCGCGACGAGACCTGGATCAACGGCGAGATCGAGAAGAGCTATGTGCGGCTCCACGAGCTCGGCCACGCCCGTTCGATCGAATGCTGGTGCGACGGGGTGCTGGTCGGCGGCCTGTACGGGGTGGCGCTCGGCGCCGCCTTCTTCGGCGAGAGCATGTTCTCGAGCGCGACCGACGCGTCCAAGGTGGCGCTCGCCTGGCTGGTCGCGCGGCTCAGGGTGGGGCGATACCGGCTGCTCGACTGCCAGTTCATGACCGATCATCTGCGCAGCCTCGGCGCGGTGGAGATCAGCCAGCAGGATTATCTGGCGCTGTTGGAATCGGCCCTGGCGCTCGGCGCGCCGCCGGCGGCCGGCGCGGGCGATGCCGCGGCCGGGCGGCGGGCGCGTGTGGCGGTCGATTTCGGCGCGCTCGACGCGTTGCTGCCGGCCGATTCGGCGGGGACGGTCGATTCGCCGGCCTCGGGATGCTTCATCGCGCAGCTCTTGGGAGTGACGTCGTAGATCGGGTGCTCGACGACGTTGAGCGACGGGCTCTCCTTATAGAGCCAGCCGGAGAAGACGCGCTGCCACTGCCGCTGCGGGTTGCGCACGTCGAGCTGGACGAAGGCGCCGGTATATTTCTGGACCTCCCAGGGCGCGGTCGTCTCGCAGGCGCGCAGGCGGATGATGACGTCGCCGGTCCGAATCGCCTGGCCCGGCTTCAGAGTGAAGTCGCGCGAGATGCCGTTGCGCTTGTTGAGCAGGGCGACGACCGCCACCCGCTCCGCCATCGGCGTGGTGCCGGGGGCGAGGGCGGTGACCGTCTGGGGCACGTCGACCGTCTCGGGCTCCGGCTCCGCCTGGCGGTTCCCCTGCGCCGCGTCCTCCGCCTCGCCGCCGCGCGAGCAGCCGGCGAGCGCGGCGAGGCCCAGGAGGAGGGCGATGCGCCCGGCGCGCCTCATGCCTCGTCCGGAGTCCAGGCCTCGTAATCGCCGCTGGCGGCCGCCCGCTGGGCGCCGCGGTCGAGCGCGCCCGGGGGCTTGTAGGCGAGCGGCGTGCCGGTCAGGTTGGGCGTCGGGTCCCTGAGGAACTTGGGCGGGGGCGGCAGGGCCTCGTCAGGGACGGCGTCGATCTGGTGGTGGAGCCAGGCGAACCAGTCGGGCGGGATGCGGCTGGCGTCGTTGGGGCCGTCGTAGATCACCCAGCGGCGGCCGCCCTTCTTCGCCTCGTAATAGAAGTTGCCGAACGGATCCGAGCCGACCTTGCTGCCGTGGCGCCAGACGTGGAGGGAGGTGCCGAGCGTGGCGCCGTCCCACCAGGTGAAGATCCGCTTGAAGAAGCCCATCGCCGCCGCCTAGCGCCGATGGGGGCGAGGGTGCAAGCCGTTGGGCGCGGCCCAAGGCCGACGGACCCGCCGCGGAAGCGTGCGAACCGTGGGCTGGATCATCGAAGCGGCGGCGCGGCGCGGGCGAGCTGCTGTTCGAGGATGCGGGCGACCGCGCCCGGGGAGCCGGTGCGGCGGGCGACGGCGGCGTAGATGACCGGGATGAGGAACAGGGTGAGGATCGTCGCCAGCGAGACGCCGAAGACGACGACCACGCCGATCGCCTGCCGCGCGCCGGCGCCCGCTCCGCTCGCGATCATCAGCGGCACCGCGCCGGCGGCGGTGGCGATCGAGGTCATCAGGATCGGCCGCAGCCGGCGGCGGGAGGCCTCCCGGATCGCCTCGCCGATGTCGCTGCCCGCGTCGCGCAGCTGGTTGGCGAATTCGACGATGAGGATGCCGTTCTTGGCGGCGAGGCCGACCAGCATGACAATGCCGACCTGGCTGTAGAGGTTGAGCGTCTGACCCATCAAAGCGAGGCCGATGACGCCGCCGCCGACCGCCAGCGGCACGGTCGTGATGATCACCGCCGGGTGGACGAAGCTCTCGAACTGTGCGGCGAGCAGCAGGTAGACGAACAGGATGGTGAAGGCGAAGACGAGCCAGATCGAGCCTCCCGCCTCGCGGAACGACTGGCTCTCGCCGCGATAGCCGACCGCCGCCACCTCGGGGGCCCGCGCCGCCTCGGCCTCGAGGAAGTCGAGCGCCTCGCCGAGCGAATAGCCGGGTGCGAGGCCGCCGGAGAGGGTGATGGCGCGCAGCTTGTTGTACCGGCCGAGATCGCGCGCGCCGGCCGTCTCGCTGGTGCGCACGAGATTCGAGAGCGGCACGAGTTCGCCGGAGCGGCTGCGCACGTGGATGGCGGCGAGGCTCGCCTCGGTCGAACGGGCGGCGGCCTCGGCCTGGACGATCACCCGATATTCCTCGCCGCGGTCGACATAGGTCGAGACCCGGCGCGAGCCGAGCAGCGACTGGAGCGCGCTCGACACGTCCTGCACCGACACGCCGAGATCGCCGGCGCGGGCGGTATCGACGTCGATGCGCAGCTGCGGCTTGGTCTCCTTGTAGTCCGAGTCGAGGTTGAGGATGCCGGGATTGTCGCGCGCCGCCGCCATGATCGCGTCGCGGGCGCGGGACAGCTCCTCGTAGGTGGCGCCGGCGATCACGAAATTGACCGGCTGCCCGCGGCCGCGGCTGAGCGAGGAGCGCACCGCCGCATTGCCGCGCAGCGCCGGGATCTGGCCGAGCTTGCGGTTGACCACCGTGACCACGTCGGCGGTGGTGACGTCGCGCTCCTCCCAGGGCTTGAGGAAGATCGTGACGCTGCCGTTGTTGAAGTCGTCGCTGGGCCCGAAGCCGCCGGGGACGCGGGCGATGACGGTACGGACCGCGCCGTTGCCGACCAGCGGCAGCAACGCCCGCTCCGCCTCGCCGACATAGGATTTCATCGCCTCGAAGCCGGTCCCCTCCGGCGCCGACACCTGCGCCGAGAGGATGCCGGCATCCTCGCCGGGCACCAGCTCCGACTTCAGCGTCATGAACAGGGCGCCCGAGAGAAGCAGGAAGGCAGCGACGGCGATGGCGACTACGATCGGCCGGCGCAGCGCCCGATCGAGCGTGCGTGCATAGCCGCTTTCGAGCTGGGAGAAGCGCCGGTCGACCCACGCCGCGAGCCGGCCGCGGCTCTCGTGGCGGAGCAGCTTCGAGCAGAGCATCGGCGTCAGGCTGAGTGCCAGGAAGCCGGAAAAGGCGATCGCCCCGATCATCGCCACCCCGAGCTCGCGGAACAGCAGGCCGGTCTGGCCGGCGATGAACATGATCGGCACGAACACCGCGCAGACGACCAAGGTGGTCGAGACGATCGCAAAGCCGACCTGGCGGGTGCCCTCGTAGGCGGCGGCGAGCGGCGGCTCGCCCTGCTCGATGCGGTGGTAGACATTCTCCAGCACGACGATGGCGTCGTCCACGACGAGGCCGATGGCGAGGACGAGGGCGAGGAGGGTGAGAAGATTGATCGAATAGCCGAACAGCCACAGCACCGCGAAGCTGCCGAGGAGGCAGATCGGCACCGTCACGGCGGGGATGATCGTCGCCCGCCAGCTGCCGAGGAACAGGAAGATGACGAGGACGACGAGGATCGCCGCCTCGGCGAGCGTGTGCCAGACCCCTTCGATCGCGCGGCTGATGAACAGGGATTCGTCCGACCCGACCGTGATCGTCATCCCCTGCGGCAGGTTCGGCTTGATCTCCTCGGCGAGCTTCTTCGCCGATTCCGCCACCGCCAGCGTGTTGGCGCCGGACTGGCGGATGATGCCGATGCCGACCGACTCGGCGCCGTTGGCGTGGAAGCTGTTATAGGGGTTCTCCGGGCCCTGCTCGATCCGCGCCACGTCGCCGAGGCGGACCAGATAGCCGCCCGTCTCGCCACGCCCGACGATCAGCGAGGCGAAGTCGGCGGGGGTGGTGAAGGCGCGGTTGACCCGCAAGGTGACGTTCTGCTGGGCCGATTCCAAGCGCCCTGCGGGAAGCTCGACATTCTGCCGCCGGAGCGCCGCTTCGAGGTCGGCCGGAGTGAGGCCGAAGGCGGCCAGCCGCTCGGGCTGCATCCAGACGCGCATCGAGGGACGCGCCTCGCCGAAGATGAAGACCTGAGCGACGCCGTCGAGCGCGGAGAAGCGGTCGACCAGGGTGCGGTCGACATAGTCGCTGAGCTGGAGCCGCGACCAATCGGGCTTGGAGACGACGAGGAAGAGGATCGGCGCCGCGTCCGCGTCGACCTTGCGCACCTGCGGCGCCAGCGCCTCCTCGGGGAGCTCGGCGGCCGCGGCGCTGACCCGGTCGCGGACGTCGTTGGCGGCCGAGTCGATGTCGCGACCGGGGGTGAATTCGACGGTGATGTCGGACTGGCCGTCGCGGGAGCGCGAGGTGATGGTCTGGAGCCCCTCGACGCCGGCGAGGCGCTGCTCGAGCACCTGCGTGATGCGGTTCTCGACCACGCTCGCCGCCGCGCCGGTATAGGTGGTCTGGACCGAGACGATGGGCGGATCGACGTCCGGATATTCGCGGACCGGCAGGCTCATGAAGCCGACGAAGCCGATGACGGCGATGAGGATCGAGACGACGGCGGCGAAGACGGGCCGCTTGACGGAGACGTCCGAGAGCTTCACCGACCGCCGCCTTTGGCGCCGCCCCCGGGCGCTGCCGCGCCGGCATTCGGCCCGGCGAGGCGGACCTGCATGCCGTCGGAGAGCTTGACGACGCCTTCGGTCACCACCTTCTGGCCCGGCTGCAGGCCTTCGAGGATCTCGATCCGGCCGGAGGAGCGCAGGCCGGTGCGGACAGGGGTACGCTTAACCGTTGCGTCGGGGGCGAGGACGTAGACGAAGCGCTGGTCCCCTTCGCCGACGATGGCGAGCTCCGGCACCGACAGGCCGAGCCGCGGCGAGGTCTCGATCGTGACGGTGAGGAGCATGCCGGGCTTCAGCCGCCCGTCGGGATTGGGGAGGTGGGCGCGGACGGTGACCGAGCGGGTGTTGGGATTGATGACCGGGTCGATGGTGGCGACCTGGCCGCGGAACGGCGTTTCCGGGTAGGCGGCGGAGGTCGCCGCGATGCTGAGGCCCGGCTTCATCACCGCCAGCACCGTTTCGGGAACGGGGAAATCGAGCTTGATCGTCGAGATGTCGCTGATGGTGGCGATTTCGGTGCCCGACGTGACGACGGCGCCCGGCGATATGGTGCGAAGCGAGGCGTAGCCGGAGAAGGGCGCGGTGATGACCCGCTCCGCGATCGAGGCGCGGGCTTCGGAGGCCTGGGCCCGCGCGGCGGAGGCGGCGGCGACCTGGGCGTCGAGGTTCGACTGGGTGGCGAAGCCGCGGCTGCGCAGAGTCTGGATGCGGGCGAGCTGCTGCTGCGCCTCGCGGGCACGGGCATTGGCCTCGGCGAGCTGCGCCGTCTCCTGCCCCTGGGCGAGCACTGCGATGATCTGGCCCTTGCGGACGAAGTCGCCGTCGTTGAAGCCGACCCGGACCAGCCGCTCCGTGACCGGCGCCGACAGCGTCACCTGCTCGTTGGCGACGGCGGTGCCGACCGCCTCGATCGCATCGACGAAGCGCATGGTGACGGCGGGCCCCGCCTTGACCACCGGCGGCGGCCTTTTCGCCTTCTCCTCGCCGCCCCCGCCGCCGCAGCCGGCGGCGATTCCAAGCAGCGCAAAAACAATGAAATTCCGGAGCCGGGGCACACGCCAGCCGCTAGCGGGCAGAGGCACCGCGATCAAGCGCGGGCCCGTGATATGCAAGCACCGCCCCTGCCGCGCATGCTGGACGCGGATGCCCCGACGATGCATCCTCCCCATGCTCAAGAGGGGGGACAAGGATGCGTTGGTTGGTGGCTTTTCTGGCGCTTGCCGCCGCGCCGGCGTCGGCGGAGACGGTGGCGATCACGGCGGCGCACATGGTCGACGTGCTGGCGGGCAAGGTGGTGGACGATCCGGTGATCCTCGTCACCGACGGCCGCGTCGCGCGGGTGAGCCACGGGCGCGCCGCAGCCGCCGCCCTGCCGCCCGGCGTCCGGCGGATCGACCTTGCGGGCAAGACCATCCTCCCCGGCCTCATCGACATGCATTTCCACGTCGGCGGATCGCCGACCATCACCGGCTACAAGCTGCAGGATTATACCGACACCTTCTTCGCCGTGCTCGGCGTGCCCAACGTGAAGGTGACGCTCGAATCCGGCTTCACCACCGTCCGGTCCGTCGGAGACGACGATTATGCGGACGTCGCGGTCCAGCAGGCGGTGGACGGCGGCTTCATCCCGGGGCCACGCATCCAGGCGGCGACCCACCTGCTCGGCGCCACCGGCGGGCATTGCGACTGGAACGTCAACCGCCCCTCGCTCAACCGCAGCACCGCGGCGATCGCCGACGGACCCTATGAGGTGCGCAAGAAGGTGCGGGAGCTGCGCAAGCTCGGCGCGCAGCTGATCAAGATCTGCGCCACCGGCGGCGTCTTTTCCCGCAACACCGAACCGGGCGCCCAGCAGATGACGTTCGAGGAGATCAAGGCCGCGGTCGACGAGGCGCACATGCTGGGGCTGCGGGTCGCCGCCCACGCCCACGGCGCCTCCGGCATCAGGGACTCGATCCGCGCCGGCGTGGACACGATCGAGCATGCGAGCTTCATCGACGCCGAGGGCATCCGCCTCGCGAAGGAGCGCGGCACCTGGCTCGACATGGACATCTACAACACCGAATACACGCAGGCGGAGGGCAAGCGGCTCGGCATACCCGAGGAATTCCTGAAGAAGGACCGCGACGTCGCCCAGATCCAGCGCGACAATTTTCGGCGCGCCCATGCGGCGGGGGTGAAGATGCTGTTCGGATCCGACGTGCTGACGATGCCGTGGGGCCTCGCCGGGCGGCAATTCAAGGTGATGACCGACTATGGGATGACGCCGATGGAGGCGATCCAGGCGGCGACCCGCAACGCCGCGGAGGCGATGGGCTGGACGGCGGACGTCGGCGCCATCGAGGCCGGCCGCTACGCCGACCTGGTCGCCGTCGACGGCGATCCGATCGCCGACATACGCGAGCTGGAGGACGTCGACGTGGTGATCAAGGGCGGCGTGGTGGTCAAGGAGTGAGCGGCTTCTGGTCGTTTCGCCGTCACAACATGGATCAGGACGGGCGCCGGAATAAGGGCGTAAGGAGACCGGCAGCCGCCGCCTGAAGCAGACCGGGCGATGGCCAGGGGCTGGAGACTCCCACCCAGCGGACCCTCCAGCCCCACCCGCCCCGGGCTGCCACAGGCGAGGCCCGATGCCGCTCTTTTTCTTCCATTTGTACGACGAGCTGGAGACGCTGGACGAGGCCGGCCGGCCCTTCCCCGACGCCGGCGCCGCCCGTGACGACGCGCTCCGCAACGCCCGCGCCCTCGCCTCGGAGGAGGTGCGGCACGGGCGCCTCAACCTCGCCCACCGCATCGACGTCGCCGACGAGAGCGGGACGATCGTGGCGCAAGTCCGCTTCCGCGACGCCGTCGAGATCGAAGGCTAGGAAGCTGGACGGCCGCCCTGGATGGGTTTCCGCAGCTGAGCCCCTTCAGCGGCCCGCGGCCACTCTCACCCCGCCCGCGCCATCGCGGCCGTAAATGTCTTCGCGCAGCGCGATGCCCGAGGGCGTCGGGGCCGCGGTCAGGTAGGTGATGTAGACCGGAACGGGCGCGCTGAGCGGGACCGGCTGTTCAGGCTTGGTCGATTTCGTCGTTGGCACGCGGCCGAACAGCCAGCGCGCCAGCCGCCGGGCGTCCTCGACGCGGACGCAGCCCGCGCTCTGCTTGCGGTCGGCGGCGCCGAACAGGCGCTTGTCGGGTGTGTCGTGCAGGTAGACCCCGAACTCGTTGGGGAACATGAACTTCATCGATCCCATCGAGTTTTTCGGCCCCGGCAGCTGCCGCATCGGAAGCTCGACCGCGCCGCTCGCCACCGCCCGCCAGTCGATCTTCTTGGGATCGACGGGCTTTGCCTCGTCGGACCAGTCGGTCAGCACCTCGTACCGCTGGGCGCGAAGGTGGCCGATCCCCTGTTCGAGCACCTTGGGCGCGACCCTGGTCCGCGCCAGATCGGGCGGGACGTTCCAATAGGGGTTGAGAACGGCGTAGCGGATCTGCGCGGCGAGCATCGGCGTCGGCTCGGTGGCGCGGCCGACGATCACCCGCATCGAGCCGACCGGCCGCCCCTGCTCGTACATCCACAGCCGCTGCGCCGCCGCGTCGACCAGGACGTAGCGCTCGGCGAGCGGCGGCAGGGCGCGGGCGCGGGCGAGGTTCAGGCGGAGCTTGGCGTCGAACTGCTCCGCCGACATGCCAGCGGGCATCGCCTGGTTGCCGCCGTCGCGCCATTCGACATAGGCCGCGCGAAGCTGCTCGTAGATGGGGTGGGTGGCGAGCGCCTGCCGCAGCGCCCCCGGATCGCCGGCGGCGAGCGCCGCCCGTTCCAGCGCGGCGGCCGGCGAGAGGGCCGTCGGGATCAGCGCCGGCTCGACATAGGTCATCTCCGCCGAGCGGGTGGCGCGGAGGTCTCGGGCGTAGCGTATGAAGGCGCGGGAGAGCAGCACCTCGGCGCGCGCCAGCCGCTTGGGCGATCGGGTCGCCCCCTCGAACGCCTCGCGCAGGCGGCCGACCTGGTAATTGTCCGGGTCGAGGCCGTCCGCTTCTGCCGTCTCCAGCCGATCGAGGACGAGCTCCGCCGCGGGGGAGAGCGAGGCGCCCTCGATCCAGAACGGCCTGAAGCTCCTCAGCCCGTAGACGTGCCGGAGCGTGCGGTCGGAAGAGCCGCGCACTTCCGCCTCGACCGGCGAGCGTGCCGCCGCCGCATGGGCCGGGGTCTGCCACGCCGCCGGCGCGCCTACGAGCAGCAACGCAGCCGCGGCCGCCAGCCGCAACGTCCCCTTCCCCTTCGACCGGGCCGTCACCGTCGCGATCAGCCCCGCTCGCCGCGCCTGCGTTCGACCGGCTCGGGCGCCGGCGCCGCGCAGCGGGCGGTGGCGGGGAGGTTCTGCGCCTGCGAGAGGTGCATCTGGATCGCCGGCACGGCCTGCGAAGCGACGCCTTGCAAGGCGGGCTCATCGCCCTCCTCGGCAAAGCCGCGGTGCAGCTCCAGTGCCTCCTGGTGGGCCATGATCTGGGCGTCCCGGAAGGCCGCCTCGAAGCCGGGCCCGCTCGCCTGGAGCCGCTGCAGCATGTCCTGATGGTGCGGCGCCATCTGCATCGGCGGCGGCGGCAGGCCGGCGCTCTGCGCCGCCTGCATCATCTGCCCCGACATCCGCCGGTGATCGTCGACGATCATCTGCGCGAAGGAGCGGACGGCGGGATCGCACGAACGCTGCAACGCCATCTGTCCGGACTGGATCTCGAACTGGTCACCGCTGGCGGCGGTCTGCACATATTCGGGCGCCGGCATACCGGAGGGGGGCATGCCCGCGTTCTCGGCCATGTCTTCGCCGGCGGTGGTCGCACAGGCGGCGGTCAGCAGCGCGGCGCCCGCGGCCAGCAGAAATGCTCTCATGTCCTTGTTTCTCCTGCGACTCGTCCCGGTTCCTTCTGCCAATACGAGGCGCGGGAGGCGAGGTTCCGCCGAAAAGCGCTCGTGCGGAGCCATTGGTGCCAGCCTGGGGCACGGTGCCCCGCGACAGCGGCCGCCGGGGCCGCTAATCGGCGGGCCGTGTTTGCCCTCTTCGTCCTCTCGCTCGGACTTGCCATGGACGCCTTCGCGGTATCGCTGGTGCGCGGGTCGACGGGGGAGAAGAGGCTCGTGCGGGCGGCCGAGCTCGGCCTCGCCTTCGGCCTGGCGCAGGGGCTGATGCCGTTGCTCGGCTGGGCTTTGGGCTTGGCGTTCGGCAACCGGTTCGAGAGTTTCGACCACTGGATCGCGTTCGTCCTGCTGGGCGTGCTCGGCGGGCGGATGCTGGTCGAGGCGGCGTCGAGCGACGGCGGCCCCGCTCCGGGCGGCCACACCCGCCTGCTCGGCCTCGCCACCGCCGCCTTCGCGACCAGCGTCGACGCCGCCGCCGCGGGCCTCACCTTGCCCCTCCTCGGAGTGATGATCCCGGCCGCGTGCCTCACCATCGGCGCGACGACGGCGCTCCTCTGCACAATCGGCTACGCGCTCGGGTCGAGGGTCGCGGGAAGGCTCGGCAAGCGCGCCGAGCTCCTCGGGGGCCTCGTGCTGATCGGCCTCGGCATCAAGATCCTGGTCGAGCACCTCAGTCGCTGAGGCGGGGGCCTAGGAAACCAGCGGAACGAGCTCGGCGGTGAGGCCGGAGCCGCGCAGGACCAGCCGGCCGTCCGCGGCCATGCGCATCGCGACCGGGGCCCCGAACAGCCGTTCCGCCGCGCGCTCGCCCTCGCTGCGGCCGCGCTCGCAGACCGGGAATGGATCGGAAGGCCCGGGCAGGAGCAGGTGGCCTTCGCTGCGCAGCTCGCGCACTTCGCTGACGCAGCCGGATCGCCACTCGATGTGGGAAGGGCGCAGCAACAGCTCCATGCCCTCGCCGGGCGGGAGCGTGCGGCCGTCGACGGTGACGAACCGCCAGGCGCCGAGCGGCGGCGGCACGCGCGGCGGCGGCGCCTGCCCGCGCGGATTGGCGAGGGCGCCCTTCGGCCGGCGCAGCGTCACGGTCCCCGCGGGGCCGGCGAGCGAGACCGTCCCGTCCGCCTCCCGCCTCACTTCCCTCGCGGCCAGAAGCAAGCGGGGGAGCGCCCCTTCCGCAGGGCTGAGCGCCCGCGCGCATTGCGGCGGCGGCGGCGGCGTGGCGCGGCCAGTGCCGGGCGCCACCGTCACCGGGCCGACCGCGATGCCGCCCCCGGCCCTGCGGCCATAGTCGAACGGGCCGATGGTCACGCATTGCGAAAGCAGCTCGAGCTGGCGAACGCCGACGAGGAGGACCATCTCCCACGAGCGGTCCTGCAGGGCAGGGCCGGGCGTCGCCACCGACTCCACGATCCAGGCGCCGAGCAGGTCCGGCGAGCGCTGCTCGTCGGGCAGGTCCTGGCGCGGCTCGGGCGGTTCGATGGCGGGATCGGAGGCAGGCGGCGCCGGCGGCGCTTCGGACGCCTCGCAGCCGGCAACGGCGAGGCTCGCCACCGCCATCGTCAGCCGCCATCGTTGGATGCACCGGATCATCGCGTCAGCCCTCACGCCGTTCGTGCCCGTAACGCGGCAACGCTAAGTCCCCGCGTTACAATGGACTCCCCCCTCGCCGGATGGTAGCCTGTTTCATTAGCTGTGCTCCGGGGCAGCGCCGTAAGCCGCGGGGAGCGCGGACTTTCGTTCCTCGTGGTCGCCGGTCTTGCCGTGGTGCTGGACGTGCGTTCTTCCTCCGGGGGCCTGCCAGCGTAGCACACGTGGCAATCGCTCATTGAACGGAACGAAGCGCGCCCGCGGCTATGCGCCGTCTGCGGGAGGCCGACGGCCGCATCGGGGAGTCGGCAGCGTGAGACGCGCCGACTGGGGGAGGACGGCCGACAATGCCTACATTCACCGGCACGAGCGCGAACGAAACGATCAAGCCCGGCAGCGTTTCGCCGACCGTTACGGCGAGCGGAGCGGCGGCGCCCTCCGACCTGGCGGACACGATCAACGGCGGCGGCGGCAACGACTTTCTCGACGGCGGCGGCGGCGACGACATCATCGACGGCGGGATCGGCGACGACCACGTCATCGGCGGCGCGGGCAGCGACATTGTGACGCTCGGCGACGGCTACAATTCGTTCACCTGGGCCACCGGCGACGGTAACGACCGGGTCGACGGCGGCGCCGTCGGGAGCGACGACCTCATCATCGACGGCGGGGACGAGGCCGAGAAGTTCGACTTCTCCGCCGCCGCCGGCCGGCTGAAGCTGACGCGGGACGTCGGTGCGATGACGATGGATGCCGCGTCGATGGAATTCATCAGCATCAAGACCCATGCCGGGGCCGACACGATCACCGTTCACGACCTTGCCGGCCTCAGCATCGTCCGCGTCACCATTCAGCTTGGGGAGACGGATCCCAACAGTTCCCAGGAGGTAGGCGATAATGGGGTCGACGAGGTGGTTGCCGACGGGGACAGCGGCAACGATCAGCTTACGATCAGCATCTCCGAAAGCTCTTCCGGGTCTTTCGTGAGCAGTGCTGGCGTCAACGGCCTCAGTCACCAGCTCCTCGTACAGGGCCTGGAATCGACGGACCGGTTCAGGCTGAACGGCCTTGGCGGCGACGATGTGCTCGGCGCCCCCGTCTTCGACCCGTTCTTCCCGAAGCCGCCGCTATCGCTCGGCGTCACCCTGGACGGGGGCGACGGCAACGACGTACTGCGCGGGTCGATCGTCGCCGATACGCTGATCGGCGGCATCGGCAACGACACCGTGAGGGGCAATGGCGGCAACGACACCGCCACGATGGGCGCGGGCACGGACGTCTTTACCTGGAACCCAACCGACGGCAGCGACAAGGTGGACGGCGAGGGCGGCACCGACACTCTGGTGTTCAACGGGATCACGACTTCCGAGCATCTCGACATCATCGCAGTCGGTGCGCGGACGCAGCTGACCCGGGACGTCGAATCGGTCGCAATGGACCTCGGCACAATCGAGCGGATCGAGATCAACGCCCTCGGCGGCGGCGATTTCATCTCGGTAGGGGATCTGACCGGCACCGGCGTGGGCCTCGTGAAAATCGACGTCGGCGGGGCGGGCTCGTTCACCGCCGCCCTCACGCTCGACGGCGCCGCGACCGGGAGCGCGATCACGCTCGCGATCGCCGGCCCGATCATGACGGTGAACGGCCTTTCCGCGGTCGTTCAGCTGCTCAACATGACGGAGAACAACCCGCTCGCCGTGAACGCGCTCGGCGGCAACGACAGCATCAACCTCACCGGCCACGGCTCGGCGACGACGACCCTGAGTCTCGACGGCGGCACCGGGGACGATCTCATCTTCGGCACCGAAGGGATCGATACGATCGTCGGCGGCATCGGCAAGGACACGGTCGATTACAGCGCGTCCGGCGACTTCGTCGCGGTTTCGCTGGTGAGCGGCCGCGGGTTCGGCGGCACCGCCGAGGACGACAAGCTCTCCGAGATCGAGAACGTCACCGGCTCCGCCTTCGGCGACATCCTCAGCGGCGATGTCGAGGGGAACGTCCTGAGCGGCGCCGGCGGCAACGATCAGATATTCGGCAAGGAGGGCAAAGACGTCCTGAACGGCGGCACCGGGACCGACCGGACGGACGGCGGATTCGGCGACGACACCCACCAAGTCGACAGCGCCGCCGACGTGGTGGTCGAGGGCGTCGGCGAGGGCAGTGCCGACAAGGTGCTGGCGAGCGTCAGCTACGCACTCACCGCCGCGATGGACGTCGAGTTTCTCGCCACCGTCTCGGCGGCGGCCACCACGGCGATCAACCTCACCGGCAACGCACTCGCCAACACCCTCACCGGCAATGCCGGCGCGAATATACTGGACGGCGGCGTCGGGGCGGACCAGATGACCGGCGGCGCGGGCGACGACGTCTTCATCGTCGACAATGCCGGGGACAAGGCGTTCGAGAGCAACGTCGCCGGTGTCGACACGGTGAAGAGCTCGATCACCTACAGCCTTACCGGCCAGTTCATCGAGAAACTGATCCTGACCGGCGCCGACGCGATCAACGGCACCGGCAACAGCCTCGCCAACATCATCACCGGCAACGGAGCCGCCAACCTGCTGAACGGCGGCGAGGGCGCCGATACGATGGCGGGCGGCGCGGGCGACGACACCTTCCTCGTCGACAATGTCGGCGACAAGGCGATCGAAGCGAACGTCGCCGGGATCGACACGGTGAAGAGCTCGGTCAGCTACAGCCTCGGCGGGCAGTTCGTCGAGAACCTCGTCCTCACCGGGAGCGGCATTATCGACGGCACCGGCAACAGCCTCGCCAACAGCCTCACCGGCAATTCCGCGGCCAATCAGCTCAACGGCCAGGAAGGCGCGGACACGATGGCCGGCGGCGGCGGCAACGACATCTATTTCGTCGACAACGCCGGCGACAAGATCCTGGAGTCGAACGGCGCCGGGACCGATACGGTGAGGAGCTCCGTGAGCTTCAGCCTCGCCGGCCAGTTCATCGAAAAGCTCGCCCTCACCGGCAGCAGCGCCGTCAACGGCACCGGCAACAGCCTTGCCAATCTGCTGACCGGCAACAGCGCGGGGAACGTCCTCAACGGCGGCGAGGGCAATGACGAACTCGGCGGCGGCAGCGGCAACGACACGCTCGTCGGCGGCGTCGGCCTCGACCGCTATGTCTTCGACACCGGCCTCAACGCCGCCAGCAATGTCGACACCATCTCCGGCTATTCGGTCGCGGACGACAGGATCATGCTGAGCCGGGCGGTCTTCACGGCCATCGGGAGCGACGGCAGCCTCGCCGCCTCGGCCTTCGTCGCCGGCACCGCAGCGGGCGACGCCGACGACCGCATCCTCTACGACGGAGCGAGCGGCAAGATCTTCTACGACGCCGACGGGAGCGGCGGAGGCGCCGCGATCCTGTTTGCCCAGGTCGCGGCCGGGGCCGCCCTAAGCAACCTCGATTTCGAGGCGTTTACGCCGGCCGGCTGATCTGCCCCGGCAGGCGCGCGCGGCGCCGTCTCGTCAGAAGCGGGCAATCAGGTCCGCGGCGGCCGCTTCGCGCGTGTCGGCGCTGATCAGAGGCTGCAGGTTCGGCTCGATGTCCGCACACCAGCTTCCTCCCGCGTCCCAGACGTGCCCCACCAGCCTTCCGTCCAGCCAGACCTGGAACAGCGGATCGTTGCGCCTGAAGCCGAGGTGGCCGTCCGCCCTGATCTTTTCGAGCACAAAGTCCATCGCATTCCCCCCCGACTTGCATGGCAGGAAAATACGCGGAAGGTAAGTACCAGGGACGCGGGCGAGCCGAGCCGTTGCTCACTCCGTCTTGTAGACGAAGGCGCGGCGGGTCTGGGTGAGCTTGACGGTCGGGCCGGTGAAGAAAACGAAGTTCAGCGGCACCGTATAATCCATCTTGATCTCGACGAAGTCCGCATTGTCGGACTTGCCGGTCGTGATCACCGGCGCCGAGAGATACGCGGCCTCGAGCCCGAACTTCTTGTCGGCGATTCGCGCCTTGACCTGGTCGTCCGTCGGACGCGGGAAGACGGTCAGGGAACGGGCGCCCTCGGCGACCGCGTTGCTGAGCCCGGCATTGGCGAAGGCCAGGATGCCGAGCTGTGCGACGCCGATGATCGCCATGAACAGCACGGGGCAGACCAGCGCGAACTCTGCAGCGCCGAGCCCATCGCGCGAGCGCGCGATCCGATTGACGAGTTTCATCATTGGAGCCTCAGCGCTGCATCGCCCGTCAACGCAACGGTCCCGTCCGAAGCTGTCTTGAACAGCTTGCCGAAGGCGAAGCTTGGGGTGAACTTCTGGGTCACCGATATCTTCAGGTAGCGGGTGACCATCTGCCCGTCGGGGCATTCGCCCTCGAAATCGGTCTGCTTCGCCCCGTCGCACTCCAGCCATGTGTTCACCGTCACGTCGGCCAGGGTTCCGCCGACGGCGTCCACCACCTCCGGCTTCAGGAAGTCGTAGTTGGTGTAGACGCTGCCCACCGCGGCCTTCTCGACGGCGCGGTTCGCCGCCTGCTCCAGCGACAGCTTCAGCGAATAGGCGCGGGAGACGTCGGTGATGCCCACGATCAGAGTCGCGATGATCGGCATCATGAAGGCGACCTCGATGACGCTGACGCCGCGCTGGTCCGCGGCAAGGGGGCAGCGCAGCGCGCGCATGGTCCTTGCGAGCCTCATCCGACCAGCCTCACCACCATCATCGCGAAGGAGTGTGCGCCGCCGTCGGTCGGGCAGGTATTCTGGACCTTGCTGTTGCCGGTGAACCGGAGGCGGCGGGCAACCAGCTGGATGCACTTGGTCTGCATTCCGGTGTTGCCGCTGTAGGTGAGGTCCGACCTCGGAAAATAGAAGGCCCCCTCCAGGATTGAGGTGCTGTTGCCGGTGATCTCGACCGTATTGCCCAGCGTCGCACGCGGATCCTGGTAGAAGAGGACGCCTTCGTAGGTGCCCGATTTGGGCGCGGTGAGGTTCAGGCCGGAGCCGCCCTGCAGGTCCACGGAGGCCACGGAGTTGCCGTTGGTCGCCGCGGTGCTGCTGGTGAGGATGAAGGTCACTCCGGTTCCGTTGACCTGTCCCTGGGCGCCGACGCTGAAGCTACTGCCGTCGATATAATAAGTGCCCGGCTGCAGCGTCAGCGTTCCTTTGATGTCCATGCCCCTGTAGCAATAGATGCCATCGGTCCGGGCCGGGATCGTGTAGGTGTCGTTGGAGCCGATGCTCAGCTTGTTCTCGCAGCTCGACGGCACCTGCGGCACCGGCAGCTTGGAGAACGGGTCCTTCTGCTTCGGGGAATAGGGCAGGAGGGTGGTCGGGCTGACATAGTGCGAGCTCTGGGGGACGCCGCCTTGGGCGGTGATCGGCGTGGCCTTGACGGTGGAGCTCGCGCCGGCGACGATCGAATTGGCCGACTTCGCGTTGGTCGCGACGCCGCAGCCGATATCGACGCTGGTGTTGCCCCAGAAGGTGACACCCGTCGCGCTCCCCTCCTCCAGCGACAGCATGCAGAAATTGCCGCTGACGACGACCGCCGCGGTCGCTTCCGCCGTCACGACGGACTTCGTCTGACCGAAGACCGAGAAGAAGGACATCGGCACGTCGGAATTCAGGACGACGCGGACGGCCCGGGCATTGCCGGCGAAGGTGCCCGTCGAGGGAGCGTTCTCGACCACCGCAGCGCCGTTCAGCGTCACGTCGTTGTTCTGCTGCAGGTCGCTCAGCACCGATGCCTGCGCACTCTTGCTCTGGACCACCGCATAGGCGCCGGCGAGCGCGCCCGAGTCGGCGGCGCGCTGGAGTTGGCGCTTGGTCAGGGCCATGTTGACCGAATCGACGGCGACCGCTGCCGATCCGATGAGGAGCGGCATGGCCGCGACACCGAGCATCATGGCGTTGCCGCGCTGGTTCGGCAGGAGGTCCTTCAGCCGGCGGAATATCGTCATTTTCACATCCTCGCGGGCTCAAGCGTTCAGCTTCGAGCCCATCGAGTATCAGCGGCCAGTGAATGACGAATTAGAAGACGTGGTTTCACAGCGATTAAGCACCTTTGCACGTTAACCGATCGCTGGGGCTTAGCGGCTAAGGGGTAAGCGTGGCCGAGGAAGAGGACGAGCGGCGGGTAATCCCCGTCATATTGTGCGGAGGCGCGGGGACGCGGCTGTGGCCGCTCTCCCGGATCGACCGGCCGAAGCAGCTGGTCCGCCTCGGCGGGGGGCGCAGCCTGCTCCAGGAGACGGCGTTTAGGACGGCGGATGCGGAGGCGTTCGCGCCCCCGATCGTCGTCACCGGCGCCGACGAGGCGGACGCCGTGTTCGGCCAGCTCGCGGAGGCCGGCTGCCCGCCCGGCCTGCTGATCGAGGAGCCATGCGCGCGCGGGACGGCCGCGGCCGTGGCGCTGGCCGCACTTGCCGCCGGCGAGGAGGCGATGCTGCTCGTGATGCCGAGCGACCACGCGATCGCGGACCTCGGCGCGTTCCGCGCGGCGGTCGCGCACGGGCTGGCCGCTGCCGCGGAGGACAGCCTGGTGACGTTCGGCGTCAGGCCCCAGCGTCCCGAAACCGGCTACGGCTATATTCGCCGCGGCGAAGCGCTGGGCACGGGCGTGTTCGCGGCTGCGCAATTCTCCGAGAAACCCGACCGCGCGACCGCCGAAGCGTGGCTCGCGGCCGGGGACTGGCTGTGGAATGCCGGCATCTTCCTGTTCCGAAGCGGCGCGTTCCTCGCCGCGCTTGAAGAGCTCGCGCCGGAGATTTTGGGGGCCGCGCGTTCGGCCATTTCTCCCGCCGCCTCCGGATCGAGACTGCACCCGGATGCCGCCCGCTTCGCGGCCGCGCCCGTTCAGTCGATCGACCGCGCCGTCATGGAACGGGCCGGCAGGGTCGCGGTGGTGCCCGTCGAGATGGGGTGGTCCGACGTCGGCAGCTGGGAGGCGCTCCATGCGATGGGCCCCGCGGACGGTGCCGGCAACGTGGTCGCCGGGGACGCCGTCGCCGTCGACAGCCGCAACTGCCTCGTCCGCTCCGACGGGCCGGCGGTGGTGGCGCTGGGCGTGGAGGACCTGGTGATCGTCGCTACGGAAAGGGCGGTGCTGGTCGTCCCGCGCAGCCAGAGCCAGCGCGTCAAGGAGGCGATCGACGCGCTCCACGCACGGCGCGGAGAGCCTTGAGAGAGCGGGTGAATTTCCTCTTGCCTGCCGAAGGGCGCCGGTCCACGGCCCCGACAGTGGCGACGAGATCCGCACATGCCTGACCTGCGCGCCTTCCTTGCCGGCGGCGGAGAGATGGGCGCGCTGATCCGCGCGCACGACTGGGATGCGACGGAGCTCGGACCGATCCACAGCTGGCCGCAGTCGCTCCGCTCCACCCTCTCCATCTGCCTGCGCTCGGCCGCGCCGACCGCGGTCGTCTGGGGGCCGCAGCACCTCTTCGTCTACAACGACGCCTGGGCGCCGTTCCTCTCCGATCGCCATCCGTGGGCCCTCGGCCGGCCGGTCCCCGAGGTGATGCCGGACATCTGGCCGCTGCTGGAGGACGAGTTCCGGACCGTCTACACCGGTGCCGAGGCGGTGAACCGGATCGACGCGCCAATGATCCGGCGGCTCGCCGGCGCGGTGCACGAAAGCTTCTGGAGCTATTCGCTCCTGCCTGTCGCAAGCGAGGACGGCACCATCGGCGGCCTCCTCGCCCAGGCGCGCGAGACCACGCAGGACGTGCTGCGCGCCCGCCGCGACGCGCTGATGCTGCGCCTGAGCGAGCGGCTGCGGACGCTGAGCGACCCGGATGAACTGCTGGTGACGGCGCTCACCCTCGTCGGCGAGGAGCTGAAGGCCGGGCGCATCGGCTATGCCGAGGTCGACGAGGCCGCGGGGCGGCTCGACATCCTGCGCTGCCTTACCCGCGGCACTGCCGACATCAGCGGCAACTATCCGCTCGACGGGGTCGGCGCGGGGGTGAACGCGAAGCTGCGTGCCGGCGACAGCGTCCGCTTCGACAATGCCGACGAGGATCCGCTGATCGACACGCCGGAGCTGCGCCAAACCTACCGCCAGGCGGATGCCCTCGCCGTCCTGACGGTGCCGGTGATCAGCGGCGAGCGCTACCGGGCGATGCTGTTCGCGCACGACCCGCAGCCGCGCCGCTGGCTCGATGCCGAGGAGGAGATGCTGCGCGACGCCACCGCGCATATCTGGCGGGAGATCAGCCGCGCACGGGCCGAGGCGGCGCTGCGGCGCAGCGAGGAGCGCTACCGCCGCATTTTCGAGCAGGCCAACGACCTGATCCTCACAGCCGATCTCGATCAGCGGATCACCGACTGCAACCCTGCCGCCGCCCGCGCGATCGGCCTGACGCGGGAGCAGGCGATCGGCCGTTCGATCGGCGAGTTCCTGTCCAGCGAGGGCTTCGCCAAATCCTCCGACATGCTCCGCCGCAAGCTCGAGCACGGCGGCACCACCCGCTACGAGATCGAGGTCTACACCATCAGCGGACGGACGCTTCACTGGGAGGTGGATTCGACCCTGACCGTCGACGAGGCGGGGCGCCCGGTGGGGCTCCACGCCATCGGCCGGGACGTGACGGAGCGGCGGCGGGCGGACGAGCGGCAGCGGCTGCTGGTCAACGAGCTCAACCACCGCGTGAAGAACACGCTGGCGCTGGTCCAGGGCCTTGCCCTCCAGAGCTTTCGCGAAGGCCGCGATTCCGCCGAGGCGCGCACGGCCTTCCAGGAACGCCTGACCGCCCTCGCCGCCGCCCACGACCTGCTGACTCGCGAGAGCTGGGAGGGGGCGACGCTCGGGCATTTGGTCGAGGAAGGGCTCGGCCATATCAATGCCGTGCGCACTCGTGTCCGCATGAAGGGCCCCGACGTCACTCTCGCCCCTAAGGCGGCGGTGTCGCTGTCGATGGCGCTGCACGAGCTCGCCACCAACGCCGCCAAATACGGCGCCCTTTCGACACCGGAGGGCGAGGTGTCGCTCCGTTGGCAGGCCGAGGACGGTTGCCTCTGCCTCGAATGGCGCGAGAGGGGCGGGCCGCCGGTGTCGCCGCCGGGAAGGCGCGGCTTCGGGCTCAGGATGATCGAACGGGCGCTGGCGGCGGACCTTGCGGGCGGGGTCAGCGTTGAGTTCGCGCCGGACGGGCTGGTTTGCCGGATCGAGGCCGCTTTGTCCCACGCCGAACCCCGCGCGAGGAATGGATGAGTTTCGAAGGCCTTCGAGTGCTGGTGATCGAGGACGAGGCGATCATCGCGATGACCGCCGAGGACATGCTCGAGGAGCTCGGCTGCACGGTGGCGGAGACCGCCGCGACGCTCGGCGACGCGCTCGCCGCCGCCGATCGGGAGGGGTTCGACCTCGCGCTGCTCGACATCAACCTCAACGGGGCGGAGAGCCTGCCGGTCGCCGCGTTGCTCAAGGCCCGCGGCATCCCCTTCGTCTTCACCACCGGCTACGGCTCGGCGGGATCGGGGCCGGAGCATGCCGACGCGCCGCTCGTCACCAAACCCTATCGCCTCGGGGACCTTCAGAAGGCGCTGGAGCGGGCGTTGGGCCGCTGAACGCTATTTCTTCCCCAGCACGCCCATCGCCGCGGTGACCATCGCTTCGGTGGCCGTGCCGATCACCGTCTCGGCTTCCGGCGCCCAATAGGGGCTGTGGAGCGAGGGGAGCTTGGTCGTGTCGCCGCCGGCCTGCTGCCACTTGTCCGCCGGCACCCCGCCGACCCAGAAGATCAGGCTCTCGATTCCGGATTCCGCGAGGTGGTACCGCCCGAAATCCTCGCCCACCATCGGCGGCGGCACCGTCCGCACCCGGTCGGCACCGAACCGCTCCGTGAACAAAGCCGCCGTGCGGGCGGTAAGCGCCTCGGTGTTGATCGCGGCCGGCGTGAACTCGTCGCGGCGGATGACGACCTGCGGCATCCGTTCCTCCGGCAGGCCGGCCGCGATGGCCTCGCCGCGCGCGATCCGGGCGATGCCGTCGAGGAGGGCGCTCCGCGTCTTCTCGTTGTAGCTGCGCACGGTGAGGAGCAGGGTGGCCTGGTCGGAGATGACGTTGTGCTTGGCGCCCGACTGGAAGCTCCCGACCGTTACCACCGCCGCGTCCTGCGGGTCGAGCTCGCGACTGACCAGGGTCTGGAGGGTGCCGACGATCCGGCTCGCCAGCACGATCGGATCCTTGGTGTTCTGCGGCACCGCGCCGTGGCCGCCGACGCCCTTCACGATGATATCGACCGAATCGACGTTGGCGAACGCCGGCCCCGGCGTATAGCCGATCGTGCCGGCGGGCAGCGAGGCGCTGTCGTGGAAGGCGAGCGCGTGGGTTGGCTTCGGGAAGCGGGTGAAGAGGCCGTCGCCGATCATCGCGCGGGCACCCTCCCCCGTCTCCTCCGCCGGCTGGCCGATCATCACGAGGGTGCCCGACCAGCGGTCCTTCATCGCCGCGAGGCGCCGGGCGGTGGCGATCCAGGCGGTCATGTGGGTGTCGTGCCCGCATGCGTGCATGACCCCGCTCTCGGTGCCGGCGGTGCTCGTCGCCTTGACCTTGCTGGCAAAGGGAAGGCCGGTCTGCTCGGCGACCGGCAGCGCGTCCATGTCGGTCCGGAGCAGGAGCACCGGGCCCGCACCGTTCTTCATCACCGCGACGACACCGCGCTTACCGACGCCGGTCGTTACAAGGAAGCCGAGCTTCTTCGCCTCGGCGGCCAGCAGCGCGGCGCTGCGCGCCTCCTGCATCGACAGCTCCGGATGGGCGTGCAGGTCGCGGTAGATCGCCATCAGCGCCGGCATCTCGCCCTTGAGGGCCTCGGCGATCGGGTCGGCCGCGGCGGGGGCTGCGAGGAGGGCGAGCGGGAGGAGGACAAAGCTCTTCATCGGGGCACCTTCTCAGGAAGCGGGAATGAGCTCGACCACGTCAAGCATGGATTCGAACGCGGGAGACGGGAAGACCAGACGCCATCGCCCCTCGCCGATCCGCTCGAGGATGCCCGCCATGTCGCGGTCGCGGTCGTGGCCGTAGCGCAGAGTCCCCTGCTCGTCGCCGAGCTGGAGCGTGCCGAGGAAGATCATCCTGCGCCTGTTCTCCGGGAACAGCCGCCCGATGGGCCGTTGGGAGCCGGTGAGCTTGGTGAAGTCGAGCACGCCGCCCTGCCCCGGCGAAACGCGGCACGAGAAGCCCGGATAGGCAACATAGGGGAGCATGGCCTCCGTCTTGGCACCCACCTTGATGACACGGCAGCGATAATCGCCGGCCGGGATCGCCGCACCCGCGACCGCGGCGTCCGGATCGAGCAGCGCGCCTTCGCCCTCGACCTCCGCTGCGTGGCCGCCACCCCGCGCCTGCTCGAGCGCTCGAAGCCAGGCGGTGCGCCATTCGCGCAGCCGCTCGCGGTCGTCGTGGGTGGCGATGCTGCGCCAGGTGCCGGTGACGGGAACGGCCGCCTCGGGGCCGACGCGGTGGGGGGCGCAGGCGGTAAGCGCGACGGCCGCGAGCGCGATCGGAAGGATGCGGGACATACCGCTACTCAAAGCACTCCCGCCCCGCCCCGTCCAGCCGGAGCGGCGGCCTATCCGCGGGCGCCGCGGGCCGCCGCCAAGGCGCGGGCGGCCTGGTTGGGGCTGTAATCGAGCGCCCGCACCGCCCGCCAGACGAGGGCGCGGGTCCTGTCGCTGACGTTGCGGGCGCCGTTGACGACCCGCGAGACGGTCATCGCCGACACGCCGGCGGCGCGGGCGACGTCGCTCACGGTGGCGGCGCCGGGGCGCTTCAGGTCATCATCACGCATAGGTGCAAATCCGGATTGTCTCCTGCCGGAGAATGTGGCGGGCCCGAGGGAGGGTCGCAAATGCGGAATGCGCGACGGCAAGTGCGGATTGTGCACTGCAGCAATCGCGGCTCAGCGTTCGCGCACGATCTTGCCGCCCTTCATCACCATCCGCACCGCGCGAACCGCCGCAATGTCCCGCGCCGGATCTCCCTCCACCGCCACCAGGTCGGCGAGGAGGCCGGGCCGCACCGACCCGCGGTCGGCGAGGTGGAAGATCCGGGCGTTGCCGGAGGTGGCGGCCGCAACCACCGCCTCCGGCCGCATCCCATAGGCGACCATCAGCTCCATCTCGCGCGCATTCTCGCCATGCGCATAGACGCCAACGTCGCCGCCCATGCACATGTCCACGCCGGCCGCCAGCGCGGCGGCGAAGCTCTTGCGCTTCTCGGCGACCCCCTCCGGCTCCGGCGCCCCGCCGGTCCAGCCCCGATACCGCGCCATCGCGTCGGTCGCGGCCAGGGTCGGGCAGAGGGCGACCCCCTTCTGCTTCATCAGGCGGAAGACCTCCGGCGTGCCGGCATTGCCGTGCTCGATCGTATCGGCATCGGCGAGGATCGCGTTGCGCATCCCCTCGGGCGTCGCTGCGTGGACGGCGACGGTGCGCCCCGCGCCGTGCGCCGCCGCGGCCGCCGCGCGCATCTCCTCCATCGTGAAGGTCGGGCGCGGGGCCTCTCCGGAGCGCCAGCGATAGTCGGCATAGAGCTTCAGCACGTCGGCGCCGCGGCCGATCTGGCGTCGCGCGGCGGTGACGAGCGTAGGTCCATCCGCTTCTTCCGCCCCTTGCGGCACGGGGTTTTCGGGATCGGGCGACTGAGGTGCGTAGCTCCCCGTCGCGACCAGCGCCCGGGTCGCGACCAGCATCCGCGGCCCCGGGACGATGCCTTCGTCGATCGCCTGCCTGAGGCCGACATCGGCATAGCCGCCCCCTTCCGTGCCGAGGTCGCGGACGGTGGTGAAGCCGGCCATCAGCGTCGCGCGGGCGTGGTTGACGGCGCGGGCGGTGCGCAGCGCCTGCGGCTCGCGCAGCACCTGATCGTTCCAGCTGGTCTCGTTATAGGGGTGAAGAAAGAGGTGGGAGTGGCCTTCGATCAGCCCCGGCAGCAAGGTCATGCCGGGAAGGTCGACCACCCGCGCGCCCGCGGGGGCCGCGAGCGACGGTCCGGCGGCCTCGATCCGATCGCCCCGGACGAGGACGGACCAGCCCTGGTGCATTGCGCTGCCGTCGAACAGGCGGGCCGGGCGGAGGAGGACGGCGTCCTGCGCCGCGGCTGGTGCGGCGAGGAGCGCGAGGAGCAAAAGCAGGACGAGGCGCATCGGTGTTTCTCCCGCCCGCAAGCCTATGGCGGCGGCGGAGCGGCTGCAATGGCGGCCTTGCACCCGGGCGGCCGCGGCGCGATGGGCGGGCGATGACCAGCCGCATGTTCGCCGAAGCCGCCGAGGCCGCTGCCGCAATCGCCCGTCAGATCGCGGAGACGCGGGCGCTGCTCCCGGCGCTCGGCGAGCGGCTGCGGCGGCTGGACCCGCCCTTCGCCGTCACCTGCGCGCGCGGGAGCTCCGATCACGCGGCCACCTATGGCAAATATCTGATCGAAACCCGGACCGGTATCCCCACCGCCTCCGCCGCGCCCTCGGTCAGCTCCGTCTACGGCGTCCGTCGGAAGCTCGACCGCGCGCTGTGTCTGGCGATCTCGCAATCGGGCCGGAGCCCGGACCTGATCGCCAGCGCCCAGGCCGCGAAGGACGCCGGCGCATTCGTGATCGCGCTCGTCAACGCCCCCGAATCGCCGCTGGCGACGCTCGCCGACGCGGTGGTGCCGCTCTCTGCCGGGACGGAGACGAGCGTCGCCGCGACGAAGTCCTACATCGCTTCGCTCGCTGCGCTGCTCGCGATCGTCGCCGAATGGTCGGAGGACGCGGAGCTGAAGCAGGCGCTTGACGCAGCCCCCGCCCTTCTCGACCGCGCCTGGGCGCTCGACTGGTCCCCGGTGGCGGAGCGGCTGCGCGATACGACCAGCCTCTACGTGGTCGGCCGCGGCCTCGGGCTCGGCATCGCGCAGGAGGCGGCGCTGAAGCTCAAGGAGACCTGCGGCCTCCACGCCGAGGCGTTCAGCGCCGCCGAGGTGCGGCACGGCCCGATGGCGCTGGTGAAGCCCGGCTTTCCGGTGCTGGTGTTCAGCCAGAGCGACAGCACCGAGGCGGGGGTGGAGGCGCTGGTTTCCGACCTCGCCGCGCGCGGGGCCGAGGTGCTGGTCGCCGGCCCGGCGTGCGAGGGCGCGACGTGCCTGCCGACGCTCCCGGCGCACCCGGCCATCGAGCCGATGCTCCAGATCCAGAGCTTCTACCGCGCCGCCGAGGCGCTCGCCCGCGCGCGCGGCCTCGATCCGGACCGGCCGCCGCACCTCGCCAAGGTCACCGAGACGCACTGAGCGTCAGATCTTCACGATCCAGCGCTTGCGGCGCAGCCATTCCATCACCGCCCAGATCACCGCCATGTAGAGGAGGACGGGGAGGAACGCAGCAAGCCCATCGCCGAGCGCGCCGCGGGCGGCGTGAAACGGCGCCAGCAGCAGGTCCCAGCCGACCATGCCGGCGGTCAGCTCATGGAGGATGTAAGCGGCGATGGCGTTGACCCCGAACGCGTAGGGGATGAGCAGCGGCCAGGGGAGGCGGCGGTCGGGACGATCGAGCCAGGCATGGAGGCCGGCGAGCGCAAGCAGCGTGATCCCGCAGGTGACGAGGACGAAGGGGCTCGACCAGATGTCCTTGATGATCGGAAACCAGATCGACCAGAGCAGCCCGAGCGCGAGCAGCCCGGCGCCCGCCAAGGCGAGCGTCTTCGCCGCGGCGGCCCCGCGCCTGCGGAGGAGATACTCGCCCGCGGCGACGCCGATCAGCCCGTGCGCTATGGCGGGAAGCGTGCCGAGCAGTCCCTCCGGGTCGTAACCTTCCGGCCCCTTCACGTAGATGTGGTCGCCGGCCCCGAGCAGGGCCCGATCGACCCAGCCGACGAAATTGTGGCCGCGGTGCATGATGTCGGTGGCGAGGCCGTCGGCGGACGGGATCAGCGCCAGCGGCCAGTAGAGGACGAGCAGGCCGACGATCAGCGCCAGCCGCACCTTCGGGCCGCAGGCGAGGAACAGGATCGCGCAGGCGCCGTAGACGAAACCGATCCGCTGGAGCACGCCGAACAGACGCCATGCGCCGCTCTCGAAATCGACGAACCAGTAAAGGTTGGAGAGGAGGAAGCCGAGCAACACGAGGCGCAGCGTGCGGACGCCGATGCGCCGCGCCTGGACGGCGTCGAGCCGCGGCTCCGGATTCCGGGCTGTGAGCGCGATCGGGATGGAGACGCCGACCATCGTCAGGAAGGCGGGGAAGACGAGGTCGGCAATGGTGAGGCCCTGCCAGTGGGCGTGGAGGAGGAGGGGGAAGACCTGCGCCTTCGGCCCGTAGAACATGCCGGCCATCGAGTTGACCAGGATCATGCCCATCACGGCGAGGCCGCGCAGCACATCGAGGGAGACGAGCCGCTCCCGCGGCTGGACGGTATCGCTCACTCCCCCCTCCCCTGCTCATAGCCTCTGATTACGGTGCGGATGGCGAGGTTGTCGCCGGTCTCCTTCGAGACTTCCCAGACCATCACGCCCCCCGCCTGCTCGCGCGCCAGCCGCCCCTTGCGGGCGAGCGTGTCGAGGCCGTTGAAGGTGATGTAGCTGCAGCCGGGGCAGCGCTCGCCCACCACGTCGTCCTTCATCGCCTCCCGCCCGAATTCTTCTATCATTTGTCGGAAATCGTAATTGGGGCGGTAGCTGCCGTAGCCGTAGCCGTAGAAGGGGATTCCGAGCAGCAGCTTCTCGCGCGGCACGCCGCGGCTGCGCCACAGCGCGAGGTCCTTCTCCGCCTGCGCGTAGGAGGAATGCTCGCCGCCTGGCTCGCCCCAGGTGGGTCCCATCGCGTCGTAGGACATGACGCCGACCAGGTCGAACCAGGGGACGGAGGAGACCGGCACCATTCCGCCTTCGTAGGAGGCGGTGGCGCAGGTGAGCAGCTTGCCGCGCTCCCGCAGCGCCGCGCCGAGCTCGGCGACGAAGGGGGTGAAATTGCCCTCCTTGTCGATGCGGGTGAGCAGATCGCCCTCGAGGTCGACGTCGATGCCGTCTATCCCTTCCGCATCGACGAGGGCGATGAGGTTGCGCACCACCTCCGCCCGGTGGTCCGCGCGGAGCAGCGCGGCCCAGTCGCCGGAGCAGGCGGGGATGGTGCCGCCGCCGAGCGAGATCAGCACTCTTGCGCCGGCGCGGTGCACCTTCGCCACCGCGGCGCGCAGGTCGGCGCGGCTCTGCACCGCCTGCTCGGGGCCCGGCATGCAGGCCATGTTCTCGCCCGCCACCAGCGCTCCCGAGGGATCGGGGTTCACGAAGGCGATGGCGATGTGGGTGTAGAGGCGGAAATCCGCCGCTGCCGTGACCGTGTCCAGGCTGCGGAAGGCGGGGACGTAGCCGAGCGCGAGCGGCCGCTCCCGGGGCGTCTGCGGCACGGTGGCGCAGGCGGAGAGGAAGAGGGCGGCGAGAAGAAGGCTGGTTCGGGTCATCGGCTCCTCAGGCGATCGTAATGGCATTGAAGGCGCTCCATTTGGCGGTCGGCGTCGAACCTTTGCTCGGCAAGGCGCCGCCCCGCCATACCCATCGCACGCACGCGTTCCGGCTCCCGCAGGAGGGTGTGCAGCGCTCCGGCGAGCGCGGCGACGTCATGTTCGGGGACGAGCAGCCCCGTCTCGCCGTCCAAGACCGCCTCGGGGATGCCGGCGTGACGGGTCGCCACTACGGGGAGGCCCGACGCGGCGGCTTCGACGACGACGTTGGGCAGGCCCTCCGCGTCGCCGCTGCGGCCGGTGAGGCTCGGTGCGGCGAGGACCGAGGCCCGCCGCATCCACTGCGCGACCTCCTCAGCGGTCCTGTGGCCGAGGAATTCGATCGAGCCGCCCAGCCCAAGCTCGGAGACCTGTCGGCGCAGTTGCGGCTCGAGCGGTCCCTCGCCGACCAACACAAGGCGGGCGGCGGGGAGCTGCGCTTTGACCTTGGCAAAGGCGCGGAGGAGGTGGGACGCGCCCTTCTTGCGGACGAGGTTCGCGACATGGAGGACGAGACCCTCCTCTCGCGGTGAGTCGCCGGGGCAGAAGCGGGCGAGATCGACGCCGTTATAGTGGGTGAGCGTCCGGTCCTCCGGATAGCCGAGCGCGACGGCGCGGGCGCGCATCGACTCGGAGACCGCGAGGAACAGGTCCCCCTCCTCCATCAGGCGACGCCGGCGGAGGGCGTAGCGGATCCATGTCGCCTTGCCGGAAGAGAGCAGGCGGGCTCGGGAGAGGTTGAGGTCGTATCCGCGCAGGGTGGTGACGAGCGGCACGCCGAGGCTCCGCGCGAGGGGCAGGGCGAGCAGCCCGTCGGTGCCGAAATGGGCGTGGATCACCGATGGAGAGAAAGGTCGCAGCCGCGCCGCCATCGGACCCACGGCTCCCAGGAGCTGGAAACGCAGCCGCTCGGACGCCGAGGCGGCGAGGAGCAGGCGATCCTGGAGCTCGGCCCTGACGTTGCCGATATGGTGAAGCCCGGCGACGACGGGACGGTATCGGGTGAGGCGCGCGGCCTGCGCCTGCACGAAGCCTTCCGAGGCGTTGAACAGCCGGGAGCGGAAGGTCGCCGCCACCGGGCGGGGATCGTCGGACGGGGACGCGGCCATTGAGGGCATAGTCATCCGCCGCCGCGCGCCATACAAGGCCGATCTTGTCCCGCGCCCGCCCGCGCCCGAGAGGTTTCGCTTCGAATGACCGCCAGGACCGCCGCCGAGCGCCTCATCGTCCGGGGCGGCATTTCGGCGGGCATCGGATTCGTCACCCGCTTCGGCGCGCGTTTCCTGTTCCTGTTCGTCGCGGGACAGCTCTACGGCGCGGCGCTGTTCGGCGCCTTCAACCTCGCCGTCGCGGTGGTGGAGCTTGCCGCGACCGTCGGCGGCGTCGGCCTGCGCAAGACGCTCTTCCAGCTGCTCGACCGCAACGAGGAGGACGGGACGCGGCCGGCGGTGCACGTCGTCGTCGACGGGGCGCTGCTCGTCACCGCCGTCAGCCTGTCCCTCGCTGCGATCATCGCCTCAACCGTAGCCCTGCTGCCCCGCACGCTGATCCCGCCGAACACCGAAGCCGCGCTCGTCCTGCTGGCGCCGATGATCGCAGGGCAGGCCCTGCTCGACCTGCTCGCGGCCAGCACCCGGTGGAAGCACGTCATGCGGTACGAGGTCGCCAGCCGCAGCTTCATCGAGCCCTATGCCGCCGTCGCCGCCGCGGCCGCGGCCTGGTATGCGGGGCTGGAGGAGATCGGCCTTCTCCTCAGCTACTGGGTGGCGACGCTCGCGGCGCTCGCTTTCTCTCTCTACGGCGCCCGCCGCGCCTACGGCCCGCTCGGTCCGGGCCGCTACCGCACCAGCCCCGCCGCGTTGTTGTCGATGGCGCGCGGCACTTTCCCCAACATGGCGAGCGATGTGGTCAATGCCTTCTTCGCCCGGCTCGACCTCTACCTCGTCGGCCTCATCCTCGGCGAGCGCGCGACCGGTCTCTATGCGATGGCGCGGCAGCTGAGGACCCCGGTGCGGCAGGTGCGCCAGAGCCTCGACAGCCTGCTGACGCCGATCGCCGCCCGGACGCTGGGCGTGCAGGGCCCGGCGCAGACGGCGCTGGCGCTCGCCTCGGCCACGCGGCTGATCCTGGCCGTGACGCTCCCGGTGCTGCTCCTCCTCATCGCCCTCGGCGAGCCGCTGCTCGCCGCGTTCGGCCGGGAGTTCCGCCCGGCCTATCTGGCGATGGTGACGGTGACCGCGGCCGAGCTGATCCAGGCGGCATACGGCCTCAGCGGCCTCATCTTCGTCTACCTGCAGCCGTGGCTGGGGCTGCGGCTGACCGCCCTCTGGTCCGCGATCGGCGTGGCGGTCGGCGCCCTCCTCATCCCGCCGCTGGGGATCGAGGGGGCCGCCGCCTCCGTTCTGACGGCCTATGCCGGAATGGCGCTCCATCGCCGGATCGTGCTGGCACGGCGGTTCGACGTGCGCATCCCGCTACGCCACAGCTTCGGCCCGATCGTCGCCGCCACGCTCGGCCTCGCGGCCATGATCCTCGCCTGGGAGCTGGCCGCCGCTGCGCCGAGGCTAACCCGCGACGTCGCCGCCGCCGTGGCCGCGCTGGCCGTCTACGGGATCGCGCTTTCGGCCTGGGTTCGCGCCACGGGCGAGCGGTTGTCGATGGCGGGCTTCACCGCCGACCCGGTCCAGTCAGGCGCGGCGTGAGTCGAGGTCGACCAGGACCTTCGCCCACTTGTCCCGCGCAATCTCGGGGGTGGAGTGGGTGAGGATCCAGTCGCGCGGCCGATAGCTGCGGCGCTCGAGCGTCTCCGCGAAAGCCGCAAAGGCCCGCCTGAGGCCGTCAGGGTCCCGATAGGCTGTGTCAGCGCCGATCAGCTGCACCTCGGTCGGCCTGTCCTCGTCGCGGAACAGGCCGACGTCGGTGAAGAAGCAGGGCAGGTTCATCGCCATCGCCTCGTTGCAGACGACGCTGTTGCCCTCGTAGCGGCTGAGGTGGACGAACATCCGCGCCTTGCGCATCCGGTCGGCGACGGCTTCGGGATCGCAGTCGAGCGGCTCGAACCGCCACTCGGGAAAGGCGGCGGCGAGGCGGGGGATGAGGCGGCTTCCCTTATGCTTCTCCCGCGCGTCGTGGAGGACGAGGTTCGAGCCTTCATTGTCCAGCCGCGCGTCGAAGCGGTCGACATCAACGGGATAGTGAATGACGTGGGCCGCGGCATTGCCGTGGAGGCGGCCGAACGTCTCGCCGACCCAGTGGGAGTTTGCGACCCAGACCGTGTTCGGCCGCCGTGCCGCCCGGGCCTGGCGGCGGGCGAGCCGCCAGCGGCCGAGGTTCGGGGCAGCCCGCAGCTTAACCGCAGCCACCCCGTGTTGGAAACCAATGACAGGCATGTCCGCCGGCCAGTCGAGCACGTGCTGGTTGTCGCAGATGACGCGCAGCCCCTCGCGCCGCACCCTCCGCACATCGAGCGTGGCGGGCGTCATGAACGTCACCTCCTCGAACATCAGCCCGAGGCGGCGGGCGAAAGTCTCGACCCCGCCGCGGGTGGTGTCGGGATCGTTCGCGCCGAAGTGGACTATGTGGAAGGGGAGCTTTTCCATGGGAGGCGCCCGGATAAGGCGCGCCACTCCCAAGCGCCAGCCGCCGCTTGATTCCGCCCCGGAAGGATCGGAAAGAGCGCCTGCCCGCCCATGAAACTCACCCGACCCCTGCTGCGCCTCCCAATCCGCTTCGACGCGGCGCGGCTGTCGGCCGAGATCGAGGCTCTCCCCGTCTCCGCCTGGCACCCGCATCCCAACAAGCTGCCCGGCAACGAGGCGGTCCACCTCGTCACCCCCGGCGGCCGGATCACCGACTCCGTCGCCGGCGCGATGGCGCCGACGGAGCATCTGAAGGCTTGCCCCTACATCCTGGAGGTGATGGCGGAGCTGGGCGCCGTCTGGGGAAGGGCGCGGCTGATGCGGCTTGCGCCCGGCGCGGTCGTGCCGCCGCACGTCGACGTCAACTATTACTGGCGCACCCATTTGCGCCTCCACATCCCGATCCTGACCGAGCCGGAGGTCGAATTCGGCTGCGGCGGCGAGACGGTCCACATGGCGGCGGGCGAATGCTGGCTGTTCGACACCTTCCAGTGGCACGAAGTCCGCAACGGCAGCGAACGGACGCGCGTCCACCTGGTGCTCGACACGGTCGGCGGCGAGCGGCTGTGGGAGCTCATCGAACAGGCACAGAACGGTGCCCAGCCCAGCGCTGCCGAGGCTCGTCGCGAAATGCGCCAGCTCGCTTTCGAGAAGGTCAACGCGCCGCCGATCATGTCGCCGTGGGAGATACGCTGCCACATCGCCTTCCTCGCCGAGGAAGCGGTGGCGGAGCCGCCGCTCGGCGCGGTGCTGAAGCGGCTCGACCGCTTCGTCGCCGGCTGGACCGCGGCCTGGGCCGAGCACGGCCCTGGCGAGAGCGGCCTTCCCGCCTACCGGCGCCTGATCGAGGTCGTGCGGACGGACCTCGCCGCGACCGGCGGCGAAGCGCTGCGGCTGCGCAACGATGTGCCTTTCTACCAGCAGCTGGCGCAGCTCGTGTTCAACGTGGCGGTTCCTGCGGCGGCGCCTGCGAGGGCCACGAGCGGGAGCCCGATCGAGCGGCCGATCTTCATCGTGGGCGCTCCGCGCTCCGGCTCCTCGCTCCTCTTCCTGACGATGGCGGGGGCGCCCGGCCTCTACACCATCCGCGGCGAGAGCCACCAGCTGATCGAGGGGCTGGCGTCGCTCCACCCCCGCGCCCACGGCTGGGAGTCGAACCGGCTCACCGAAGCGGACGCGACGCCCGAGATCGCTGCCGAGCTCGCCGCGCGCTTCTACGCCAGGCTCGTCGATCGCGAACGCAGCCCCGCGGAAGGGGCGGTGCGGATGCTCGAGAAGACCCCGAAGAACAGCCTGCGCGTCGCCTTCCTCAACGCCGTCTTCCCCGACGCGCATTTCGTCTACCTGTACCGCGACGCGCGCGAGACGCTGTCGAGCATGGTCGAGGCGTGGGCGTCGGGCGGCTTCCGCACCTATCCGGAGCTGCCGGACTGGCCGGAGGGGAATTGGTCGCTGTTGCTCGTCCCCGGCTGGCGCGCTCTCAAGGGGCGGCCGCTGCCCGAGATCGCCGCCCGCCAGTGGGCCACGACCACCCGGATCCTGCTCGACGACCTCACCGCTCTGCCGCCGGAGCGGGTGAAGGCCATCTCGTATACGGACCTGGTCGCAAGCCCGCAGGCGACGATCGCCTCCCTCTGCGCCGCGCTGGACGTTCGCTGGGACCGCGAGCTCGGCCCGACGCTGCCGCCCTCCCCCACCGTCGTATCGCCGCCGCGGCCCGACAAATGGCGGCGCAACGAAGGTCCGATCGACCGGCTGTGGCCGATCATGGCCGAGGAGGACGCCCGCGCCCGCGCCTTCCTCGCGCGGCACCGCGCCTAGCGGCTGCGGTCCTCCCGCGCCGGCTGGTCGTCCGAATAAGGCGGCTTGCCCTTGGAGGCGTCGCGGGCGAGCGCCAGGTTCGCCGTGGTCTCGCCGGCTTCGCGGGCGCTGTCGACGTTCATCTTCTCGTCCTGATGAACGCCGTCGAGGTCGCTGTGCGGGGTGGAAGGGGGCGGCTTGGCCATCGCGTGAAGCTCCTTTTGCCTCCTCAACCGCCGCCGGGTCCGCGGGGTTGCCGAAAAATCTTTGGCAGAACACGTTTTTTTTCGCATCCTGCGGAACCCCGGCACACCTTCCACGTTCTGCACTTCGGATAGTGACCTTTTGCCCCCCCGCTCTCGCTATCCACGACATGGGCCCGGACGCGCTAACCTCCCCCCCCCCCCGGTAGCGCCTCCGGGCCCACATTTGTCTAAGCCACCCCCGACAAGGCGCCCGTGCGGCGCCTTTTTTCTTGGCTTTCAGGCGCATGCCCTCTGGACGCAGGCGGAGCGGCGTTCAGTCCAGGGACCAGCGGAAGCGGCCGGTGATCGGCCAATCGAGCAGGGCGTCCTCTTCGCGGGAGCCCGCGCCGATATTGTGGATGATGAACGGGCCGCGCCGCCCTGCGCGGTCCGACACCAAACCGATGTGCGTGCCGGTTCCCCCGACGAGCGACGTAAAGATGTCGCCCGGCTGCCAGGCAGACGCCTCCGAAGGCACCGGCAGCGCGGTATGGCGCCGATTCAGAAAGGCGGCGAGGTTCGGCACGCGGCGGTGATCGATATTCGGGTCCGGAGCGGAGAGGCCCCAGCGTTTGGGATAGGCGGCAAAGGCAGCGCGCATGTCGCCATTGACCAGCGCCTGGAGATCGAGTCCGAGCGCGTCGCGATAGGCTCGGATCACCACGTCGGTGCAGGCGCCGCGGTCCCGCGGCACGTCTCCGCGCGGAAAGGAGATGCGCGAATAGGCCGCATCGTAATGCACCGTCACGCCCACCTGCGCCCGCGCCGCCGCGACCAGCCGTGCGGCACGCGGCGTTGCAGGCAGTGGCCGCGCGGCCGCCGCCCGATCATCGCCGCTGGAACCGCAGCCGGCGAGGGCGAGGCCGGAGCCCAACAGCAGTGTCCGGCGGTCGATCATCGGGCTTTCCTAGCAGCCAAGCCCGCGTTCCCTAAGTACCCTCGGCGAGATTGACGCGGAAGCAGCCGTCGATAGGATCGCGGCCGATGATGCTTTCTGTCGCGAACTTCGACCCTTCCGGCCGCACCGACCGGCGCTCGTACGGGCTTGCCGTCGCGCTGCTCGTTCCCCTCGGCTATGCCGGGTCACTGGCGCTGGCAGTGCTGCTGTCCCCGTGGGTGGCGGTCCCCTTCGCCTTGGTGGCGTGGGTCGCGCTCCTTCTCCTCACCATCCGCCGGCTGCGGGACTCGGGCCGGTCTTTATGGTGGGCGCTGCTGTTTCTGTGGCCGGTGACCATCGATATCGACCTCGCCACGCTCACCTGTTCAGGCCTCGACGTTCATCTTCTCGAACTGGCTGGCATCATCCGGTGGATGCCGGTGCTCATCGGGTTGATCGCGCCCCGTGAGGCGGCGGAGGCAAAGGCGAATTTCGCATAGCGGAGCGCTCCGCAGCGGTGCCGGCACCTCCCGCGGGAACCCTCCCGCCGGGCGCGCATTTACCCGCGCGACAGCACGCCCAACGCGGCCGACGCGTCTGTCGAGCAGCAGGAGATGTACCCATGGTTCGTAAGCTTTTGGCACTCTGCCTCATCACCAGCACCATCGCCCTCTCGGCGTGCAACACCGTCAAGGGCGTCGGGCGCGACGTCGAGTCGGTGGGCGAAGCCGGCGATCGCGCGACCTGATCCTTTCGTCCCGCAGGGACCGGAGAGGCGTCGTCCCGCAACGGGCGGCGCCTTTTTCGTGTCCGGCGCGGCTGCGGACCGCGCCTGGCTCGTTACGGGCGGGAACCGGATGCCGCCCCTGACGGTTCCTGCTGCACCTGGTACGCCGACGCGACGACGTGCTCTGTGCCACCCCAGCCGGGAGACGATCGATGGTTCGCAAGCTTCTCGCACTCTGCCTCATCACAACGAGCTTCGCCCTCGCCGCATGCAACACGGTGAAGGGCGCCGGAGAGGACATCGAGTCCGTCGGCGAGGCGGGCGACAAGGCCACCTGAGCACCGCTTCAGGACCTTAGGCAAAGGGCCGCCCGGGAAGGGCGGCCCTTTTCGTTTGCGCTCCGCGCGGATCGAACCTTATCGCCGCCGACGGTTTGTACCGCTTGAGAGGAAGAAGGAGGAAGAAGCGTGCTCCGGACGAAATTTGCCCTGAGGCTCGCCGCCGCGGCGTCCGCTGCGCTCGCCGCCGCAGCCTGCGCGCCGGCCGTCCAGAACGAGGAGGCGCGCTCGCCCGAGGGCCTGCGCTATCTGTCGCAGCCGCTGGTCCGCGACGTCTACATCGCCGACCCGTCCGCCC
>DASVVY010000001.1:0-9812 GCA_036386335.1 Allosphingosinicella sp. | reverse complement strand
CTCAGCCCCGCCGGGCTGGAGATAGGCGAGCGCCGGCGCGACGGTGAGGCGGGTCTTCTGGACCAGGAACTTGCCGTTGCCGTCGAGCAGGGCCGCGAAGGGCAGGTTCCTGAGCGCGCCGTCGGGGATGATCGCCAGCGTGGCGCCGGGCTGGAGCTGTCCTTCGATGGGTCGGATGAGGATGTCGTAGAGGCGCTTGGCAGGCTCCCGCCACGCCTCGTCCTCGCCGTAGGTGGTGGAGAGGACCATCTCCTCGACCAGCCGCGCCACCTCCTGCCGGTTGGCGGCGCGATTGGCGGGAAGCCGGCGGTAGTTGGTGTCGCCCCGTGCGGCGTCGGTCCCGGAGACGTAGAGCAGCTCGACCCGGTCCGGGAGCAGCAGCGGGTAGAGGAGGATTTCGCCTGCCGCGAGGTCCTGCGGCTTCACCGGATCGCGCGGCGGCAGGCATTCGCTGCCCACTGCGCTCTGCAGCTCTGCCTGGCGGTAGGCCTCCACGATTTCCTGCGCGGCGCGAATGCGTATGCCCTCGCGAGCTGCATCGACGCTGGCGAGCTGGACCTCGACCGCCCGCTCGAACACGTCGCGCATATAGAGCGAGAAGGTCGGCTCCTCGGTCACCGGATCGATCCGCGGCAGCGAGGGGCGAAGATTGTTGAGGGCGGTGTAGCCGGCGAAGACGTGGCGCTCGCGCCGGGCGGGATCGGCCTCGCCGAGCAGGAGGTAATATTCGGGCAGCCGCGCGGGCAGCGCCCGCTGGCTCTCGGCGAGGATCGCCTGCTCGATCAGCTGCTGCGCGCCGGCACGGTCGCCGGCGAGCAGCGCCAGCCGTGCCTCGAGCGCGTCGGCGAAGCTGGTCGCGGCAGGATTGCCGCCGGCATCCTGCCGCATGACGGCGATTCCCGCGCGGAGCGCCGGCTGGTCGGCCGCGCCGAGGTCGATCGCGGTGCCCACCAGCCGTCCGGCAAGCTCCGCTCGCAGCGCCGGCTGCGGCACCTTCGCGGCGGTCGGGAGCGCCTCCAGCGCCCGCTCCAGCGCGAAAGCCCGCAGCGCCTCGCCTTCAACGGCCGGGCCGCGGGAAATGGCCAGCGCCAGCCGGGCGAGGCGGAGGCTGGCAAGGGCCGAGAGCGCAGGATCGCCGGATATCTTCGCCCTCGCGGAAGCGCATTGCAGCGCCAGCATCGAGAGGTAGGCGTTGGACGTGTTCGCCAGGCTCCGGTCGGCGAGCTCGTTGCACGGCTCCAGCGCGGCGGCTTCCGTCACCGGCACCTCGCGGCTGGACGAGCCGCCGCCGCTCCCGCGAGTCCCGCCCGCGCCGCCGGAAACCGAGACGAGGCCGAGCCGGTAGGCGGCACGGGAGGAGAGGCGCTCCTCCCCGGCCGCCTGGGCCGCACGGAAGCCCGTCATCAGATAGGTCTGCGCCTGCACCTGGCTCCCCTGCACCGACAGCCGCATCACCTCGCCGGCCGCGGTGCAATATTGGGCGAGCGCGCCGCTCGAAGGCGCCTGCGCGGCGGAACCCGGCACCGCCAGCGCGGCGAGGGCTGCATCGAGCGTGGCAGCTGGGGGATTGGCGCCGCCGAGGCGCGCTTCGGTGGCATCCGCGGCGGCGATCAGCTCGGCGTCGGTCGGATAGGCCTGGCTGCCCTGCGGGCCGGGTGCGCTTCCGCAAAGCTCGTGTGTCGTGACCGCTACCGCGGGGTCGAGGGCGGCGAGGAGAGCGAAGCAGGCAAAGGCCATGAGCCGGAACGGCGCCGTTCGCCAGCGGATCATGTGCCCCCCTTCCCCGCAATTGCGGCGGCGGAGTGAGGCTCCGGCCGCCGGCTAAGCCCCTTCCCCAGAGCTTTCGCACGCGCAGTTGACTCGGTGTGGCAGCGACAATCCCGCAAAGGCGCGGGGCTGTCCAGCGGTAATCCGCCGGGCTCCCGGCGCACCGCCGTCACAAAAGCTTCATTCAAGTGTCGCCGTCGTTTCGCATGCGGCTTCTATCCAGGCGCCGTCGGCCGGCGAATCGGCCGCACCTGACGGAGGTCCGTGTTGAAGAAGATTGTCCTGGCGGCGTCGCTCGTCGCCGTAGCGCTCGCGGGGTGTAGCGAAGGCGGTTCGCCGGCGGGCGGAGGCGGCGCCCGCGACCAGATCCGCATCGTCGGCTCCTCCACCGTCTATCCTTTCGCCACGGCGGTCGCGGAGCAGTTCGTCCGCAATAACCCTGGTTTCAAGGCTCCGATCATCGAATCCACCGGCACCGGCGCGGGCATGAAGCTGTTCTGCGCAGGCGTCGGCGCCGGCCACCCGGACATTGAGAATGCGTCGCGGCGGATCAAGAAGTCCGAGTTCGAGGATTGCGCCAGGAATGGCGTCCGGCAGGTCGTCGAGGTGCCGATCGGGATCGATGGCCTCGCGCTGATTGAATCGAGCGGCTCGCCGCGCTTCTCGCTGACGCAGGCCGACATCTACAAGGCGCTGGCGGCGAGCCCGTTCGGCAAGGGGCCGAATACCGCCCGGACCTGGAAGGACGTGAATCCCGCCCTCCCCGCGGTCGCAATCCGCGTCTACGGCCCGCCCCCCACCTCCGGCACCCGCGACGCCTTCGCGGAGCTCATCCTTGAGAAGGGCTGCGAGAGCGACCCGGCGATGAAGGCGCTGAAGGCGAAGGACAAGGACCGCCACAAGGAGGTCTGCACGAAGATCCGCGAGGACGGCGCCTATGTCGAGGCGGGGGAGAACGACAACCTCCTCGTCCAGAAGGTGTCCGCCAACGAGGGAGCCGTTGGCATCCTCGGCTATTCGTTCCTCGACGAGAATGCCGACAAGGTGCGGGGCATCCCGCTCGCCGGCGTGGCGCCGACGGCGGAGACGATCGCCACCTTCAAATATCCCGGCGCGCGGCCGCTCTTCATCTACGTGAAGGGCGATCACCTCTCCGCAGTCCCCGGCATCCGCGAGTTCGTGGCCGAGTTCGCCAGGGGCTGGGGCGCGAACGGCTATCTCATCCGCCGCGGCCTCATCGCCTCGCCGGCCGACGCGCTGGCGGCGCAGGAAGAGGCGGCGAAGTCGCTGAAGCCGATCACCGCCGACGGCCTGAAATAAGCCCCAACTGTGCCCCCCTCGCTCCTCTTCGCGCTGGTGCTGGCGCTCGGCCTCGTCGGCTGGGCGGCGGGACGCGCGCGGGCGGCGGCCTTCGCAGGAGGGCCGTCGGCGGCCGCCCGGCCTCATTCGATAAAGGCTTATCACGGCTGGTATGTGGCGCTCTGGGCGGCAGTGCCGGCCCTGCTCTTCCTGCTGCTCTGGCAGTTCGTCGCGCCGGCGCTGGTGGCGAGCGCGGTGCTCAATGGTCCCGCCGCCGCCTCCCTCCCCGCCGACGCCATGGACCGGGCCGCGGTGCTCGACGAGGCGCGCGGACTCGCCACCGGAGAGGTCGCGGCGGCCTTCAACCCGCTGTCGAACCGGATCGCTCCCGCCTTCGCTGCAGCCGTCCAGCGCTACGCCGTGGTTGGCGCGGCGATCACGCTCATCCTCGCCTTCGCCGGCGGCGCCTTCGCGTGGCTCCGTCTCCGCCCCGCCCTCAGGGCACGGACGAAGGTGGAGCGGCTGGTGATGGCGGTGCTGCTGCTCGCCTCGCTGCTGGCGATCCTGACCACCTTCGGCATCGTCGCCTCTTTGCTCTTCGAAGCCTTGCGCTTCTTCGCCCAGGTCTCGCCCTTCGAATTCCTGTTCGGCCTCGAATGGAGCCCGCAGACGGCGCTGCGCGCCGACCAGGCGGGCTCCTCCGGCGCCTTCGGAGCCGTCCCGCTCTTCTGGGGCACCATCTTCATCGGCGCGATCATCGCCATGATCGTCGCCATCCCGCTCGGCCTGATGAGCGCCATCTACCTTACCCAATATGCGCACCCGACGGCGCGCAAGTGGCTGAAGCCGGCGCTCGAGGTGCTCGCAGGCATCCCGACCGTGGTCTACGGCTATTTCGCCGCGCTGACGGTCGCGCCGGCCGTGCGCGACTTCGGGGCGACGCTCGGCATCCCCGCCTCCTCGGAATCGGCGCTGGCAGCGGGTCTGGTGATGGGGATCATGATCATCCCCTTCGTCTCCTCGATGGCCGACGACAGCCTGGCGGCAGTGCCGCAGTCGATGCGCGACGGCTCGCTCGCCGTCGGCGCGACCACGTCTGAGACGATCCGCAAGGTGCTCGTCCCGGCGGCGCTGCCGGGCGTGGTCGGCGGCGTCCTCCTCGCCGTCAGCCGGGCGATCGGCGAGACGATGATCGTGGTCATGGCGGCCGGCCTGGCGGCGAACCTCACCGCCAACCCCTTCGACAGCGTCACCACGGTCACCGCGCAGATCGTCCAGCTGCTCACCGGCGACCAGGAATTCGACAGCCCCAAGACGCTCGCGGCCTTCGCTCTCGGCCTCGTCCTCTTCCTCATCACCTTCATGCTGAACGTCGTCGCGCTGCGCGTCGTCCGCAAATACCGGGAAGCTTATGAGTAGAGCGCCCACCCACTGGAGCAGCGAGGCGATGCGCGCGCGGCTGAGCAAGCGCTACGCCAGCGAGCGCCGCTTCAAGCTGGTCGGCCTCGCCGCCATCGGGCTCAGCCTCGGCTTCCTCGTCTTCCTGCTCGGCACGATGGCCTGGAACGGCGCCGGCGGCTTCATGGAAGACCGGGTGAAGGTGACCGTCGACTTCCCGGCCTCGGAGCTGTTCATCGATCCCGCCGCCCTGAAGGGCCCCGGGGCAGAGCAGGCGCTGGCGGCCGCGGACATCGAGGGCACGGTCGCTGCCGCGGCGCGGGCGCAATATGGCCCCGCCGGCGCCGACCTCGTCTCCGAAGCCGGATGGCTGCGCGTGCGCGAGCGGATCGCCGGGGATCCTTCCCTGCTCGAGCGCAAGGCGGAGTTCTGGCTGCCGGCCGCGTCCGGTCTCGAGGCCCGGCCGGAATATGATCGGCTGAAGCGGGCGGGCGCGATCGAGCGGGGGTTCAACGCCCGCTTCCTCACCTCCTCCGACGCCACCGATCCGGCCGCGGTCGGCATCTGGGGCGCTTTCAAGGGCTCGCTGCTGACCATGCTGGTGACCCTCGCCCTCGCCTTTCCGGTCGGCGTGCTCTCCGCCGTCTATCTGGAGGAATATGCGCCGCGGAATCGCTGGACGAGCTTCATCGAGGTGTCGATCAACAACCTCACCGCGGTGCCCTCGATCATCTTCGGCCTGCTCGGCCTCGCCGTCTTCCTCAGCGTCCTCAACATGCCCCGTTCGGCGCCGCTCGTCGGCGGGCTCACGCTGGCGCTGATGACGATGCCGGTGATCGTCATCGCCGGGCGCAACGCCTTGAAGGCGGTGCCGCCGTCGGTGCGCGACGCCGCGCTCGGCGTCGGCGCCAGCCCGGTGCAGGTCGTCTTCCACCATGTGCTGCCGCTGGCGCTCCCGGGCATCCTCACCGGCACGATCATCGGCATGGCCCGCGCGCTCGGCGAGACCGCGCCGCTGCTCATGATCGGCATGCGCGCCTTCATCGCAGCCCCGCCGGCCGGCCTGTCGGACCCGGCGACCGTCCTCCCGGTCCAGATCTTCCTCTGGTCCGACGAGGTCAGCCGCGGCTTCGTCGAGAAGACCTCCGCCGCCATCCTCGTCCTCCTCGCCTTCCTGATGGCGATGAACGGCCTCGCCATCTTCCTGCGCGACAAGTTCGAGCAACGCTGGTGAAACCCCAAATGCAAATCGAAATGCCGGCTGCGGCCGCTGAGAAGGGAGCGGACCCGGCAACGGGGGATATCAAGATGCGCGCCCGCGGCGTCAGCGTGTTCTACGGCGCGAAGAAGGCCGTGGACCACGTCTCCCTCGACATCGGAACCGAGCACGTCACGGCCTTCATCGGCCCGTCGGGCTGCGGCAAATCGACCTTCCTTCGCACTCTGAACCGCATGAACGACACGATCGCCGGTGCCCGCGTCGAGGGAAAGATCGAGCTGGACGGCGACGACATCTACGCCTCCTCGATGGACGTCGTGCAGCTGCGCGCGCGCGTCGGAATGGTGTTCCAGAAGCCGAACCCTTTCCCCAAATCGATCTACGAGAACGTCGCCTACGGGCCGCGCATCCACGGCCTCAGCGCGGCGAAGAGCGAGCTGGACGAAATCGTCGAGCGCTCGCTCCGCCGCGCCGGCCTGTGGGACGAGGTGAAGGACCGCCTCTCCGACAGCGGGACCGCGCTCTCCGGCGGCCAGCAGCAGCGCCTGTGCATCGCCCGCGCGATCGCCGTCGATCCGGAAGTGATCCTGATGGATGAGCCCGCTTCGGCGCTCGACCCGATCGCCACCGCCCGCATCGAGGAGCTGATCCACGAGCTGCGCGGCCGCTACGCTCTCGTCATCGTCACGCACAACATGCAGCAGGCCGCCCGCGTCTCCCAGCGGACCGCCTTTTTTCACCTCGGCGAGCTCGTCGAATATGGCGACACCTCGCAGATCTTCACCAACCCCACAGTGCCGCGGACCCAGGATTACATCACCGGGCGCTACGGTTGAGGATCGGATCATGGCCATCGGACACACAGTGAAGGCATTCGACGAGGACCTCGGCCGGCTTCGCGCGATCATCAGCCAGATGGGCGGCCATGCAGAGCACGCCATCCGCGAGGCGATGCGCTCGCTGATCCAGCGCGACCGTGCCGGCGCGCTCCGCGTGGTCGAGGGCGATCGCACCCTCGATGCGCTGGAGGCCGAGGCCGAGCGGCGCATCGTCCAGCTCATCGCCCTGCGCGCACCGATGGCCGACGACCTGCGCGAGGCGATCGCCGCGCTCAAGATCATCGGCGTGGTCGAGCGGATCGGCGACTATGCAAAGAACATCGCCAAGCGCGTGCCCGAGCTCGAGGGCAGCGGCCGCATCGAACCGGTCTCGCTTCTCTCGGAGATGGCCCGCATCGCCTCCGAGATGGTTCACGACGTCCTCGACGCCTATGTGGCGAGGGACCCGATGAAGGCGCAGGCGGTGTGCGAGCGGGACGCGGCGGTCGACGATTTCTACAACAGCATCTTCCGCGCGCTGCTCACCTTCATGATGGAGGATCCGCAGAACATCACCCGCTCCGCGCACCTGCTGTTCGTCGCAAAGAATATTGAGCGGATCGGCGATCACGCGACCAACATCGCAGAAATGGTCTATTTCGCCGCCACCGGAGAGCGGCTCGCGGACCGGGCCCGGGGCGGCGAGGCTCCGCCGGCGCAATGATCAAGCCCCAGATGCTGCTCGTCGAGGACGACAAGGTCCTGGCCGATCTCCTCCTCTGGCATTTCGAGCGGGAGGGGTTCGAGATACGCTGGACCTCCGACGGCGAGCAGGCGCTGATGCTCGCGGCGGAAGCGGTGCCGGACATCATCCTGCTCGACTGGATGATCGAGGGAACCTCGGGCCTGGAAGTCTGCCGCCAGCTGCGCCGCAAAGCCGCCACGGCGCACGTCCCGATCATCATGTTGACCGCACGCGGGGAGGAAATGGACCGGATCCGGGGACTGGAGACCGGCGCCGACGACTACCTCAGCAAGCCCTTCTCCCCCCGCGAGCTCATCGCCCGCGTCGCCGCCGTGCTGCGGCGCGTGCGTCCCGCACTCGCAGGCGAGGTGCTCCGTTACGCCGACATCGAACTGGACGTGGCTGCGCACAAGGCGCGGCGCGGCGGCCGCGTGCTCCCGCTCGGCCCGACCGAGTTCCGCCTGCTCCGGCACTTCATCGAGCAACCGGGCCGCGTCTTCTCGCGCGAGCAATTGCTCGACAAGGTTTGGGGCCACGACAGCGACATCGAATTGAGGACCGTCGACGTCCACATCCGCCGCCTCCGCAAGGCGCTCAACGGCGGCGGCCGCCCCGACATCATCCGCACCGCCCGCTCCGCCGGCTATTCTCTCGATTCGGAAGGCATCGACGCCTGACGTGACAGCTTCGTGACGGCCCCGTCACGCGCGAGTCCCTCAACCTTCCCGAGCGTGTCACCGCTCGCCGCTACCTCTCCTCCTCGAGGCCGCAGCGATTCGCGGCCGGCAAAGGGGAAAACTCCAATGAAGGTCAGAATTCTTGTCACCGCCGTCACGCTTGCCGCCGTCGCGGCGACGCCGGCATGGGCCGCGGCGCGGCGCAACATCCGCATCGTCGGCTCGTCCACCGTCTACCCGTTCGCGACGGCGGTGGCCGAACGCTTCGCCCGCGCCAATCCCGGCATTCCCGCGCCGATCATCGAGTCGACCGGGACGGGAGCGGGCATGAAGCTGTTCTGTGCGGGTGTCGGCGAGCGCTTTCCCGACATCGAGAACGCGTCGCGCCGGATGAAGGCTTCGGAGGCCAAGCTCTGCGCCCAGAACGGCGTCACCAAGATCACGGAAATCCAGGTCGGCCTCGACGGCATCGTTCTTGCCGGCGCCAAGAACAGCCCGCCGCTGAGCCTCACCACCCGCGACATCTACATGGCTCTCGCCGCGACGCCGTTCGGCAAGCCGAATCGGGCGAAGACCTGGAGGGACGTCAACGGCAAGCTGCCGGCGATCCCGATTCGCGTCTACGGCCCGCCGCCGACGTCCGGCACCCGCGACGCGATCGGGGAGCTGCTGATGACACCCGCCTGCGAGAAGAACGCCGTCGTGGCCGCGATGAAGAAGACGGACGAGGCAAGGTTCAAGGCGATCTGCACCGGCATCCGCAGGGACGGCGCCTACATCGAGGCCGGCGAGAACGACAACCTCATCGTCCGCAAGCTCGCCGCAACGCCCGGCTCCTACGGCTTCTTCGGCTATTCCTACCTTGAGGAGAATGCCGGGACGCTACGCGGCGCGACGATCAACAGCATCGCACCGACCTACGACAGCATCGCCGGCTTCCGCTACCCGGGCGCGCGGCCGCTCTACATCTACGTGAAGAACGCCCACGCCGCGGCGATCCCGGGCATCCGCCAGTTCGTCGCCGAGTTCACCCGCGAAACCACGTGGAGCCGCAACGGCTACCTCGTCCGCTGCGGCATGATCGCTTCGCCCGACCGGGTTCGGGCGACCTACGCCAGGGTTGCGCGGGAACTCTCTCCCGTGGCGCTCGCCAGCATCAAGTGACTGCGCGGCGCTCGGTGCGCCGCACCCTCCCGACACCGAAACTGCCGCGTCCGACCGGGCGCGGCGCCCATCGAGCAAACGGAAAAGCAAAGATGAAATCGAAGACGATCGCCCGCACCCTCCTCGCGACGAGCGCGCTCAGCTGGGCCGCCGCCGCACAGGCGCAGGACGCATCCGCGGAAGCCGACCTCACCGTCGCGCCGGAAGCCGCCACCAGCAACGAGGATCTCGCCGCGCAGGCCGCCTTCCTCGAAGCGCAGGTCGAGGCGCTCCAGGAGCAGCTCAACGAGATCAAGGCGCAGGTCACAAAGACGACGCCAGTCTGGAAGGGCGCGCCGCAGTTCGAGGACAAGAACGCGGGCTTCACCTTCAAGCCCAAGGGGTTCGCCCAGTTCGACGCCGGTTACGTCTCGACTCCGGGGCCGGAGCTCAACGGCACGGTCGGCGGGCTCAACTACAACAATCTCGGCTGGAACACCCGCGCGCGGCGCCTGGTGTTCGGGGCCGAAGGCACGCTGCCGGGCGGCTTCGGCTACAAGGCGGAATTCAACTTCGCCCAAGGTCAGGTGGATTACGAGGACATCGTCCTCACCTACCAGCGGCCGAAGAGCCCGATCCAGGTGACGATCGGCAATTTCTACCCGCTCTCGAGCCTTGAGACGATGACCAGCTCGCGCCTCACCAGCTTCCTCGAGCGCGCGTCCTTCACCGACGCGTTCAACTAC